>JAMFSY010000114.1 GCA_026225555.1 Methylacidiphilales bacterium
GACACCAATCTGATTGTCGATCTGGTGCAGACCGACACAGTTACCGCCAGCGATTCCGTCACGCTGATTTCCACCGGCGGGTCGATTGACCAGAACGCCGCCACGGGCGCGACGACGGCGAATGTCATCGGTTACGCGCTCAATCTCCAGGCGTTCAGCGGGATTCTGCTCAACACGGAAGTCACCACGCTTAATGCCATCGATAACGGCGGCACGGATCTAAACCGCGCCAATATCGTCCTGCACAATCTTCTGACCACCGAGCTCGATGTCAGCCTCGTGGCTGCGAGCCATGGCAACATTGATCTGACGACCGACGGCGACTTGGTTCTCGAGAACCTGCCTCAGGGTCAATCCACCTATCTCAGCACGCCCACCAATGGCGCGAACAGCCTGACGCCTTACCAAGTTAACCTGACGGCGGGCGGCAAGATCATGGGCGGGACTTCTGGGACAGGTGCCACCGCACTTTTCGATGTCGTCACGGATGACCTGACGATGAATTCCGGCACGAGCCTCAGCGGCTTGGGCGACAACGACAGCCTCGTGACGGAGATATCCAAATTAACCGCTGTGACCAGCGGCCCTGGAGCCATCCGCCTGACCAATCGCGGCGCGCTGGAACTGGTCAACGTCGAGACGCAAAATGGCCTGATCTTTATCCAGAACGATGCGGCCATGATCGTCGATACCGTGACGAGCGACACCAGCATTTCGGCCAATACCATCGTCCTGCAAAACACGCTGGACCTCACCTCCGCCAATATCACGCTCGGCACGATCAATGCCGGAGCCCTGGCCGATGTGACGATCACCTCCACGGGGGCCATCCTCGGTGGAACGAACAATCTCATTACCGGCGACACGATGACCCTGACGGCGGAAGGTCTGGAGGGCGCGGCCAATTCCGCGATCGATGTCAACGTGTTCGGCTCGGTGCTCGTGGCCAACGCCACCGGCAGCGGCCAGATCCTGATTCATACGACGGGTGACCTGACGCTCAATCAGGTCGACACGGTTTCCGGCGATATTCATATCACCGCCACGGGCACGGCTTCCCTGCTTTACAGCGAGATCGAGGCGGGTACCGGCGTCAACTTCAGCAGCGATATCTATCTCACCGCGGCCGGCACGATTGGCGAATACAAGCCGACCCCCGCCAACTCGGCGCGCGCTTACAAGATCATTGGCAACGTCCTCACGGTCCAATCCGGGGGAACGACCTACCTCGACACCATCATCCAGACGCTCAATGCGACCGTCACCGGCGATGGAACCTTGACCGAGGATCAAACAGGCGACCTGAACGTCTATAACGCCAGCACCATCAACGGTGCCATCACGATCACCGCCATCCCGGCTGGGGTGCAGACGGGTGCGAACATCTTTATCGGAACGTTGAGCGCGGGTATTGCCGTGCTGGCGGAAAGCGACGTCAATCTCACCGCGAACGGCGGGTACATCCAGGACCTGGATATCACCACCATCACGGATCCCGCGATCATCGCGCCGCTCAATTTCGCGCCGCTGTTGTCGGGTGACACCTTTACCGCCACGGCTGATCAGGGCATTCATGGCCTGCACACGGCGGTCACCACGTTCGATGCCACCACCACGGCGCAGAACGCCTACATCCTGGTCTCGGAGCTGAACGATATCAACATCGACCATGTGTTGATGCCCTATGGCGACTTCACGCTGACCGCCGGCGGCACGATCGACGTGAACGACCTGACGGCAAACACCGACAGCAGCACGGTCAACCTCACCTCCCTGAACAGCCGCATCCAGCAGGAGATGGGTAAGATCAATGCCAACATCCTGAACGCCTATGCCGCCACCGGCATCCAGGCCCTGACGAACATCCACGATTTGACCGCGAAGATCACCGGCACGGCGGGCGACATTAATATCCTCAATGACGGCAGCCTGACCATCGAGCAGGTTTACACGCCGCTGGGCGCTTTCGTTCTCAATCTCACGAGCGGCAGTCTCACGCCCTCGCTGCAGACGGATCCGCTGGCGAGCACGCCGGTTTACCACGTTGTTGCCAACGACATCACCATTCACACCACCACCGGCATCGGCAGCCCGGTCGATCCCACCGGTTATCTCAGTGTCTACGCGGATGAGATCGATGGCGCCACGGCCTCGATCTCCGGCGGCATCTACATCCATAATTACAAGACGGTCCATTCGAATCTCTACCCGAATGGATTCGACCTGAACGAAGTACTCGCGAAGGACGGTCCCATCAGCATCATTTCCGCCGGGGACATGTACGCCCGCGATGTGGAGATCAACCAGGATGCGAATCTCAACGACATCACGCTCACGACCACCGATGCGGGGAATATCCTGCTCAACTTTGTCGGCACCGGTCTGAGCGATGCAATTCCGGGTGTGACGCCTCCCTTGAACGGACTGGCGACCTTTATCTCCGCCGGCAATATCGAGGAAGTCGATACCACACTTATTCCCATGCTGCAGGTGGTCAATGTGGTGGCCGCGAATGTGAAGTTTGACGCCACGACCGGCATCGGCTCAGGCGACGACGGAATCCTTATGACCGCCCGGTCACTCACGGCCAACACGGTGACGGGGGACATTATCCTCGGCAATAGCTCCACCACCGATTTCTCGATCACAAATTTCACCACGGGAGCCGGCAACCTCACCTTCACGCAAAAGGGCGGCGGCGCGCTGCATGCGACCGGATTGGTGACGGAGAAGGGCAACATCAAGCTCACCGTGGGTAACGGCGCCTATCTCTTCCTCGGGACGACCTTCGCGATCGGCAACACCAGCTTCGTCTCCGACCATATCAATTTCCAGGGCGGCCCGGATTCGATCTTCGGTACGGGCGTGCTGACGATCAATCCCGACAGCCCCACGCAATACGTCCAATTGAACTCCTATTTCGCGAGCACGATTTACGAGCGGGCCGATACGCTGGAAATTTCGAAGTCGGGCTTCGCCGCCTTTTTTACCGATTTCCAGGCCATCCTGATCGGTAATCAGGTCAGCCGTCAGTTGACCTATATGTACTACGATGTGGAGGCGGGCGACGCGGCTTACCTCGGTATCCTGTCGGAGGGTTACAACATGATGTCGCGGATTCCTTCCTGGAGCGGCAACATTGATCTCTTCCGGGTGACCGATCTGTTCCTCCCGCCGAACGACCTGACCGTGCTGCAACGGTCGGATTCTGATCAGTTCAACCAGATCCTCGATACCGAGCTGAACATTGGCGAGGACTCCGGAGATTCGGGTATGTTCGACGGTTCGGATTCCGGCGATGACTTCTTTGCCGTCGCGCAGCCTGCGCCAGCGCGGGCTGCGCAGGTTGCGGTGCATGCCGGCCACGACCATAATCACGCGCTGATGGCCCGCCTGACGCACGAGTCCTCGACTGAACACGATGCCTGGATCGATCAGGCCTTGATCACGACGGCGGTTGCTCTTCCGGCCGTGGCCAGCGTGAAGCCCCGATCATGGTTTGCCCGGGTCTTCTCTTCTCGAAACCGTAAAAGTTAGGTGAGTGGGATTCTTCTCCGGGTCGGGTTGAGCCGGAGAAGGTTCTAAAAAGTTCTCCGCTTAGGGCGATTCGACTTCAATCGTCGTCGTGACGGGAGGAAGACCTGAAACCGAAGCGGTCAGGGTGACGGGACCGGGGGTGTCGTAATGCGATTTCAGCACCGCCAAGGCAAGACCATGGAAAGTCTTGTGTCGGGTTCCCTGAAAAGCTTCATGATTGGTGGGATCGCCATTGTCCAGTCCAGCCAGTTCCGCCGCCGGGCCCTTGAGGGTGAATTCGATTTCATTATCGGCGTTCGGGCAGACATTGCCGTCCCGGTCGAGTAACGTGACCTTGATGAAGGAGAGATCCTGGCCGTTGGCCTGGATCTTCGTCCGGTCGGGGACGAGAGTGAGGGAAGCCGGTGCGCCCGTGGTGTGGATTTCGTCGCTGGCCACGATCTGGCCATTTTTCTTCGCCACCGCCTTCAATGTTCCGGGAGCGTAGGGAACACTCCAAGCGAGATGCAGGCTCGGTTCGGTCTTGCCTTCGGTGTTGACGATATCAACCGAAACACCGTTCTCTTTTAGCGTCGCCCGCGAGAGCACAGCCTCCGTATCGTTGGGAAAATTCTTCACGCCGAGGGATTGGTTGTTGAGAAACAGTTCCACGGAATCGGCGTTGGTATAAACCCAGACGGGAATCGATTTGCCTTCGAATCCAGGCCAGGTCCAATGGGGCAGGATATGCACCACGGGCTTTTCTCCCCACGCGGCCTGATAGAGATAATAGCGATCCTTGGGAAAACCACAAAGGTCGAGAGTCCCAAAGTACGAACTGCGCGCGGGCCATGGTGAAGGGGAGGGCTCGCCGATATAGTCGAATCCTGTCCAGACGAACTCGCCGGCAACCCAGGGAGAACTTTGAATGGCGAGGAGGGATCGTTCGGCGCGATTGAGATACTTCGCCGGGTAGTTTCCGTACTCAGGAACCTGGAATTTCAGGTCGCCATTCATTTGCACATTGCCGTTCGCGTCGAGCGTTATTCCATATTCACCGCGAGTACTAATGGCTGAGGCCGTTTCACTGCCAATCATGGGAAGCTCTCCATGAAACTCTTCCGGCTTGCTCGTCTTCGTCTCGGCGATTTTGGTGGGATCACCCTGGGAATAATAGCTGGGGTTATAATTGACCCCAAAGACATCCAACGCTTTCGCCAGACCGCTTGTCCAATCGTTTTCGGGCGAGGCGCAGGCCGAAGTGGTGAGGCGACTGGCATCCTCGCGGTGGCAATCGTCAACCAGACGTTGCGACATGGCGGTGACCGAATCGGGAGCGCCCAGTTTTCCTTCGCGGATTTCGTTGCCGATGCTCCACAGAATAATGCTGGGATGATTGCGGTCACGATCGACCATCGTGCTGATATCCACGTCGCTCCATTGATCGAAGAATTGACCGTAGCCAAATTTCTTTTTGGATATTTTCCACTCGTCGAAGGCTTCGTCCATGACGAGGAATCCCATCCGATCGCAAAGATCGAGAAGCTTCGGGGAGGGGGGATTATGCGAGGTGCGAAGCGCATTGCAGCCCATGCCCTTGAGGATCTGCAACTGGCGCTCGAAGCCCCGGGACAAAGCCACCGCTCCCAGACAACCCAGATCGTGATGGTCGCATACGCCCTTGATTTGGAAGCGCTGGCCATTGAGGAAAAATCCCTGATCCTTCGTGAACTTCAGGGTGCGAATGCCGAAGGAGATCGTCACGGCATCGACCAGCACCCCTTTGGCACGGACTTCGTTGACGGCACGATAAAGAATCGGCGTCTCGGGCGACCAAAGTTTGGCCGTGGGCAGGGAAAGCGTCAGGTCAAAGGTGGAACCTTGATGCGCCGCGACCGGTTTGCTCGCTTCCTGGTGGGCGACTTCCTGCCCATCAGGATCAAGCACGCGGGTCGTCAGGATAACCTCGCTGGCCGTATTCCCATCGTTCTGCACTTGGGTTTGTACACGAACCTCCGCTCCCGTGGTTGCCGCCTGGGGCGTCGTAATATAGGTCCCCCACTGGGCCAGGTGGACCGATTCCGTCGTCATCAGCCAGACATCACGGTAAAGTCCAGCGCCCGAATACCAGCGGGACGAGGGCTGCTCCACGTTCAGGCGCACGGCGAGAACATTCTCTTCGCTGCCGAATTTCGCATCCGGTGTCAGGTCGTAGTAGAAGCTGCTATAGCCGTAAGGGCGGGTCCCCAACAGCTTTCCATTGAGCCAGACCTGGCTGTTCATATAGGCCCCATCAAATAGAACGAAGGTGTGCCTGTTTCGCGATGACTCCGGCAGCGTGAAGGTTTTCCGGTACCAACCGATGCCGCCGTTCATAAAACCGCCGCTACCGCCCGCGGGCGACTTACGATCGAAAGGGCCATCCATGGCAGCCGGATCCGTTCCGGTGACACCTTCGATCATCCAGTCGTGGGGAATATCAAGCGCGCGCCAAGAGGCGTCATTGAAGTCCGGTTTCTCTGCGCCAGTTGCTTCCCCGAGATGAAACTTCCATGTGCGATCAAACGATACCGTATCGCGCGGTTGAGTTGCTGGAGAAGGGGCGGATCCCGCCGGTTGTGCCATGCACTCGATGGGGAGAGAAGCTGTGAGGGCGATCCAGACGAGAGTCGTGAATTTGAGTAGAGCCGTTTTCATGTGTCAAAGGGTGGGAAGACCTGAGGCTACGATGAGGCGCTGAAGAAGAGGTCCGCCGGGCGAAGAAGAAGGAAGGGTGCGTGGAAGCCGAGCAGCAAATTAATCATCGTGAAAGACGAAAGTGCCAAGCTGCGGAGTGGTGAATTTTCCGGAAAAAATGGATTCAACTTCCCGGAAGTTCACCTGAGAGGGAGTCATTTCTGATTGGCAGGCGAAGGGCCGAAGGGCGGAAGAAAAACGCATATACCAGAAAATTAAAAGGAAGAGGCGCGCCAGCAAAGCAGCGTCTAGAATTTTCATCAAGTTTAATATTCATTTATCGGCAACGCAATTTTCGACCTCCTGTTTTGAGTCTTCGAGGTAATATTCTTGAAATTATACTCGTAACTATCTGATTGTTACGGACAAGTGACGTTTACGTGACGCTGCTTTTGGGGCTCAAAATGGATTGACCAAACGCCTCGTTAAATGCATTTTTATGCAGTAAATTATCCATTAAATACCGGATCCCTTCCTGATTCTTCTCGAAAGCCCGCTCTAAATATCCATGAAATCTAATCTCCTTAAGAATATTTCCTATGCTGACACGGCTTACGGTGACTGTCTCACGCCGCTTACTAACGAAGGGATCTCTTCATGAATAGGATTCAAAGAGGGAACCGAGGTTTCACGTTGGTCGAACTGCTAACCGTCCTGGCAATCATGGCGGTGCTGACGGGGCTGAGCATTCCCGCCATTCAAGGCGCGCGGAGCACTTATAATCGGCAGGCTGCCGTGGATATTGTGATGACAACCGTCGAGCAGGCGAGGATGGCGGCGCTTCAAAGCGGGGAAAATGTCTACGTGATTCTGGCCAAGGCCACCGACGGCGGCGTATCACCGGACGCTCTCATTGTGGCGGGCGACCCGGCGATTGGATCACTGACAACGGGGAAAGTTCTTATCACCCGCTGGATCAAATTGCCCCTGAATGTGCGTTTCCGAAGCTCGGACGGTACTTTGGCCGTCAACGATCTACCTTCCGGAGTGACGAGTGATATGTTGCCATCGATCGGCGGCCAGCCGCTCTACTCGGGTTTCACCTTCAATTCCACCGGGACGATGGCCTACCCGGTTAGCGGTGGACTGGATCTGGCTCTTTATGAAGGAATCCGGAAGGGCGATGGGACGGAAACAGCTCAGGGAGCGTCCGCCCACGCCACCGATGGACTGAGCGACTCGGGACTCTACGAGGTTATCCGCTTTAGCCGGTACAACGGAAGGTC
Source organism: Methylacidiphilales bacterium (assembly GCA_026225555.1). GTDB lineage: Bacteria > Verrucomicrobiota > Verrucomicrobiia > Methylacidiphilales > UBA1321 > JABDGH01. The sequence continues at coordinate 7,479 of JAMFSY010000114.1, forward strand.
TTGGGCGGATGTGTCCAATCTTTTGCAAAAGTGACGGAGATCAGCGCCCGTCAGGGCGACCTAGGACCGCAATGAATCGCCGATACCAAGGGCGAGTGCATCTGCGGAATTAAGCAAGAGAAGCGAGAAGTGACGGATAACTTAGTTGCCCGGGCCCGCTCCATAGACTTCAAAACTATCGAGAGAATAACCGGCGCCGGACTTACCCGGTTGGCTGGCCAGGACCCGCACCCAACGTGCATCCGTAGGCGCGAACCTCATCCATTCGATGTCTCCCATTCCCTTGGAAGTCTTAGCCACGTCCGTCCACGATTGGCCGTCATTGCTAACCTGGAGGGCATAGCCGAGAGCATAATCCTCTCCCCAGAAAAGCCGCACCCGATCGATCTTTTGGGCTTTCCCCAAGTCGACCATCAGCCATTGCGGTGCTCCCGGTTCGCTGCTCCACGAAGTGGTATCATCGGTATCGACCGCTTGTTCCGGGCCGGAAAGATCCAAGGCCGATGAGGCCTGAGCGGGCCGTCCCGCCGCGAGATCCTCGGCGGCATCCTTGCCCAGACCGCCATTCAAGGCCAACTGATCTTGGGAGAGAGGAACCGCCTCCGTAAAGGTGGAGGCGAGGTGGATGGTGGCGCGCTGACGGATATCGCGCGAGGAGGCCCCCACTTGAATCTCGTAGTCTCCCGCATCGGCTTTCCACTGCTTGCCGGGCACGTCAAAATAGGCGAGATCCCGCGGCGTGATGGGGAGGGAGACAGATTTGCTCTCTCCGGGAGCCAAGGCGACTTTCGCAAAACCCTTCAATTCGCGCACCGCCTTGTCGATTTTCGGCGCGGGATCGTGGATGTAAAGTTCAACCACTTCCTGGCCGGCGCGCGACCCGGTGTTCTTGACCTGCAACGTGACGGAAAGGGGACTCTTGCCGTCCATCGTCTGTTGGGACAGTTGCAGGGGACCATACTCGAAAGTCGTATAGGACAAACCGAATCCAAACGGGAAAAGCGGCGCGATGTTCTCCTTATCGAAGTGGCGATAGCCGACGTAGATTCCCTCGTCATAGCTGACGCGGTTTTTCACTCCGGGGAAGTGACCATAGTCGGGATAGTCTTCCCGACGGACTCCGAGCGTGGTGGGAAGTTTTCCGGAGGGATTCACATCGCCAAAGAGGATGGAGGCGATGGCGTTGCCGCCCTCCTGGCCAGGATACCAGGCTTCCACTAAGCCGGGAACCTGATCGATCCAGGGGCGCATATCCACCGGTGTGCCGTTATTCAAAACCACGATGGTCCTTTTATTCGCCGCAGCGACCGCCTGCACGAGGGCGTCTTGCCGTTCGGGCAACGACATCGACGGGCGATCGTGATGCTCGCCTTCGTTGTTCAGGGTGGAAACAAAGACAATGGCCACATCGGAATTCTTGGCTGCGTCGACCGCTTCCTGCAGTGGATCGACTCCGGGTTCTCGCCACTGAAGTCTGGCGACCGCATTCCCTCCGGCTTGAAAATATTCCAGGCAAATCGCGTGCGGTTCCCCGGCCACCAGATCGATATCGGCCGTCTGGTCTTTCGATTCCCCGGCTTTCCAGTGGTCGAGAAGCTTCTTTCCGTCCAGGTAGAGGCGGAAGCCATCATCTGCTTCGACGGCCAGCCGATAAGGTCCCGTTTTCGGCGCGGTGAGTTTTCCCTTCCAACGCACGCTGAAGTTGTCGGGGCCGATTCCCGGAACTCCCGTGGTGGGCTTGCCTGTCCAATCGAAATTCACCGTCGCATCCGTTCGCGTTTGGACAGGGGTTCCCTCGAGATTCGGATTGTTGAAGTATTCCGCGCGCAATCCGTGCGCCGTCTCGTCTCCGTCAGGAACCAGCGCGGTCTTGGGAATCGGGCTGTGATTTTCCAAGTCGCCCGAGGCGAAATGAATGGTGATCTTGTCGCCCGCACGTTTCGTCAGGCCATCCAGGGGGCCGACCGAGTAAAAGGGAGTGACCGCAGGACTGCCTCGCGAGCCCATCTGGAGCTTCTTGGCCCCGAGACCGATCACGGCTATGGAATGGATATGGGTTGTATTCAGGGGCAGAAGATTTCCCTGATTCTTTAGGAGCACGATGCCCTGCTCCGCCAGATCGCGGGTGAGCTTTTGATGCTCGGGCGAATTCATCTTATCCGGGTTGATTTGCCAGGGGCCATCCAGTAGCCCCGTACGAATGATGGTGCGCAAAGTGCGGCGCACGTTGTCATCGATTGCCGCGAGAGTCGTCTGCCCGTTTTGCAGGGCCAGCCCGACATTTTCCGGGCTCAGATGACGAGGCGGGCCCGGCATTTCGAGGTCGTTTCCCGCATTGATCGTGGCGGCCGTCTGGTGAACGCCGCCCCAATCCGACATCACCATGCCGTCGAATCCCCAGCCCCGTTTCAGGACGTCGGTCAGGAGATAAGGTTGGGCGCTGGAGTGGGGGCCGTTGACGCGGTTGTAGGAGGACATCAACGCCCAGACGTGGCCCTCCCGCACACCCGCTTCGAAGGCGGGCAGATAAATTTCGCGCAACGCCCGTTCACTCACCTGGACATTGACGGCCCGGCGATCGATCTCCTCGTTGTTGCAGGCAAAGTGCTTGATGCACGCGGACGTTCCCATGGCCTGCATCCCGGTGATGTAACCGACGGCCATCCTGCCCGCGAGGAAAGGATCCTCGCTGAAGTATTCGCCGTTGCGGCCGCCCAAGGGCGAGCGCTGAATATTGACTGCGGGCCCGAGAAGGATCTGGCTGCCCTCCTTCTTGTTGTGGGCCTCTTCACCGATGGCGGCGGCAGCGCGGCCGACCAGAGCCGGATCCCAGGTGGACGCCATCATCACCCCGCAGGTAAAAGCCGAGGCGGGGCCATCATTGGTTTTGTCGATGCCGCGAACGCCCGCTCCCGCATCGGCCATGCGCATCGCGGGAACCTGAAGACGGGGAATGGCCGGCGTCGTGCAGGAAGTTGAGCCACCAAGGAGCGAGATTTTTTCAGCTTCCGTGAGGCGCCCGAACAGATCATTGACCCGGTCTTCGAGCGGCACGGCTTTGTCGAGATAGGGAGCTTTGTCCTGTCCTCGCAAAGATGACGTGGCGAGCGTCAGCGACAAGGCCAGGGAGAAAAAAGCGTAGATGCGAGTATTCATAAGATTAATTCATTAGTGATCGGCGAGGCCCCAGTTGCGATTCGGAGTTGGGCCGAGCACCAAATCGAGGTTTCCACCGGCGATGATTTCCTGATAGGTGAGCCAGCAGCGATCGAGGCGTTGGCCGTTCAGCATGGCCGACTGGATATAGATATTCTTGGGTGAATTATTTTTCGCCGTGACGGTAAAGGCCGCTCCCGAGGCGATTTTGGGATTGAGCCGAAAGGTGATGCGGTCAAAGAGCGGGGAGAAAATCTCATAGCGGAGATCACCCGGACAAGCTTGATGCAGACCGCTTGCCGCCAGGATAAACCAGGCGGACATTTGCCCGGCATCTTCATCGCCGCACAGCCCTTCCGGTCCGGTCTTATAGGCCTGATCGATGACGCGCACCCATTTTTGCGTCAGCCAGGGTGCCCCTGCGCGGTTGAAGAGAAACGGGATAAGATGCACCGGTTCGTTAGGATGGTTGTAATAGGGAGTGAGCACATTTTTACTGCCTGGACGGAGGGGGCCGTTCCATGTGCCGACATCCGGCGTGCGTTCAAAAAAGTCGGAAAGCTTGGCTACGAAAAGGTCCTTGCCGCCGAGCAATTGGATAAGAGCCGGAACATCCTGCGGGACGAACCAGCCCTGCTGATAAACGCTGGCCTCCTCCACCGTCTTACCGGAACAAAGTCCCAGCCAGGGTGCCCAGGTGCCGTCTTCATTCCGCGCGCGAAACCAGCCCTTCCATTCCGGCCGGGCATCCTGGCCCGCCTCATCGTAGGTCCACGGTTGATCGGCATCGAAGACATCACGGAAAGTCTCGCTCCGCGCCGCATATTTTTTTGCATCATCCGCATGTCCAAGAGACGCTGCCAGCCGGGCAAGATTCCAATCGTCGTTGTCATATTCCATGGTCTCGGAGAGATCGCCAGGCGAGTAGCCGACATCACCATTGCCAAATTTTTCACAGCTGTTGACCGCGTATTGATAGGCCTTGGCCGTGTCGTAATTTCGAATGCCCTTTTGATAGGCATCGTTAAGGATCACGACGGCGGGATTGCCGTTCATGCATTCGGTATAGGCATTGAGCAATTCCCAGCGCTCGAAATAGTCATTGCCCGACTGATCGGCAAGATCGATGAGTGAATTAATCTCGTCGTTGACGATATCCGGCGCGATCAAGGTCAGGAGGGGAAATTCGCTGCGGTAAACGTCCCATCCGCTCAAAATGGAACGCTTGGTGAAGCTCGTGGTCGTTCCGATCTTGCCACCCCCCGCCGGATAATGTCCGTCACAGTCCGCGATCACTTCCGGATCCAGCAAGGCATGATAGAGGGCGGTATAAAAGACGGTCTTCTGTTCCTCGGAACCGCCTTCAACCGACATGCGGGACAATGCCTTGGACCACAGATCACGGGCGCTTTGGCGGACCTGGTCGAAGTTCCAATCCGGGATCTCACTTTTCAGATTGGCGGTGGCCCCGGCGATGCTAACGAAGGAAATTCCCACCTTCACGGAGATCACTTGGCCCGGCTGGGTGGGAAATTCGGAGTAGAATCCGAGATGCTGTCCTTCCATCTCGCGGCAGGATGGAATCACTTGCGCATTCTGGCAGCTTTGGATGAACGGTTCCGTTTCGATGATCTTGTCATAGAGGCCGGGCGGAAGCGTTGCGCTCCACACGCCGAATTGTTGAAACGGCTGGCTGAATTCGGCATGGTAATAAACGGTGTAAGTCACGTTGCCCTTGCCGTGACGCCAGCCGCCTCCGTCTGGAGTGCATTCGATGAGGCCTTCGATGGTATGGTCGTTGGTTACCTTTATCGTTTGCCGGAGAGAGGTACCGCCCACACGCCGTGCCAGGTCGATTTGGATGCGTGACTGTGGGTTGGCTCCAAAAGTGAAGCGAAGTATCCCGCTGTGCGGTGCGGCTGTCGCCTCCGCCCGAACGTGATAGTCATCCAGGGTGACGGCATAATAACCGGCTTGGGCGACTTCCGAATCCTTGGAGAAGGCTGAAAGATAGCCGGTGCCGGGTTGATCCGTTTCGCCATACCACGTTTTGAGAGGTCCGGTCGTCGGCATGACGAGAAAATTCCCGAGTTCACCATTGGCACCCACGCCGGACATATGAGTAAAGCTGAAGCCCTGGATGGTTTTATGAAAAGAGCGATATCCAGAGGTGTTCTTTCCTCCGGTGACCGTATCGGGGCTCAGTTGAACCATTCCGCCCGGCGTGACCGCACCCGGGAAGTTTGCCCCGAAATAGCCCGTTCCGATCATCGGGCTCACATAGTCAACCGGGGCAGCGTCCTTTCCTCGAACGGCTCCAAGGCTAACCAAGCCCAGGAGTAACAAGATTCCTGCGCTGTTTCGCCTGCTCAACGAGGAAAGAGTGTGCATGTAAAACCGGAAAAATATTCAAGAGGAGGCGGAGCATGTCTCATCTCTTGGGCTTGAACAATCCTTTTCCATTCCCCGGCCAGGAAGATTTTTGATCGTCCCTGTCTTGAGGGAGCTGTTCGCCGCAAACTCGTCGCTATTTAAGCCGCTATTGGATAGTCCGTTGAACCGGGGGAGGCCGAATTATTGGCGGTTCTCTTTACGAATTGCGGACGAGTCCGCCTTAACTGCGTGGCCGAGTGTTCCAGGTGAAGCACAAAAGGATGAAGCCGATCAGGACGCAGCCGATCACACAATCCAGGCTGAGTTTCCAACCATAATGTTGGGCAAGCCAGCCCAGGGCCAGTCCTTCCACCATGCGGCCCGTGTAACCAAACAGGGCAATGAAACCGCCCGCGGTTGCCACGGCTTTCTTCGAAGTAAAATCGAGGGACATGACGCCCATGAGCATCAGTGGGCCGTAAGCGAAGAAACCCAGGACGCCAAAAATGATAAATTCCAACCAGAGGTGATTGGGCGGCACCATGATCAGTCCTTGGAATGCCAGAACCAGGGGCAACATGCTGAGGGCGCTGATCATGCCGCGTCGGCCACCGACTCGGTCCGAAAGCCAGCCCATAACCAGCATGCCGAATATCCCCGCGCCTTCGCTGACCACAATGCTCATGCCGCCGTCAGTGAGGGAGGCGCCTTTGACTTCGCGCAGATACGTGGGGCCCCAGTCGATGATGCTGTAACGGGCAAAGTGGGCAAAGAAGGTGGCCGCGCCCAAAAACCACAGGATCCGGTTGCGCAGAAGGTAACCGAAGAAGATCTCGCGAATGCTCAACTCACGTTCCTGAGTATGTGGGCCTTTGGTAAATTGCCCTCCGGCTATATACTCTTCAACGGGAGGCATGCCGACCGACTGCGGAGTGTCGTACATGCGGAAGAAAACGTAGCTGGCACAGAGCAGGGCGAGTGCTCCGGGCACGTAGAAGGCGCTGGGCCAGCCGAAGTACTCGGTGCATTTGGCCGCGACGATGCCAGCGGCGGCTCCCCCGACATTATGCGAGACGTTCCAGATTCCGAAGACCGTCCCGCGCTCCCGAACGCTGTACCAGTGGGCAAGCGAGCGCAGGCACGGACCGGAACCCATGCCCTGCACGAATCCGTTCACCGTCCACAGAATCAAATGGACTGGGAAATCCCGCGAAAGCCCGAAGGCGAAATTCATCGCGGCGGTGAGGACCAGTCCCACCAGAAGGAACCTCTTGGCATTGGCGCGATCGGCACATTGGCCGAGCACAAACTTGCCGATACCGTACGCTCCCGCGCTGCAGGCCAGGATACTACCCAGCATCGTCTTGTCGTAGCCCAGGGCGTGGCCCAGATCGACCTGCACGGGCGAAAGATTATTGCGGACAAGATAATAGGCCGCGTAAGCGATGAAGGTGGCCTCGAAGATGCGCCACCTGAAAATCGGGTAGGCTGTCGCTATTTCCTCCGGGGATTTTCGGGGGATGGCCGGTGCCGGCCGGAACCAGTTGACGACGCGACCGTAGATCGAGTTCGATACCACGGGACTGGGGCTGTGTTCGAGGAGGGGGGTAGGCACGGCGGAAAGATGGTTGTGGAAAGGATTCTGCCGGTGGAAACCGAGTTTTGAACTAACTCAGATGATAATGGAGAGACGTTTTCTTCTCCGTGAGGTCACTGTTAATCAGGGCCAGGAGGGCTTTCGCGGTCGACTCGTCCGTAATCAATGACTTAACCAAAGAACCTCGGACGGCGGCAAGAGCTGCGATGACATCTTCCTGCCCCGTCACCACGCCGATGGTCTGCGGAATATGGCGAAGCGTTTCAAATTCGATGCTGAGAGACTGACTTTTTAGCGGGGTATCGCATTCGCGGCCCTGATTGTCGAAATAGCGACCGCAAACTTCGCCCACGGCGTGGGTGCGTTCCAGTTGATCCCGTTCCGCCTTGCCGAGGGAATCCGCGAAGAGAGAATTGGAGGCGGAGCGGATCTCGACCAAGGCCACGGCCGCTTCCTGCATCTTTTTTTTGACGGCCTGGATCTGCTCCAGTTTGAGCATGGTGTCGCAGGCCGTTTTGTTGGGCAGATAGACGGGGGCATTCAGGAGCAGAAATTTGCCCTGCCATTTTTCCGCGATGGAGCGGCCCAGCTCCTGGGCATCCCACAAGTTGATATGGGCACCCATCTGGCCCACCGCCTGGACGACTGTCGGCGCATGTGACGTCATCGGCAGTTGGTGAATGATGGTCTGCAGGGAAAGTCCTCCGGAAATGGCCAGCACACTTCCCGGGGGGATCAAAGACTCGATCAAGGGCGCGGCGAAATGAGCGGTGAGCTCGCGAACCTTGGAGGCGGGCAAATCCTCCATCGATTTGATGACGATGGCGGTTTTCAACCCCAGATGATTGATCAGCTCGCTTTCAAGCGGACGCTGCCGGGCGTCGTAATCGGCGACGGTGATGCGAACGATTCCGCGCTTGCGCGCCAAGGAAAGCAGCCGCGATACTTTGGCTTGGGAAACTCGAACCAGTTCTGCGACTTTGGCCTGGTCCCAGCCATCGACATAATAAAGCCTTGCGGCCAAATGCAGTTGCTCGTTGGACTCGCTTTGCATGCTATGGGCCGAAATATGGACGATCAAACAAAAAGCTCAATATCTAAAGGAACAATTCCCGAATTATCTAAAGACCTGGAAGAATCCTAATGATAGAAAACATGAAGGTTCATATTTCTCCCAAGAATCTTGAAGGCAAACTCCCGGACGGAAAGGACTTCATCGTATCGGGACAAAGGTTTAGGGCAGAACTTCATCCAGCCATCGACTTTTACGAGGCTCGTTGACAATGCATAAAAAGCCCATTAAACATGCGTCTGTGGGGCCCTTTCTTTGCTCGTTTATCCTTTTGCTCGTTTCCTTTTTGGCCAGTCCCGGTCGCGGGCAGGAGCCCGCAACCAATTCTGCTCCCGCGCCCGCAGTAGCTGCCGAACCTCCTCCCCCTCCTCTGCCCGCCAGCAGTCTGACGCCGATCTCTCCCGCCACTCCGCAGATTCACGGGGCGAAAGTCTTTGGCGTCCATCCCGGTCACCCTTTTCTTTTCACGGTGGCTGCGACGGGGGATCGGCCCATGACGTTCGCGGCGGATGGTCTTCCCTCGGGCCTCACCCTGGACGCGTCCTCGGGCCAAATCACCGGCACGGCTCCCGCCGAGGGCGATTATAAAGTCACGCTCCATGCCAAAAACGCTCTAGGTGAGGCACAAAGATCCCTGCTCATCAAAGTCGGAGCGACCCTCGCGTTGACTCCCCCCATGGGCTGGAATAGCTGGAACTGTTTTGCCAATAAGGTGACCGCCGAGAAGATTCGCTCTGCGGCGGATGCGATGGTCAAGAGCGGTCTGATTAATCACGGTTGGACCTATATCAATATAGACGATTACTGGCAAAATACCGTCGATGCTCCCCATACTGGTCGCTGGGATGCCACGTTAGGCGGCCCCCTGCGCAACCCAGACGGCACGATCAATTCAAATTCGCGATTTCCCGACATGAAGGCTCTCGCCTCCTATATTCATGCCCAAGGCCTGAAGGCCGGTCTTTATTCCTCGCCGGGAACCAGCACCTGCGGTCATTGCGAAGGCAGTTACGAGCATGAGCAGCAGGACGCTCAATCCTATGCCGGTTGGGGATTCGATTACCTGAAGTATGACTGGTGCAGTTACAAGCTCATCTACAAACTCGAAGAGGGAGTGGCGGGAATGGAGAAACCCTATAAAGCGATGGGGGATGCGCTGGCCAAGGCTTCCCGCGACGTCGTCTTTAGCTTTTGCCAATACGGTATGAGCGATGTCTGGAAATGGGGAGCGCAAGACGGCGGCAATTGCTGGCGAACCACGGGGGACATCCGGGACACTTGGAAAAGCATGTTGAGCAATGGCGAGAAGCAGAAGGGCTTGGAAAGCTTTGCCGGACCCGGGCATTGGAATGATCCGGATATGCTCGTCGTCGGGCAGGTGGGGTGGCACAAGCAACTGCATCCCACGCATCTCACCGCGGATGAGCAGTACTTCCATATCAGCCTCTGGTGCCTGCAGGCCTCGCCACTCCTTATCGGATGCGATCTCACCCAACTGGATCCCTTCACGCTCGGCTTGCTGACAAATGATGAAGTGATCGATGTTGACCAGGACCCGCTGGGCAAGGCCGCTCATGTCGTGGTTCCCGCGGAGAAAGAGTCGTCCTACCCGATTGAGATTTGGGCTCGTCCGCTGGAGGATGGTTCAATGGCTGTGGGCCTTTTCAATGTCGGCCCCGCCGCCGCGCAGGCGACGCTGAACTGGAGTGATCTTCATCTCGCCGGCGCGCATAAGGTCCGCGATCTCTGGCGCCAGAAAGACCTGGGCACCTTTGACCAGAAGTTTCAGAGCGAAGTGCCTTCGCATGGCGTGGTTTTTGTGCGCCTGCTTCAGCCTTAGGGCTGATTCTCTTTCCACTAGGAATTAAGTCTCAAGGAATGACCGAAGGTTTAACTTTAATGGAAGGTGCGATTGCTCAACCTGCAATTTTAGGTAAGGATGGACTCCCTTCATTTCCAGTAATGTTTGTTGCCTTATTTTTCCGTTTCTCGATCTAACTCTCCATGCATCTCCATCTTATCGATTACGCGATCATGCTGATCTACGTCGGGTTTGTGATCGGCATTGGCTTCGCGCTCAAGCGGTATATGAAGACGAGCTCGGACTTCTTTCTTTCCGGACGTTCGATTCCCGCCTGGGTTTGCGGGCTGGCCTTTCTCTCTGCCAATCTCGGCGCGCTGGAATTGGTGGGCATGGCGGCAAGCGGGGCCAAGTATGGCATCGCCACGTGCCATTTTTATTGGCTGGGAGCGATCCCGGCGATGATCTTCCTCGCGGTGTTTATGATGCCATTTTACTATGGATCGAAAGCGCGCTCCGTGCCGGAATATCTGAAGCTGCGCTTTGACGAACGCACACGCTGCTTCAATTCACTGACCTTCGCGGTCATGACGGTTTTCGCGTCGGGTATATCCATGAACGCCCTGGCCAAGCTGCTCCATAATCTCCTCGGCTGGGATTATAACTTGAGTCTTTGGATCTGTTCGGCCGTAGTGCTCGTCTATGTCCTCAAAGGCGGACTCACCTCCGCCATCTATACGGAAGTCCTGCAATTTTTCATGATCGTGCTCGGCTTTGCCCCGGTCGTGTATTTGGGACTGAAAGACGTCGGCGGCTGGACGGCCCTCAAATCCATTCTTGGCGGCGTGGCGACCGATCCGCAAAAGCTGGGGCTCAATGCCTCCCACACCTTCGCGCCAAATGCGTGGACCAGTGCCTGGACACCCATCATCGGCGGACCTTCGGCCAACCCCATGGGCGTGGACGTTTTCGCCATGGTCTTCGGGCTTGGGTTCGTGTTGTCGTTCGGTTACTGGTGCACGAACTTCCTCGTCATCCAGCGAGCCATGGCGGCGAAGGACATGAGCGCCGCACGTCGCACCCCGCTGATCGCCGCCGTGCCGAAGATGCTCTTTCCCGCCCTGGTCATCCTGCCCGGCATGATCGCGGTCGCCCTCGCTTCGCAGGGGAAGGACGGGTATCGCCTCCCGCCGGTGGCCATTCCGGATCGCGCTTATCCCGCGGCGGTGGCGGCCGTGAAGAGTGGAAGCGATGCTGCCGCGATCTCCTCGATCATTCATCACGGCGTCAATGCCGATAAACTTGCCGCGCTGGAAAAGGCGTCCGCTTCGAGCAGCGATGCTCAAATCGGGGAGGGGCTTCAGCAGGCGGTCACCGATACCGATTACGACGGAGTAATTCTTTCGCTGGTGAAGAAGTATTGCCCGCCTGGATTGATGGGACTGGCGCTCACGGCGCTGCTTGCCTCCTTCATGTCGGGCATGGCGGGTAATGTCACCGCCTTTAATACCGTCTGGACTTACGATCTCTACCAGGCCTACATCAAGCCCAACCAGTCCGACGCCCATTACATGCGCATGGGTACTTACGTCACCGTGGTGGGAGTCGTCCTGAGCATTGGCTGCGCGTACGTGGCGAGCAACTATTCCAACGCCATGGACATCGTCCAACTGGTGTTCGGCTTCGTCAACGCGCCGCTTTTTGCCACGTTCCTTCTCGGCATGTTTTGGGCCCGTACGACCAGTCATGGCGCTTTCTTCGGCCTCTGCGGAGGCACGCTGACCTCCGCGCTTTTTCACGGATGCACTCTCGCCGCCGGCAACGCGCCGGGAGTCAAGGGCGGCTGGATCGCCGTTCTCCAGATTCTGCCGAGCGAAATGGCGCAAAACTTCTGGTTGGCCATCTTTGCCTTTTCCAGTTGCCTGTTCCTGACGCTCGTTATCTCGCTCGCCACACGGCGCACCAAAACGAATGAAGAGCTCAAGGGTCTGGTCTATTCGATGACCCCTAAAATCGTCGAACCGGATCAGGCGTGGTATATGAAACCGGGCTTTCTTGGAACCATTTTGCTGCTTATTTGCGCCGGTCTTAACTTCCTCTTTTGGTAGAAAGAAAATCTCATGGGTCTTGATATACGATTGCCGATTGGTCTGATGTTTACGCTGCTTGGCGCGCTTCTGGCCTGCTATGGCCTTGCCACCTCCACCGACACCGAGATGTATCGGAGTTCGCTCTCGATCAACGTCAATTGTTGGTGGGGGCTCGTGCTTTTTATCTTCGGCGGAGTGATGCTCTTCTTTGCCCTGCGACAAAGATCACGGCAAAAAAAAGAGGGGCGGAATCTGTAAGCCTTGGGGAGACTCTGAGAGCTTGCTGAAAAAGGCTCGATCGAAAACAAGGTTCGCTTCCTTGATTCCTACGGATGGCTATCGCTCAGATTATTGAGCCCTTCGTGATCGACGGTAAAAGCGAGAGTGTCCCGCCCATTCTGATGCGTGATCTTAAAGACAAAGATGCTGTCGTAATCGCTTCCCGCCCAGGGCGGCACTTGCGCGGGATCGCCTCCGTAGGACTTGACCATCAGACGGGCAAAATCATCGAGAAAACGGTGTTCCCAAGCAATGAAGATCACCGCGTGCTGGTAGTCGGGCTTTTTAAGTTCCTTGGCCAGTTGGTCGATCTGAGTGTAACCGTAGGCCGTGTTGATCGGAAGCTGGCAGCGGATGGCGGTGGGGTCGATGGTGACGATCGGACGGACGTAGTAAAATTTGCCGTCATCGACTTTCTCGGTCGGGTTGGGCGCAAAAATAAACGCAGGCGTTCCATATTTGCTCAAAAGCACATTAGGCAACGCCAAAGCCCGGTTGAGTCCGCGATTGTCCAGATTGCCAAGACCGCCGGGCGGCTTTTCCCCATGCCGTACCGCGACAATTGTTTCGACGCTTCCTTCCGCGGGTGCGGCGGGAACGGCGGGATTATTCGTCTGAGCAACGCTTACGGCGAGAGATGAACTTAAAAAGACAAAAGAGAGTAGAAGGGGATACGACGCTTTCATGGAAAGAACGTGGAAAATACCGCTTCGCAGGCCTGAGGTCATCTTCAAAAAAGATTTTTGGCATAAAAATGATGGAATTTACCATCGCTTGATGGGCGCGATTCGGAGATCGTTATACGCCTATGGGCAGTAATCCTTTCCTCGGACTTCTTTTTCACTGGATCGGCGGTCTTGCTTCGGCAAGTTTTTATATACCGTTCCGTGGGGTTAAAAGATGGGCCTGGGAAACCTACTGGCTGGTCGGCGGCTTTTTTAGCTGGATCATCGCGCCCTGGTTTTTTGCTTCCTTGATGACGCATGATCTTTTCGCGGTTTTAGGCGAAACCAGTCTTTCTGCGCTGTTCTGGACTTACCTTTTTGGCTGTCTCTGGGGGCTGGGTGGATTGACCTTTGGCCTGACCATGCGCTACCTCGGCATGTCGCTGGGCATGGCTGTCGCCTTGGGTTTTTGCGCGGTGTTTGGCACCCTGATCCCTCCGCTCTTCCGCGGTGAATTCATGGCGAAGGTCCTGGGGACACATTCGGGCCTGGTCATTCTGGTCGGCGTGGGAATTTGCGTGGCGGGAATTGCCGTCGCCGGGCTGGCCGGCATGACCAAGGAACGCGAGATGTCGGAAGAGCAAAAGAAGGCCGCGATCAAGGAATTCAATTTCAAGAAGGGCATCCTCGTCGCCACTTTTTCAGGTGTGATGAGTTCCTGCTTTTCATTTGGTTTGGCCGCGGGCGATCCCATCAAAGGCATCGCTCTGCACCATGGCACGGCGCCGCTCTGGCAGGGACTTCCCGTTTTGATTGTCATTCTCCTGGGAGGCTTCACGACCAATTTTATCTGGTGCGTCTTTCTCAATCTTCGCAACCGCACCGGCGGCCAATATCTCGCGGCCCAACCCGAAGCCGCCACGGATGAAGATTATCCGATCATCGAGACTGCAACCGATGCTCCCGCGGAGGAAATGGCGACGCATTCCGGTCTTGCCCTGGCAAATTCGGGAAGCAATCCCCTTCCGCTTAACTATCTCTTTTGCGCCCTGGCCGGCGTGACTTGGTATTTCCAGTTTTTCTTCTATACGATGGGCGAGAGCCAGATGGGAGAATACAAGTTCTCCAGTTGGACCCTCCACATGGCGAGCATCATCATCTTCAGCACGCTTTGGGGACTGGCCCTCAAGGAGTGGAAAGGTGCGGGTTCGCGGGCGATGACATTTCTTGTTTTTAGTCTGCTTATTCTGGTTCTTTCCACCGTGGTCATCGGGTATGGCAATTACCTGGGCACCATGGGCGCTCTCATTGCTAAACCCTGATCGCTACGGCTAGGGTAGGCCGGAATGTTTTCTTTCATATTCCGCAGAGCGATGGGTGCTTGATATATCCTGTCGGTTCGGGCCGTGGCCTCAATCCGCGCGGATTTTCGTCGCCTGTTTGTCATCATTTCGACGCTGACTTTTTACAATAGAGAGCTCGCGCCCAACCGTCCATTCTCTAGGAATGCGGTGTGAGAAATTCCGACGCTGGTCCAGCCGTTTTCGGCGCAACCCAAATGGGCAACGGAATGATCTCTATCGGCGAAAATTAAAATTCCTTTGATCCATGAAAAAACAGACACTTCTCCCGACGATTGCTTCTCTCGGCCTTCTGGGCCTCCTGATTCCCCAGCCTGCAATCGCTAATGATTTTACCATTCCGGCCGGAACGACGACGACGGCTGAAACTCTGAGTAACGGACAAAGCGGGACGGTCGAAACCGGCGGCACGCTTTCGGTCACCAGCGGAACGGTCATCTCCGTGGCGGGTACCTCCACCGCTTCCGGAAATCAAATCAGCATTACGAATGACGGCACCATTACCTCGGGCCCCGGGGCGTCGGGCGGGCGGGTGGTCCGTGATAACTCCGGTGGATCCAATACGCTGATCACCAATAATGCCGGGGCCTTGATGCAGGGCGCGGGCAATGATGTCATCGCGGTCAATGTCAAGGGATCGGCCCTGACTTCCTCCAGCGTGATGGATATCGAAAATTACGGCACGATCCAAAGTGTCGATGCAGGTGGCACCGGGGCCACGACGCCGACGGCCAAGGGAAACCAGGCCATCAACCTGACGGTGGAGACGGGATCGAATATCGTAAATAACTATAGCACGGGCGTCATCTGGTCGACGGCGGCGGATGGTGTGCGTCCGGGAACTAACGGCGTGGTCCATAATGACGGTTTGATTTTCTCGAACGCATTTGAAGGCAGCAGCAGCGATGGCGTCGATGGTCAAAGTTCCAGCGGCATCACGATCGTCAACGGCTACACCACGACGACCCCCGGCGGTACCGTCGCGGCCGATCAGGGCGCGATCACCGGCTATGTTGGCAACCAGGCCGATGTGGCGGGCAAGACGCAAAGCACGATTGAAGGCGGGCGTCATGGCATCACCGGCGGCAATACCGGCACCACGGGCGGTACGGTGCAACTGGGCGGTTTCACCGGCACGGGCGTCTACACGATGACAATCACCAATAACCAGGGCGCCACCATTCAGGGCGACGATGGCAGCGGCATCAATGTCGATGGCTTTGGTATTCAGGGGGCCGGCAATACGCTGGTCACGAACGAACTGGTTACGGTGACCAACTACGGAACGATCACGGGCAATGGCGTCACCGGCGATGGCGACGGCGTGGATGTGGATGGAAATGTCATCATCGATAACTACGGTTCAATTATCTCCAAGAATGCGACCCCCGAGGCGGGATCCGCGCCGGGCGCCATCGAATTCAGCGAAGGTATCACGGTCGGCGGCGGCACGATTACCAACGAGGCAGGCGCGACCATTGAGGGACAGGTGGCGTCGGGCAACACCCAGGGAGTCGGACGCGGCATTACCCTGGCAGGCATCGACCACGACGTGAATGACGTCGATTTTGCCATCCAGAGTATTTACGAGAATTCCAACATTACGAACAGTGGACTCATCAAGGGCGATTCCGATTCCGGCATCGCCGTGCTGGGTACGACAGGCGGCGGCTACACCGTGACCATCGCGAACAGCGCTACTGGAACGATTGAAGGAAACAATTCGGGCGTCAGCGAAGACACTGATGGATTTGGCGAAAGCAAGAACCAGGCGGCAATCGAATTGGACGACACGGGCAACACCTATGTCATTACCAATTACGGCAAGATCCAGCAGGACAACACAACGAATGGTACGGCGGTGGCCATGCATGGCGCGTCGAATACGCTGAACATCTATGGCGGTGCGGCCTCCATCATCGGCGATATCTCCGGCGACACGGCGGCGGATAGCACGCTGAACATCAATCCCGGGGCGGGCAACAGCTTTAGCTACGGTTACAAAATTTCCAACTTCACCGTGCAGATCAATTCCGACGGAACGGATGGAACGGTCACCCTTTCCGGCGCCAATGATTACAGTGGGGGCACGACGCTCTCCGGCGGTTCTCTCGTCGTGGCCAACAGCGCGGCCTTGGGCACGGGAAATATGGTGAACAACGGTGGCACTCTGGAAACGGATGGCATCAACCGGACGATCCAGGTCGGCGGAAATTATCAACAGAACTCGGGCACGTTGCTCTTGGGCGTCAACAATACGGGCAATGACCGGTTGCAGGTGACCGGCGCAGGTTCATCGAATTTCAATGGCACGTTGGATGCGGATTTCAGCGGCTTCACTGGCTCGGAGCTCGGCCACGTCAAGACGACCCAGGTTTTCACGCTGGTGACCACGGTCAATGGCTATACCGAGAATCTCACCTTTGATGCGACGAACCTTGCGGCGGGCAATTCGGCCACCTTTGATACCACGACGAACCCCGATGACATCCAAGTCGATGTGACCACCCAGGCCGGTCTCTTCACCCTCGGTGGGCTGACTCCCAACCAGACGGCCGTCGGTGGCTATATCAATCGTGCGTTGAATCAAGGCAAGACCAATGCGCTGATTCTGGCCATCGGTGACGCGGTGACGGCTAATCCTGATGCGCTCGGTGGTTTCCTCGACCAGAATTCGCCGCTTCGCTTCGGTACCTTCGCCTCGAGCATTGCCTTCAACAACACGGCCTTCCTGACCCAGCAATTCGATGATTATCTGGCGACGCATCGGGGCGTGGATGGCACCTTCATCGGTGGCAACGGCGGCATCGATTGCTCGGGCCTGGTCCTGAATGATCCTAACGTCGATAGCGGCTTGCAAATGGTTCATAGTCGCTTGCTCGCCTGGAACCCGGCTCCGCGTCCGGGACTCCTCAGCGATATGGCCGATCCGATGGTGGGTGGCGTGGACACGAAGCAAACGGCCACTGCCGAATCCCAGCCGACCAATCCCTGGAACGTGTTCATCTCGGGTGACGTGGTTCTCGGACAAGATTTCTCCGATCCCGCGAATGGCCTCGCCCATAGCGACACCACCACGGGTGCGGTGCAGATGGGCGCGGACTACCGGATCACGCCGCACTTCCTCGTCGGTGCGCTCTTCGGCTACGGCCACACCGACGCCGATCTCGACAACATCGGTAGCAATGCCTCGGTCGATACCTACTCGCCCGGAGTCTACGCGAGCTATAGCGACAGCGGCTGGTACGCCAATGCCCTCGCGAGCTACGGTTTCAGCGATTATGATCAGGACCGCAAGGTGCAGGTCGGCGCGTTCAACGGCACGGCCCATAGCAGCCCGACCGGCGATCAGATCGTGGGCAATCTCGATGGCGGCTACGACTTTCACCGGGGCAACTGGACCTTCGGGCCCACGCTCGGGCTTCAATATGTCCACCTCGATGTCGATGGCTACAACGAGACTGGCGTTTCCGGTGCGAACCTTGACGTCAACGACAACCAGGCCGACTCCTTGCGCAGCCGCCTGGGCGGACGAGTCAGCTACGCTATCCAAGATGGAGGAATGACCTTCACTCCTCACTTCAGCGCCAGCTGGCAGCACGAGTTCCTCGACCAGAGCCGTGGCATCACCAGCCAGTTCGATGGCCTTGGGGCCGGATCGTTCGTGGTGAACACGGTGAACCCAAGCCGGGATTCCGCGCTGCTGGATACCGGCGTTGACGTCCAGATTGATCAGACTTGGACGGTGTTCGCCGATTACTCCGTGCAAGCGGGACAGGATAACTACTTCGGCCAGTCCGTTCAGGCGGGAGTCAAAGTCGGATTCTAAATAGAAAGGTTTGTGGATGTACGGGACATCCACGAACCTGAGCTGGCATCCGGGCGTGAAGCGTGGCCGAAAACGATGACCTGATTTCCGTGGCCTCGTTGACGGGCATGAAGCTGGCGGTAGAGTTGGGGGGATGCCCACACTGATCCGTTTTCACAGGACCGGCGGCCCGGAAGTTTTGAGCTACGATCAAGTCGCGGCTCCAGCCTTGGGCGCCGATGAAGTCCGGCTCAAGGTCGAGGCCATCGGCATCAACCGCGCCGAGGTCATGTTTCGGGAAGGGAAGTATATCGAGGAGCCCTCTTTCCCGTCGCCTCTCGGCTACGAGGCCGCCGGGGTAATCGAAGAGGTGGGCGCCGGAGTTGCCGAATTTCGGGTCGGAGATCGGGCTGCCTCCATCCCGGCCTTTTCGATGAAGAAGTACGGGACCTACGGCGACTCGGTGGTTTTGCCTGCTTCGGCCATGATCAAGACGCCCGATCATTTTTCCTCCGAGGAGTCGTCCGCTTCCTGGATGCAATATTTCACGGCCTTTCTCCTCATCGAATTTGGCGGCATGAAGCGGGGAGATCACGTGCTCATCACCGCCGCCGCGAGCAGCGTGGGCCTGGCTGCCATCCAGTTGGCCAATGCGGTCGGCGCCCATCCCATCGCCACCACCCGCAAGAAGGACAAGGTTCAACCGCTGCTCGAGGCGGGAGCCAGCGCCGTTATCGATGTGAAGGAATCCTCGCTGGTGGATGAAGTCAAACGGCTGACCTCGGGGCAGGGGGCCAATCTGATTTTCGATCCTGTCGTGGGGCCGCAACTCGCGGCGCTCTGTGAAGCCGCCGCCGAGTCGGCGAATGTCTTTGTCTATGGCGCGTTGTCGCCGGAGCCCGCTCCCTTTCCACTCTTCCAGGCCTTGGGAAAAAATCTGACGCTTCGTGCCTATCAACTCGGGCTGATCGTCAGAAATCCCGAGAAACTGGAGCGGGCCAAAGCCTGGATTTTATCGCGTATCGCCGCTGGCGAGTTGAAGCCCAAGATTGCGAAGGTTTTTCCCTTCGATCAAATGGTTGAGGCTCACCGTTTCATGGAATCCAACGAGCAGATCGGGAAGATCATCGTCAGCTTCTCCAAAAAGTAAGCCCGGCTGAGGCGCGACGCTGTCACCGTCGCCGTTCCGACGGACGCCATGGCGGGGTTGGACTTCGACGCAACCTGTTCCCTGGTCGCCCTGGATGCAGAGGACCGGCCAGTCTCATTCAGTCCCGCAGGGCGGGACGCGCAAAATGTGATCGTGTGGATGGATCATCCGCGCGATGCAGTGCGCTGGTATGTCAGTTCGCCGGATTCCAAGCCAATTTGTCTGAAGAAAACGGAAGTCTGCCATATTCTTAACCTGCTTAAGTAAATTTTTCCATTTGCTCTTGGTCAGAATGGCAAACCTTGTCTAAATGATGGACTGTCTAGATGGTTCGAAAACCGGAAAGATCATTTGTGAAACCAGCTTTTAAAATTTTCTGCCTCGGCGCGGCCATGAGCATCGGTCTGGCCCCATTTCTTCAGGCCAATCCTGTCGATGGACAAGTGACCTCAGGCACGGCGAGCGTAGCGGGCCAAGGCACGGCGGCGGTGACGATCAATCAGTCCAGCCAGACGGCCATTATCAATTGGAAAAGCTTTTCGATCGGCAGTGGCGAGGTAACGAAATTCATCCAGCCCAATAGCAGCAGCGCCACGCTCAATCGCGTGCTGGGAGGCCAGACTTCCGTTATCAACGGCACGCTCTCCGCCAACGGCCAGGTTTTCCTCATCAATGGCAACGGGATTTTGGTCGGGCCCGGAGGCGTGATCAATACCGCTGGCTTCACCGCGAGTACGCGCGATATTTCCGACGCCAATTTCCTTTCCGGGAATCTTCACTTCCTCGGTAACAGCGATGCCGGGGTGCAGAATCTCGGGACGATCAATGCGATGGGCGGCGATATTTATCTGATCGGAAAAACGGTCGATAACCAGGGCAGGATTCAGGCCTCCGCTGGCACGGTGGGGCTGGCCGCGGGGGATGATGTCCTTCTCGCCCAGAAAAATGCCGATGGCAGCACGATCACCGTGCAAGCCACAGCAGGCGCAACGGCTGCCCCGGGAAAAACGGGCGTGAGCAACAGCGGCCTCATCCAGGCCACGAGCGCGGAACTTAAGGCGGCCAATGGCAATATCTATGCCCTCGCGATCAACAATAGCGGCTCCATTCGCGCGACCACCCTCAAGCATCAGGGAGGCCATATTTATCTGACATCCGATAGCGGAACTCTCGTCAATTCCGGCACGCTCGACGCCTCCGCCACGGTCCAGGGCGGGCAGGGTGGAACAGTCCTGCTGAAGAATGCGGGTGGAACCACGATCCATAGCGGCAAGATTGTGGCGCAGGGTGGCCAGGGAGGCACGGGTGGAAATGCGGAAATTTCCGGGAAGGCTGTCCAATTCACCGGCACGGTGGATCTCACCGCGCAGGGAGGCAAGACGGGGAATCTGCTGTTCGATCCCGAGAACGTCACGATTCAATCGACGGGATCAACCACCGCCACAGGGAGCGGGTCGCCCACCGATGTCTACACCGGCACGAGTGACGACTCTGTGATTACCGTGACTGATCTGGAGAATGCGCTCGCCACCGCGAATATCACGGTCACAACCGGCGTCGCGGACAGTAAGGGGTCCCAGGCGGGAGACATCACGGTCAGCGACGATGTGACCTGGGGCTCCGGCAACAGCCTGACCTTGAATGCCTATCGCAACATCAATCTCAACGCCAGTTTGACGAATAACGGAGGGGCCATGATCACTCTGCGGGCCGATAATTCCGGTACCGGCGTCGGAACGGTCACCTTCTCTCAAAACGCTTTCCTCAGCACGTCTGGGGCGGTCAGCATTTTCTACAATCCTTCCGTTAATCCCGCAGGCAGCGAGATCAACCAAAGCAGCTACGTGAATCCCACTGAGGATTACAGCGCTCATGTGACGGGCGGCGGCTCTCTGACGGCCTACATGCTGGTTAACACGCTCAACGATCTCGAAAACGTGCGGAATAACCTGACGGGCACCTATGCACTTGGCAACGATATCGATGCGACCGCCACCTCGAACTGGAATGATGGCGCGGGCTTTATCCCGATCGGTTTTTACGATGGCGAGAGCAGCAGCGATGGGAATGCTTTCCAGGGCACGTTCAATGGCCAGGGGTATACCATCAATGGCATCTATATCAACAACCCGAGCTCCTCGGGCTCCGGGCTATTCGGCGATACGGGGAACAGCGCCGTGGTCGAGAATATGACCCTGACGGGCGTCCAGGTTAATGGAGGT
Source organism: Methylacidiphilales bacterium (assembly GCA_026225555.1). GTDB lineage: Bacteria > Verrucomicrobiota > Verrucomicrobiia > Methylacidiphilales > UBA1321 > JABDGH01. The sequence continues at coordinate 29,053 of JAMFSY010000114.1, forward strand.
TATTACTCAGGCGGCCTGGTTGGCGTGGCCGATGGAACGTTCACGAATGATTCCAGCTCGGGCGTGGTTAGTGGGACCACCTATGTCGGCGGTTTGCTCGGCATCTCGTATGCCGCCATCAACAGTGTTTCCAGTGCAGGTTCGGTCGATGCCACGGGAAGTGGAAGTAATTCGGTGGGCGGTCTGATTGGCTATATTCAGGGAGGCACTCTGAGTAACGCTTACAGCACGGCGGATGTATCCGTCGGATCTTCATCTGCCTCGATCGGTGGCCTGGTCGGATCCAATGGAGCGACAATCAGCAACAGCTACAGTACCGGCACCATTTCAGCCGGGGAGGGTAGCTCAAGTTTAGGTGGATTGGTCGGCGAAAATTCGGGAACCATCCGCAACAGCTTTTGGGATACCGATACGGCGGGAAGTGCCATCAGCAGCGGCGTCGGTTCGGGAAGTAGCTCGGGCGTAACGGCCGCGACGACGGCACAACTGGGTTCGGAGACTTTTATTCTGGACAATGCCCGGAGTGAGCCGACCTGGGACTTCACTCCCGGCACCGGCACATGGGCGATCAGTGACGGTCTGCCTTTCCTGCAAGGGAACAGCGCATCGTCTGGTTCCGGATCGGGCCCCGGTACGGGTACTCTGCCTCCTCTCGGAACGCTTCCCCTCGCGACGATTCAACTCATCAATCAGGTCCAGGCGGCCCAGAACGATTTCGCACGGCAGGCTTCGCAACCAGTCATTCGGCTCGTGGAGGAAAGGATCGCGCTGGCTTCTTTCAGCGGCGACGGCATCAACACGGGCGAGGCATGGGGCGGCGCCCTGCCGGATATAGGCCGGGGAAGTTTCGAGGGAGAAATGGTAACGCCCGCGAATGGGTTCTTTGGCATCGTTCCCGGCGCGGTCGTGACGACTCCGCTTCCTCCCGGTGCGGTCAGGCAGTTTGAACATGCGTTCGATCCCGGATCGCTGAATGAACTTCACCACGCGGCGGTCGGCGCGCCTTGATCGCGCGACTCTCGGAATTTGGCCTTATGATTGTACGCTGGAGTTTGAATGTTGTCCTGATGGTCATGGGGGCCATGACGTCCCTGCACGCCGCGGAGGATTATGATCGTCTCGCGCCCAAGCCGGTGCCGGCACCCCCCGCGCCGACCTCGGCCATGCCGCCTTCTTCGCGGAGCAAGTTGACCGGTGATTCGAGCCAGGTGTTGATCACTCACCTGAAGGGGCTCGTTTTTATCCCCACGCCGCAAGCGGTCGATCGGAATGCGATCAAGGCCTCCGGCATTGTCCTGAAAGATGTGACCGTCCCGGCGGAGCCTGCTTTCCGCTCCCTGGTCACGCCTTACCTGGGGCAGAGCCTCACACGGGGCAAATTGGCTACATTGATCACTGATATCATCGTCTACTACCGGCATCATGATCGGCCTGTCGTTGACGTGATCGTGCCGGAACAGGACATCACCCACGGATCTCTTCAACTCGTTTTGCTGGAGGGCAAAGTGGGGCAAGTCACCGTGACGGGGAATCGCTGGTTTTCCAGCTCGGAAATTGCCGATGGAGTCCACGTTCAACCAGGCGGCTCCATCAGCGCGCGGAGTCTGCAGGCCAATCTCGATACCCTGAATCAGAATCCTTTCCGCACGACTGAGGTCGTCTACACCCCGGGGAAGAAACTCGGCGATACCGATCTCGTACTCCAGACGCAGGACCGTTTTCCCGTTCGGGTTTATGCGGGCTACGAGGACAGCGGCGACCAGCAAACCGGCTTCGATCGCTATCTGGCCGGTTTCAATTACGGCGATCTCTTTCATCTTGGCCAGCAGGTTAACTATCAATACACAACCAGCGGGAATGGTGACACCCTGCGCGCCCACGCGGGCAGCTACATTATTCCTTTGCCCTGGAGCCACACGCTCACGTTCTTTGGCAGCTATGTGGATACCAAGGGAAATGTGCCGCCCCTGATCGGGTTGAAAGGCCGTAGCTACCAGATTAGCGGTCGATATAGTATTCCACTGCCGTCGTTGCGCGAAGCGTCCCTCGATTTCAAGGAGAGCATCGCAGCCGGTTTCGACTATAAGTACAACAAGAACTCGCTCGAGTTCGGCAATGCGCCGGCGGCCGGAACCCTCTACGATGTGGAGCAGTTCGTCCTGAATTACAATGGCACGGAGACCGATCCCTACGGCCAGACCAGCATCAACGAGCAGCTCTATATCAGCCCGGGAGATTGGGGTGGTCATAATAACGACGACGCATTCGATGGCGCCCATACCGGCGCGACCTCCGATTACGTTTATAACACCCTGATTCTGGAGCGGCTGACGAAGCTTCCCGCCGACTGGTCTCTTGTTTTGCGCGGCACGCTCCAGACCAGTAACGCGAATCTCGCACCGAGCGAACAACTCGGCTTCGGCGGCTACGACTCCGTGCGCGGCTATGACGAACGCGAAGTGAATAGCGACGACGGTTATATCTTTACTACCGAAGTGAGATCGCCTTCGGTCAGCCTGGGCGATTGGTTCCACTGTGCCGAATTCAAGGACCAGCTCCAGCTCCTCGCCTTCTGGGATTACGGTTCCGGCAGCAATCATGCGCCATTGCCCGGCGAACCGAGTGAGATCCCGCTTTCCTCCGTGGGCTTCGGTGTGCGTTACGCCATTAACACGTATCTCTCCGTCCGTTATGATTACGGATTTCAGCTCTTGCGAACCGGATTTGACAACGACCACGGCTCACGCAGTGACCTTGGTATTGTTGTCAGTTATTAGACCACTTTCCAATTAGTGGTCGCGTTAGAGTCAGTCATCCTGAGCTTGTCGAAGGATCAGCCTCCGTTGACTTCGACTGTCTACAAGGGCGACTCGCTAAATTTGGGTGCGTGCCGGAGGCTGATCCTTTCGACAAGCTCAGGATAGCGGCACTGGAGCCACTATCCAAGGGGAGACCGCTCTAACTTCAGTTCGAGCTCGTGGTCGCGGCAACGCGGCCCTTTTGGACCCCGACATAAGTCTTCCCGTCATAGACCGCGACGGCGTAAAACGTGCCCCGCGCGGCGGCGGCGCCCTGCGGTGTCTGGATCTGAAAATCAGTCACCTTGGGCGTGCTGGGATCGACGAGCGCGCTGACCATTCCGGTTGTCAGTTGCAGGCGCGCCTTGCGCTCCGTCACTTGGGAACCTGATTTGGCGAAGGCCAGCTCGTTCACCTTGAGAAGGGAGTCGGGCGCGATCTTCACTGCCGAGCCGGGGGTCGCGGTCAGAACAGCGGTGCCGTCATCGCCTGTGCGTACCGTGGTGCCGACGGCCAGAACCTGGCCTTTCTTCAGCGGATGAAAGCCGAATGATGTCGATGAAGCGTACTCCACCGTGCCCGAAACGGAATCCACCGTCGCGTTCACCGTTTCGGCATGGAGCGCCGCCAGCGATGAAAACATTCCCGCGAGTAGGAAAGGAAGCGGCTTCATGTCCGAGCTTAGCCCTGTTCCCGTCCCGCAGGCAAGATGGAACCATGCCCGGGCGCTTCGACATAAGGCTTGCTTCCAAGGCGATTTCGGGAGGTTAATCGGTATGAGCAAACGGGCTGCGTGGATATCGGGCGAATGGATTCGTCCGCGCATCTACCATCTCCTCGCTCCCCTGGTCGCGCTCGCGGTGGTCGCCCTGCTCGCGCGGACACCGCTGCTCGATTTGCTGGAGGATCTGACGGTGGATCTTCGCTTTCAGGCGCGATCCTCCTTTGATCCACCAGCCGATCCCCGGCTGCTTCTGGTCGGGATCGACCAAAAGTCGATCGACCACCTCGGAGCCTGGCCCTGGCCGCGGGCTATTGAGGCCAGCTTCCTGAATACGATCGCGCAAGCCGGCGCGAATCCGCACACCGTGGCCTTCGATCTTCTTTTCACCGACGACTATGACAAATTGCATCTCCACTCAGCGGCGGGACAGAACGACGACGAGATCCTCGCGGGCGCGGCGGCCAATTTGCCCAGTGTCATCACCGGCGCGCTGAGCTTCGAGGCGGAGCGCGATGCGAATAGCGAGGCGCTGGCGGAAAAGCGGACTCAGGACGAACTCGCGCAGTCGAGTCTCACGCTGCCTTTGCCCAATATCCGGGGCGAGGTCGGCCGGATATTTGGTTCCAAGGTCGCCATCTTTCCGGTGCGTGCCCTGCGCCAGCAGAGCCTCTTCGGCTTCGTGAACGATGAGCCTTCTCCAATCGATCATATCCGACGTACGATGCCGCTGCTCGTTCGCGTGCGGGACCAGGTCTATCCCTCCTTTGCGCTCCAGATCCTTTGTCAGATACTTCAGGTCGATCCCGGTAAAGTCGAAGTTGATTTACCGGCGCGGCAGGTGCGACTAACCAATTCCTCCCACAAGAACTGGACGATACCCATCAACGACCAGGGCGAATTCGCCATCAACTATCGCCGGGAAAACGGATTCCATGGCGTCTCCTTCATCGCCTTGCTGGAGGCTCTCAACAGCCATACCTCGTCGGGCGTCCCGCTCCCCGCCGAGGCGGATATCAGCAACAAGACGCTCCTGGTCGGCCAGGTCGCCACCGGACTGACCGATCTGGGGCCCACGCCGCTGCAAAGTCAAAGTCCCCTGGTCTACACCCACCTTAACGTCATCAACAACGTCTTGCGGAATGATTATCTCCGTTTCGTGCCTGGAGTGTGGGTGATTGTCGGTTGGGTGTTGCTGACGTGGTTGACGCTCCTCGGCCTCCGTCACGCCTCCATCGGAGCGGCTGTCCTGGTGCCGATTTTTGCGGCGATTTTCTATACGCTTCTCGCTTTTTTGATCTTTGGTTTGTGGAGTCTGCAGATCGATTTAGCGTGGCCGCTGATCGGCTATGGAGCCGTGAATTTCGGGGCCGTGGTCCTGAGATGGCGGGACGAGCGACGGGGAAAACAGCAGCTCAAGCTTCTCTTCGCCCGCATGCTTTCGCCCGAAATCATGAACCATCTGCTGGATCATCCGGGAAACGTCAAACTGGGCGGATCACTTCGGGCCGTGACCATTCTCTTTTCCGATATCCGCGATTACACGAAATTCAGCGAGCACATCGATACCGAGGAACTCGTGCGGCAGTTGAACAACTACTTTGAGAGGATGGTCGCCTGCGTGCAGAATGATCGCGGTACTTTTCACAAGTTCATCGGCGATGCGGTCATGGCGGTTTGGGGCGATATCGCCGCGCTCAGCACAGGGCCGGAGGAAGACGCGCGGAACGCCGTTCGCTCCGCCCTGATGATGCGGCGCAGGCTCCGCGAGTTGAACGAAGAACGTGCCGCGGCGGGTCTCGTGCCCCTGCGCATCGGCATTGGCTTGAATCACGGTGAAGTTCTCGTGGGCCAGATCGGTGCTTCCAGCCGGTCGGAATTTACCGTCATCGGCGATCCCGTGAATGTGGCCTCCCGTCTGGAGGGCATGACCAAATCTTTTCATACCGACCTCGCGATTGGCGAAAGTGTGCGTCTCCTTTTGGGCGATGCCTTTCTCGTGCGCCGTCTTGGACTCGTTCAGCTCAAGGGAAAAAGCAAGCCGACAGTCGTCTATGAAGTGCTGGCGGATCGGAACGATCTGGCGCAATCGAGCATGACGGAAGAGACCGTGACCCGGTACGAGCAGGCCTTCGACGATTTCCTGGCCCGGCGCTTTACCGAGGCCGAAGCGGGCTTTTTCGCCTGCACCCAGCTTCATCCCGAGGACTACTGTTCGCGACGGTATTGGACGGCTGCCCGCGATTTTTCTCTCCATCCTCCGCCACCTGATTGGGACGGACGAATCGTCATGGAAGGAAAGTAATCGATCCGGGCCAAAGCCGCTTAGCGCTGGGGCGTGGCGGTTTCGATGCTCGTCAAGCTGTCGCCGACCTGGGCCGCAACTTTGTGCTGGCTGACGGTGTCGCCGTCGTTGTTTTTCAATTCGCGAAAAACCAGGGTGGAGATGATCGTCCATCCGCCCAGGAGGAGGAAGGCTTCATGGATGCCATGGACCATTTCCGGCCCGCTGGTATGGCTGCGATCGGGGATGAAAAGCGCGGCCGCCAGCGACGAGACGGCCACGCCGAAACTGATCGCCATTTGCTGCGTCGCGCTTGCGATGGTGCTTGCGCCGCTGGCCTGTTCCTCGTTGACGTCGGCGTAGGCCAGCGTATTCATGCTCGTGTATTGGAGTGAGGTGAAGAACCCATAAACAAACAACTGCGCGACAATCAGCCATATCGGTGTGGTTGGCCCAATGGTGGCGAAGAGAATGATGAGCAGCCCGAGGGTAATGGTGTTGGAAACCAGGACGCGCCGGTAACCGAAGAATTTGAGAATGCCCGGCATCGCGATCTTGAGACTCATCGCGGCCAGGGCCTGGGGTACCATGAGCAGTCCCGATTCAATCGGCGTGAATCCGAGTCCCACCTGATAAAGAAGCGGAAAAAGAAACGGAATGCCGCCGATTCCCAGCCGGGTAAAAAAGCTGCCGCTGACTGCGGCGCGAAAAGTCCGAATGCCAAACAGGCTCAGGCGCAGGAGAGGGAACGGCGTGTGGGTCGCCCGCAGTCCATAACCGGTAAGCAGCATGGCGGAAAGAGCCAACAGTCCCAGGATGGCCGGCCATCCGAGCGTGTGCTCGCCGAAGACTTCCAGCACGTATGATAGAAGTCCGATACCAGAACCAAACAAGGCCAGACCGAGGAAGTCGAGAGGATGGGTGATCTTTTCCCGGTAGTCCGGAAGGTGCCGGTAGATCACATACAAGCCGAGCAATCCGATCGGCACGTTAATAAAGAAGATCACCCGCCAATGCAGGTAGGCGACGATCAGGCCGCCGGCGATGGGGCCGAGCATCGGGCCGATCAGGCCGGGAATGGCCACGAAACTCATCGCGCGGATAAGCTCGGATTTCGCGAAAGTTCGCACCAGCGTTAGACGGCCCACCGGCACCATCATGGCTCCGCCAAAGCCCTGCAGGACGCGGCACGCGACGAGAAGATGGATGTTATTGGAAAGCCCGCAGAGGAGTGAGCCGAGCGTGAACAGTCCGATCGCCGACGAGAAGACTCGACGCGTGCCAAAGCGATCCGCCATCCAGCCGCTGATGGGTATAAAGACCGCGAGGCTCAAGGTGTAACTGGCCAGCACCGCCTTCATGCTGAGCGGAGTGACCACGAGGGCCTTGGCAATCGCGGGAACGGCGGTGTTGAGAATCGTGGTGTCGAGCGCCTGCATGAAGAAGGCCACCGCGACGAGCCACGGCAACATGTTTTTCACGGCTTCGCTCGGCGCCCCATGAGGTGCAGATCCGGCGGGAGCAAGCGTCGCATTCATTTTTATCGGAAGCTGGACCTGCTCACATGACCCGGTCACGCAGGGAGGCCCCTTGAAGAAATCTCTGAAAGTTATCCAGGAAATGACGGACCAACGTTTCCGATTCGTTGGCATGACCGCCGGCGATATGCGGCGTGATATGGCGATGGGGAGCACTCCACAGAGGATGGTTTTCCGGCAACGGTTCAGGATCGGTGACATCGAGCCAGGCCGCGCCGAGATGTCCGTTGTGCAGGCTGGCGGCGAGAGCCTCCTGATCAACCGTCTTACCCCGGCCGATATTGTAAAAGATGGCGCCCGGTTTCATTTGTTGCAGCCGCTCGGTGGAAATGAAATGAAGCGAGTTCCTGTTTTCCGGCAGAATATTGATCACATGATCGGCAGTGGCGAGGGCCCAGGCCAATTCTTCCGGCGTCACGATGGCGATGCCCTCATTGCCGCGAGGTTGGCGACGCATGGCGGTGATTTTCATGTGAAAGGGCGCCAACATTTCGACCAACCGGGTGGCAATAGCGCCATAGCCAAGGATGACGGCCTCCTGATCGCGCAGGCAACTGGAGGCGCCCCGTAACTGTAACCATGACGCCGAGCCCCCGGCGCAATGCATCGCAAGCGCCAACGGCAATTGCCGCGCCTGGGCCAGCATGAACGAGAAAACATGCTCCGCGCAGGCCTCGGCATACACGGTCGAGCTGTTGGTGACCTGGAATCCGCGGGACTTCGCGAGGGCGCGAAATTCCGGCGTATCATAACGCGTGAAACCTGCACTGGTAATTTGCAGCCAGCGGAGCTTTTCCGCTTTTAACACGCCCTCGACCGGCGGCTGCCCCAGAATGATATCCGCCTGGGCCATCGCGGGATCGATCGCTGAGGCGACGAGGACCGACTCGGCCTGCTGCCGGGGCAGAATCAATTCATGCGGCGCGATTCCGTCCTGAAGCAGGTTTCGTGCATTTTCATCCAGACCGGCATCACAGAATAATCGCAAGTCAGCCATGCCACAAACTAGGGATGTCCTGTCGGGGATCAACCCTGCCGATGGAATCAGGCGAACTCACCGGGCGTTGGAATCACGAGGCGCAACTTCGGGCCGCTGCCATTCCTTGTCTGCGTCGAACCAATTGCCGATGTACCAACTGATCGCCTTGAAACCGAGCGCCAGCACCGCCGACGGATGGTGCGGCAGTTGGCCGATGAGTTGTGAGGCGAGATCCTGCCGTGGTTTTTTCACGGTGCCGGTCAACTGGACTTCCGCCCAGCGCAAGCCGTCATCCGGAAAACGGAACACGGCGTCGCCCAGTCCGGCAAGCCGCGAGACATACGCGGGTCGCGTGCCGATTCGAAGAGTGCCAGAAAGCCTCTGGTCCGGCGCGACTGTGAACCCGCCCTTGACCGCCAATCGGTCGCTTGCCCGGAGATCGAGATCGGTGACGGTCAGCCGCTTTCCTTTCCACGACCAGGAAAACTCCGCGCGGGTGAGCGGCAATTGCAGCAGCGTGCGATCGTTCAGGAATCGAGCCAGCAAACTTTGGAAAGGCGTGTAACGCAGTTCCCCGGACACCAGCCGGATCCGTCCGGCGTAGCTTCCGTCTTCCATCTTCCATTTGAGCACCTCCATGGTGGCATTGCCCTGGATCGCGCCGGAGAATTCGTTGGCAAGATTCTCGGGCAGCCAATCCTCGATCGCCAGGCCGTGCCAGGCCATTTGCGCATGTAGCGAATTACCCGGCAACAGCGTGCCACTCAACTGGGCGTCGAGAATTCCCGGCAAATCGAAATCGCCACGCGTCAGTTGGAACGTCTGGTCCTGATACTGCAAATCCATCCCTGCGGTCTTAAACTGAATGGTGTCGGGCGCCCGTAATTTTCTCGCCGCCAACAGCCGCTGCAAAATCCCGGGCGTATGCATCGTCCCGCCGTCGAGACTAAGCGTGACATGCCCGGACGAGTTGCGAATCGTGCGCAACTGTCCCTGCCATTGCAGATGCGCCTGGGCCATGCCCGCCGCGCCCGCTTTGAATTCATCGGGCAGCCACGTGCGGAGGGGCAGATCCGTGATGGCAAGATCGATTTGCGCGTGCTTCGTCGCGAAGTCGTAATCGATTGAACCGGCGAGCGTTAATTTGTTCGCGGACGCGGCCCGCAATTCGAGCCGGACCTGTCCGTGGTGCAGGTGAAATTCACAGGAGGCGGTGTCGAAGGCGAAGCCGGTCAGGTCGGTGTTTCCGTGCAACAACGCCAGTTGCCGGAAAGGCGAAAGATCGTCGATGCGCGCGCCGTCGAGAGCGAGTTGGCCATCGCTGTCGAGTTGCCCGCCGGTCGCATCGCGCTTCCAGGTCAGCTGGCCGGTCGCGCGGCCATGCACCACGGCGCGCAGATCCTCGGGCAGAACTTGTTCGATGGGGATCTCCGTGATCTGGCCGCTGGCGTCGATGGCCTTGTTATCGCGCATGCCGATTGTCCCGCTGAGCGAGACACGCGCCGGGTCGCTCGGATCAATCCCCGTGAGTTGCGCGGCGTAAACGTGAATGGCCGGCCGGGTCACGAGCATTTGCAACCGCTCGATCCGCAAAGGAGGTAGATAAGGCATCTCCAGTACGCCGGAGGTCGCGGTATATTGAAGATCCTTGCCGATAAGATCGGCTTCGACATTCGCGCCGTGGATGTGAGCGGAGCGACCCTGAAACGAGTAAAAGAGTTCCGTGTTCGGGCAAATAATCGGCCCGCATTCGATGCGACTGGGCAGGAAAAGCAAATACCAGGGCCTCGGTTTTTTGGGAGGCACCGGCCGCTTGAGGGCGTCATTCGGCGGGACCAGCGTGATGGTGGCGCGGTCGATTTTCACCCCGCTGATGCGCCACGCTCCGCGCCAGACCGCCGCGGGATCGAATTCGGTTTGGATCCCATTCGCATTCAGGCCGCCGATGGCTTCCCCCGGCCAGCCGCGACTGGCGAAAGAGTTGGTCCGGATGGTCCAACCGTCCACGGTCAGGGGTGCAAATTGACCGTCCACTTTGGCGGTCTGGCCGATGCCACGAGAGGCGGCGTTTTGCCCCGCAGGCGATTCGACCCAGCGCTTGGCGAATGCGTAACCGAAGTGATCCACGCTCCACGCGGCGATTAAGGCCAGGACAATCAACCCAAGAATCACCAAGATTATCCGCCTGGCCCATGGCGAGGACTTTGGGCTGACGGAGGGGGGCTGAGTCGGTGAGTCCACGAGGGCTAACCTAGGCGAGGTTAAGGTTTCGACAATCCGAAGCGTGCGACGCCTTGAACCAGCAACCTTTGCTTCCCCATTCGCTCTGGTCGAGGCAACGTTCTCGGCGGCGCAACTCCTGCTTGCGGGGAAGCCAAGTTTCCATGAAAAAATCGAACCCCACCGCGGCCAGGCCCTGGTACCAACCCAGCCTCAGCACCCAGATGTTGATCGGGTTGATCCTGGGCGCTCTTCTCGGTTGGCTCGCTCCGCATTTTGCGCAACAGACGGCGCTCCTGCGCGACATCTTCCTGCATCTCATCCAGATGATGATCGCCCCGCTGATCTTCGCGAGCATCGTGCAGGGGATCGCGGGCACGGAAGATCTCAAAAAGGTCGGCCGGATCGGGGCGAAGACCCTGATTTATTTCGAGGTCATCACCGGCTTTGCACTCTTCATCGGGCTGTTGGTGGTCAATGTGCTCAAGCCCGGGGTGGGTGTGACTTTGAGTGGAGATACCAGCGGACTCGGCGCCATGCCCGCCACCAAGCCACTGACCGTGCCGGAGACCATCCTGCATATTTTCCCCAAGAGCGTGATCGACGCCATGGCTCGGGGGGACGTCCTCCAGATCGTCGCTTTCTCGGTGATCTTTGCCATTGCGGTGTCAGCGGCAGGCGACGCGGGCAAGCCGATCCTGCGTGGGATCGAAAGCTTGCGACAGGTGATGTTCAAGTTCGCCGGGGTCATCATGAAGTTCGCTCCGGTGGGAGTCGGTGCGGCCATTGCGGTGACCGTGGGCGGACAAGGGCTCGGCTCATTGCTCGGTTTGGGCAAGTTGCTTCTGACGCTCTATTTCGCGCTTCTGCTTTTTGTGGTCGTCATTTTCGGTGCGGTCATTTGGCTGGCGAAGGTGCCGCTTCGGCCCTTTATTCGGGCAGTCGGCGAGCCCTTCACGCTGGCCTTTGCCACGGCTAACAGCGAGGCCGCGCTACCGGATGCCTTCGCCCGCATGGAACGGTTTGGTGTGCCCCGAGGCATCGTGGGTTTCGTCATTCCGATGGGCTACTCCTTCAATCTGGATGGCTCCACGCTTTACCTGGCCGTGGCCTCGATCTTCATCGCCCAGGCGGCGGAAGCGACCAGCCACATTCACTTTGATCTCGGGCAGCAGATTCTGATGATGCTGACCCTGATGCTGACGTCCAAAGGCGTGGCGGCTGTTCCTCGCGCTTCGCTGGTGGTCCTCATCGCCGCGCTCCAATCGTTCAAGCTTCCGCTGGAGGGCGCGGCCATGATTCTCGGCGTGGATGCCTTCATGGATATGGCCCGCACATCGGTCAATGTTCTCGGCAATTGCCTGGCGAGCGTGGTCATTGCGCGTTGGGAAGGGGAATTCGATGTCGCCCGGGCGCAGGAGGAGTTTGGTCCGGCCAGCGGGCGATGATAAACGATCCGGCAGATGATATCTCGGCGAGTTGGTCCGGCCGACTGTCTCCAAGTGGCGCATGGAACAGCGCCTGCTAAAGCCTCGGCATGAAATTTCTACTCTGTGGGATTCTGGTTTGCGGTGTCCTTTTTTCTGGGCAAATGGCCAAAGCGGATTCATTGATCCGGCCCAAAGTGATCGTGGTGGCCACGTTTGAGGTGGGCAACGACACCGGAGACAAGCCCGGTGAATTCCAATTTTGGGTTGAGCGCGAAAAATTGACCAAGACCCTCACGGTGCCGGGCGTCGATCACGTCGTCCGTTACGACGACTCGGGAACCTATGGCGTGATCTCGGGAACCACCGCGAGATCGGGCCTGCAAATCATGGCGCTCGGGCTGGATCCCCGCTTCGACTTGTCGCATACCTATTGGATCATCAACGGCATCGCGGGGGCGAACCCGGAAGTGGCCAGTATCGGCAGCGCGGTCTGGGCCGCGCACGTGGTGGATGGAGATATCGGTTATGAAATCGACAGCCACGAAACTCCCGCGTCCTGGCCCTATGGCATCGTCCCCATCGGCTCCAAGGAGCCGAATAAAAGCCCGGATGAAAAGGATGCCCTGTGGGCGCCTCACCCGATGAGCTGGACGATGAACCCAGCCCTGGTGCAATGGGCGTTTCATCTGACCGAGCATGTCGAGTTGGTCGATACGCCCGAGGCGCAGAAGTTCCGCGCGCTTTATACGGGTTATCCCAATGCGCAAAAGTCACCCTTCGTGCTGGTGGGAGACAGCTTTTGTTCCTGCCGCTACTGGCATGGAGAAATCATGCAGCATTGGGCCTCGGATTGGGATAAACTCTATACGGGCGGCAAAGGTCAATTTGCGATGACCGCGATGGAGGACCAGGGCATCGCGGGTGCGTTGACGAGGCTGGATGGCATGCACAAGGTCGATTTCCAGCGTGTGCTTTTCCTCCGGACGGGGAGCAATTTTTGTCTGCCGCATCCGGGCGAAAACGCCGTGGAAAGCATGACCTCAGAATACGCTGGGATGATTCCCGCCCTGGAGGCCGCCTATCGCACGGGCAGCGTCGTCCTCCACGAACTGGAGAAAAACTGGAGCCAGTACAAGACGGCCACGCCGCAATAAACGAAGCCGCTTACTCCCGCGTCAGAGCTTTGATTTTTGCCGAGAATTGGGGGTAGGCTTTCAACAGCTCCTCCCGTCGGCCCAACTCGAAGCCGGCGGGATTGAAGCCCGGCGTCATGGTCGTGCCCAGCAGGGAATAGTCCTCCCGGTCCAGGGGATGGGATCCCTGCCAGGTGCCGTGCCGGATCACAACCTGCGGTTGCTGGCCTTTCCAGAATTCGGGCCCGCAGATCGTGACCCTACCCGTCCCATCGGGGAGAAGTTGCAGAAGCTCGATCGGGCTGCCCGAATAGTAGTGATAGATTTCGTCCTCCTTCAGCCGGTGCAGCGCGGAGAAATCACCGGGCGTGAGCAGGAAGTAAATGGCCGATCCGGCATCGCGAGCCGCCGCGCCCGGTGCGGCGCCGGGCACCTGGATGTCCGAATGGTAGGTGGAGAAAAAATAGCCGCCTTCCTGTGGAATGGGCCGAAAATCAAAATGCTCCCGAAGGATTTTCACCCGCTCGGCAGTCTCGCTTTTTTCCTGCATCGAAGTCGGGCCGTCCGCTTCCAAGCCGAGACATCCGCTGGCCCAGACAAACAGTCCGAGGCGTACGATTCTGAGCAGCGAGAGGGGCATGTCGGGGCGTCGCCTGCTAATAACGGACGCGGTCTTCCTTGGTCATCCACTCCTGAAAAACGCCGATGGCCTCTTCGCGGAGAAGAGGTTTCATCGTCTTGGAACGATGCTCAATCGCGAGCGAGACTTCCCGATAAATGAGATCGTCATCGAAGCCAATCTCCGCGGCATCGACTCGTGTATTGGCGTAGTAAATGACGTCCAGGCGTGCCCAATAAATCGCGGCGAGACACATGGGGCACGGTTCACAACTCGTATAGATGGAGGCTCCCGCCAGATCGAAAGTCTTCAAGCCCTGGCAGGCATCGCGAATGGCCACCACTTCCGCATGGGCCGTCGGATCGCAGGTGGAGGTGACGCGATTATTTCCCCGCCCGACGATGGCGCCTTCCTTCACGATCACACAGCCGAAGGGGCCCCCGCGTCCGCCCTGCATGCCTTCGCGCGAGAGCTGGATTGCCTCGCGCATGTAATGAGAGACGTCACTCATACGATGGGACGCATGAGAGTCGCCTCGATCTGCCCGTGGGGCTCGTCCGTGGGCAGAAAAATCTCATTGGCGTTGGCCACGCCAAAGGGCTGAAGGTTGATCGGTAAATAATGTTTATTGGGCATGGCGAGAGAGATGCTGGCAATGGAGGGAGCCACAGCAAGTGCGGCCTGTCCCATAAGATAAAGTGTGTTTTGCACGGAGGGACTGAATTCCGTGGCGAAGGTCTCCAGCAGGGCGGGCAGGATTGCGGCGTTGGTTTTCTGGAAGTCGATTGACGATTCGTTGAAAGTCCAGGTGGCATCCATGCTGGTCGATAGAATACGGTCATCGGTTTCCGGCAGCGTGGTGTAGGCGCAACGCGGAAAGCCCTTAAACGCGGAACAGGTCGATTTGAGCAGGAGCACCTCGCGAACACCCGAGGAGATTTCCGTCTCCGTGCGGGAAACCGTGACGCGGGTGAAAGGGCGGCCCAAACCAGCGCCGAGAAAAGTGTGGGGATGGGCCGTGCCTTCCGTTGTCTGATAACGTGTCCACGGTATCGATACGAGTTCGATCTCAACTTGGGAGACATGCGAATAGAGCTCGATGAAGTGGGATCCGAGCGCGAGAGCGAAATGTTCCAGCACGCCGCCGAGATGTTCGCGGGCCAGCGCATGCACGGTGTTTTTCATCGTGTCGGTGGGAACGACCTGGTGATTGTCATCCGTCAAATACGCATCGTCGAATTCGCCCTGAAGCATCACCGATGCGGTGACTTCGTGCACGGCGTGGCTGCCGTCAGCTTCGCGCACGACGCGCAGGACGCGAACGCGGGCCTTGCCATACCGCTGGGAAATCAAGGGCATTTTGGAGGTCATGTGGTGTAGGTCAGACCAAGGCCCAGTCGGCCCAATTCCTGGCGATAGGCGATGGAGGTTTTATCCGCGCGAATGTGAACTTCATCGAGAAGATTGAGCGGCAGATCCTCCGGATATTGCGATTCCACGATCGAGGTGTCCTTGTTGAAGATCTGGTTGTTGTAAGCGATGAACGGCTCGACCGGCTGGTCCTTGTCGTAGTTGCGCAGCAGTGGCGGAAACAGCCGGGTATGCCGCGCGCTGACGGGCGAAGCGGAATCGAGAATGAGCATTTTTGCTCCGTCGGGCATGTCGATGGTCAGCCGCGCGGTGAAGGGCAGGTAGACATCGAAGGTGCGCAAGACGCCATCCTCCGGCGCGGCGGTACTTTCCTCCTGTCGTAGATAATTGCCGACCGTGCTGCGATAGCGGGCGCGCAGACCGGTTGGTGTTTTCTCCACGTCATAACCGGGAACGGTTGGGTTGTTGCGGTCACCAAAGGTCTGGTCATGGATCCAGGCAAAATGGGCGACATCCAGAAAGCCTTCGAGTTGGCGTCCGGCGGTTGCCTTGAGATCGATCGGCTCGGGCAACGCGGATTGATAATCGGGATCATCCCATTCCGGCAGGGCAGGCAGCGGCGCGGCGGGGCGGCCCGACAGGCAGGTCCAAACAAGCCCATAACGTTCCTGTGTGGGATAAGTTTGAAGGCAAAGCTTGGGAGGAATGGCCGCGCCGGGATGCGCGGGAATTTCGAGACACTGGCCCTGTGCGCCGTAACGAAAACCATGGTAACGGCAGATGATGTTGTCTCCTTCGACCCACCCCATGCTCAGGGGCACGCCGCGATGCAGGCAGAGATCATTCGCGGCGGTGACGCCTTGCGAGGTCCGGTAAAGGACAAGCTTTTGATCAAGGAGAGTGACGCTGACCGGTTGGTCGCGGACCTTGTCGGCCACGGCAACCGGGAACCAAAAATTTGCCAGGATGCGCCAATCCGATTCCGCAAAGGTGCAGCCACGAGGCAAAGGTCCCATGAACGGTTCCGGCACAGACAAAACGGGAGCAGGAGTAAGGGTTTCTGGCATGGGGAATGGCAGACGGTTAGGTCGTGTAGGCGCGACCGAGGCCGAGAGCAGCAAGTCCTTTGCGGTATTCGATCGAGGTGCGGTCAGCGCGGATATGGACTTCTTCCATGAGATCGGTGGGAAGGTCTTCGGGGCACTGCCTCTCCACGATCTCCTGGTCCTCGGCGAAGACGCGATGGTTGAACTCGTAGACCGGCTCGAGCGATTTGTCCTGGTCGAAGTTGCGGGCGATCGGTACGAAGACGCGGGTCTTGCGGGCGGAGATGGGACAGGCCGCATTCAGGATCACCAACCGGCCTCCCTCGGGAAAGTGAACGGTGAGCCGGGCGGAAAAAGGAAAGGTGACATCGAAGACGCGCAGCCAGAGGTAATCGGCCGGGGCCTTGTGCTGAAGCGCGGTCGGATAATTACTGACGGTGCTACGGTATTCGACATGGAGCCCGTGGGGCCCGGGCTCCACGTCGTAGCGGGGCACGACCGGATTATCGCGGCTCCCAAAAGTATCGGTGTGAATCCACGCGAAGTGGGCGACATCGAGAAATCCTTCCACCTGACGACCCGCGGCGGCTTCCATATTAATGGTGTTGGGGAAAATTTGCTGATACGACGCATCATCCCATTCCGGAATGGCCGGAAGGAGAGGTGGCGTGTCCGGTGTCAGGCAGGTCCAGACCACCCCATATTTTTCCAGCACCGGATATGAGGTGAGGCAAAGCTTGGGGGGAATGGCTGCGCCGGGATGCGCCGGAATCTCGACGCAGTTGCCCGTCGCCGCGTAACGAAACCCGTGATATTTACAGACGATATCGTCGCCGGTGACCCACCCCATACTCAAGGGCACGCCGCGATGCAGGCAGAGATCGGCGAAGCAGGAAACGCCGGTGCTGTGGCGATAGAGGACGAGTCTTTGATCGAGCAGCGTGGCGGCGAAAGGAGCGGAGCCAACCTCATGACTGAAAGCCACGGGGTGCCAGAAGCGGGCCAGTGCTTCCCAGTCGGGTCGGGAGAAAGTGCAATTCCGGGGAAGAGCCATTTGCATGTCCCCGGGAAGTAGCACGGCATATGCCACGGGCCAAATAGAGGGAGGAGAGGGCAATTCATGTCTGTTAGCGCCATTACTTGCGCCAAAACGGAATACTTGATGGCTAAAAGTCGCGAGGTGTTCGGGAAAACGGACAAGAAAGGAGTTTTGTAATCGACGCGTTTTTAAGCCCTAGCGAGCCCTCCGTTATTAGGAACAAGACCTAGTCGCGTCGGGCAGACTGCGTTCATGGCACAAGGGTAGCTAGTGCGCACGCATGCTTAATTGTCTACGCGGCGCGGCCGCTTTGCTCATTCTCTTTTCTTGCGCCTTCCTCGGGAGACTCGAGGCGGACGATCGTATTCCCATCAAGGTCATCGTTGTTTCCTGTTTCGAGGTGGGCAATGACACCGGTGACACGCCGGGCGAATATCAATACTGGGCCGAGCGCGAGAAATTGCTCACGAGCATCGATGTTCCCGGCGCGCCCCATCCCCTCAACCGGAATGCGGATGGCCTTTATGGAACCGTCTCTTCAGTGGTGCGTCCGCCGAAGGATGGAAAGCCCGATCATCTGAACGTTGCCCAGACGAGTGAACTGATCATGGCTCTTTGCCTCGATCTGAAACTGGACCTGCGCAAGACCTATTGGATCATCAATGGCATCGCGGGAATCGATCCCGCGCGTGGCTCGATCGGCAGCGCCGTGTGGGCGGAGAACGTCGTCGATGGCGACGCCATGCGCGAAATCGACGAGGCGGAAATTCCGGCGGGCTGGCCATACGGTCTCTTTGCCATCGGCACGATGAAGCCGAATACGCTGCCGGTGCGCGATGCCAAGAATGGCGGCTGGGGCGGCGCGGGACTTTCCTACACCATGAATTTTCCGTTGAACAAGAAGCTGGCGGAATGGGCTTATGGCTTGTCCAAGAATGTGGAACTGCCCGATTCGCCCGCGCTCAAGGCGTGGCGGGAGAAGTATACCGGCTTTCCGCTTGCCCAACAGCCGCCGAGCGTGATTCTGGGTGATACTCTTGGGTCCGCTCGCTACTGGCACGGCCCGAAGCGCACGCAATGGGCGCGGGATTGGGTCAAGCTGTGGACGAACGGGGAGGGTACTTTCACGACGACGGCGATGGAGCACCAGGATTTCATGGCGACCCTGACCAACATGGCGAGCCACGGCTTTGTGGATATCAATCGGGTGATGATGCTGCGCACGGCGAGCAACTATTGCATGCCTCCGCCCGGACAGAGCATTGAGTCGACCATCGGCGATGAATCGCTCGGAACGCTGCCTGCCTTCGAGGCCGATTACCGTGCCGGCTCCGTCGTCGCGCATGAGTTGTTGCACCTTTGGTCGACCTACGCGGACACGATTCCCGGGGATAAGAAGTAATCATCCCGAGGTAGGGACGGCAGTCCCTGCCGTCCGTGATTTTTCTTCAGACGAAGCGAGAAAAACTCGCTCTGTTCTCTAAAGCTTACTTGCTCACCTTCACATAATCGCCCGGCGAAAAAGCGGGCGTCGTGATGGCATAAAAATCAAGCGGTTCTGAACCGCTCGCCCGGATGGAGTGTCGAACGCGCGCAGGAATTCGTATAACCGAGCCTGGTTGAGCCGGAATAATTTTATCCCCGCAACGGATCTCGGCCTGACCGCTAAAGATCACGAAAACTTCCTCTCCTTCGCGATTGTAACTGGTGGGCAGAACGGTACCGGGCTGGAGGACGAAGCGGGCCACGCTGATCCGCTCGCTGTGATCGGGAGCGGTGCGGCCGACGAGCTCCTTCAATTCCACAGCGGCGGAAGCGGGCGCCGGTTTATCCGCAGCCGCATGCGATAAGCTCAGCAGGGCAAAAACGGCGGTCAGGCGAATGCTCATGAGACGGCGTTCCGGGGCTTTTTATCGAGGAAGCTGCGGACATTTTCCACCGTCTCGCCCATCAACCGCTTCCGGGCCGCGAAGCTGGCCCAGGCAAGGTGAGGGATGATCAGGCAGTTCGGAGCGGTGAGCAGGGGATTGTCAGCGGGCGGTGGCTCGGCGGAGAGGACATCCATTCCCGCATGGGCGATCACGCCTTCGGCAAGGGCCCGGGCCACATCCGCTTCATTCAGGAGAGGACCGCGGGCGGTGTTGATGAGGATCGCGGAGCGTTTCATCTGCTCGAGCTGCGGCCAGGAAATGAGGCCCTTGGTCGCCGGCGTCAGCGGACAATGCAGACTGATCACATCGGCTTCGCGCCACAGATCGGACAGCTCCGTGAGGCGATAGGGGAAGCCATCGTAAGTCGGCTTGCTTCGGGTTGAGACCAGGACCTCCATGCCGAAGGCATGCGCGATCCGGCCGGTCGCCTGGCCAGTGAGGCCGAAGCCGACAAGGCCCATTTTGAGCCCGGCCAGTTCGATCAGGGGAAAAAGGGAAAAGGAGAAATCGGCACTGCGGACCCACGCCCCCTCGCGCACGGCGCTGGCATGGGCCCCGGCATGATGGGTAATTTCCAGCAGTAGCGCGAAGACGGTTTGGGCCACCGAGTTGGTGCTGTAACCGGGCACGTTGGTGACGGTCACTCCATGCTTTTTGGCGGCTTCCAGGTCGATGATGTTATAGCCGCTGGCGGTGACTCCAACGTAACGGAGCCGCGGACAGGCCGCGAAGACCTCAGCCGAGATCGGGACTTTGTTGGTCAGCACCGCGTCCGCGTCCGCGAGACGCTGGGCGATCTGGTCCCTGAGAGTGCGATCGTAATAGGTGACCTGAACAAGTTTATTGAGATCGTCCCAGGAGAGGTCGCCGGGGTTTAACGTATAACCGTCGAGAATAACGAGATGCATGGAGTGAAGTTTATTTGATGAAGTAGTGGAGAAGAAAGAGAATCGTCAGAATATAAAGAACCGGGCTGATCGTCCGCGCGCGGCCCAGGCCGACCTGTAGGCCGACGTAAACGAGAAGACCCAGCGCCACGCCTTCGCTGATGCTGAAGGTCAGCGGCATCGTCATAATGGCAACCAGCGCGGGCGCGGCTTTGCTGAAATCGCCCAGATCCATCTCTGCGGCGCTTTGCAGCATGAAGATGCCGATGATGACCAGCGCGGGCGCGGTGGCGACGTCGGGAATCAGCAGGATGAGCGGCGTGAAGAAGAGCGAGAGGAGAAAGCACCCGGCAGTCGTCAGCGCGGTGAGGCCGGTCCGCCCGCCCGCCTCCACGCCGGCGGCCGATTCGATGTAGCTCGTCACGGTCGAGGTGCCGAGGCAGGAGCCGATCATCGCGGCGCAGGCATCGGCGGTAAAAGCCCGGCCGATCTTCGGCAAATGTCCGTGTTCATCGAGCAGCCCCGCGCGATGGCACACGCCGATCAGCGTGCCCATGTTATCGAAGAGATCCACGAAAAGAATGGCGAAGACCAGCGGCAGCGCCTCGGCGACGTGATGCCAGAACCATCCGAGATCGAGCTTCAGGAAGAGTGGCGCGAGCGAGGTGGGAAGGTCGATGTACCGGCTGGGGAGCTTCACCGGATCGCCCACATGAAAGAAGGAACGCAGGAGCAGATCGATAATGGTCAGTGCGATGATGTTGAGGATAACGGCGCCAGGAATTTTTCGACTGATTCCGATAGCCGTCGAAATAATTCCCGCAATGACGAGGAGACATTCCGCCGAGCCCAGATTGCCGACCGTAACGAACGTGGCGGGATTGCTCACGACCAGTCCACCATTCTTCAAGCCGATGAAGGCGATGAAGAGACCGATGCCACAAGTGATAGCCAGTTTGAATTCGCGTGGAATGGCATCGACCAACTTTTTTCGCGCGCCTGTGACCGAAAGGAGAAAGAAGATGACGCCACTATAGAAGACCAGCCCGAGCGCGGCCGGCCAGGGTACCTGCTTTTGCAGGCAGATGGTGAACGTGAAGAACGCGTTGAGCCCCATGCCGGGGGCGAGCGCGATCGGATAGTTCGTCAGCAGCGCCAGCGCACAGGTCATCAGGGCGGCGGAAAAAGCAGTCGCCGTAACCAAGGCTCCGGCGTCCATGCCGGTCTTGGCCAGGATCAGCGGATTCACCGCCAGGATGTAGGCCATGGCGGCGAAGGTGGTCAAACCGCCGGTGATTTCGCGCCGAGACGTGGTGCCGTGACCTTCGAAATCGAAGAAGCGGCTCAAGCGGCCGACCGGCTTGGGAACGGGGTCGGAAAGGATGGAAGTATGCATGCCAGGAATAGGGACCTGAATCAGCAAATGGTATGCCGCCTGCTCGCAGGAAGGACGATCTCACTTACGATGGACGACTCTTTTGATCTTGGCTTAAGACTACGCGGACTGCGCCTGAACAAGGGCTTCACCTTGCGGGGACTGGCCCGTCTCGCGGGGTGTTCGGCGAGCTTCCTTTCCCAGATCGAGCTTAACCAGGCATCCCCAACCGTCGCGAACTTGCAGAAGATCTGCCGCGCCCTGCAGATGCCGATCTGGGATGTCCTGCGCCAGGAGACCCGCCTACGGGAGCCGCTGGTGGTCCAGTTGGAGGCGGAGATGAATCCGATCGCCATGCGCTGGCACAAGGCACAGTTGCGCTATGTCCTGCCGCAGCAGAATCCGACGCAGTTCACGATGCTCGTGCTCAAGATCGAGGCCGGGGCGGAAATTCCGCAACGCCAGGCCAACCGCTCCATCCATGAGCTGGCAATCGTCTTGAATGGCGAAGTGGAAATGCAAATCGAGAGGCAGATCTTCCGCCTGCGCAGTAAGCAAGGGATCTATTTCAATCTCGCCTTCGAGCATCAATGGCGAAATGTCGGATCTTCCATGGCGGAGATTCTCATGGTCAATTCCCACGTCTTCCATCTCTTCGAGCAGGAAGTGGAGGACGCGGCCTGGACACGCCGCCGCCGGCATGTCGCCCCCTGATCATTCGCCGGAACCGAGCTGGCAATAGCCGGGAGGAAAGGCCGCCGCGACTTCGGAAAACAACGGCTCGGGCATCGTGCCGAAGTGAAAGCGGAGGAGCTTCGAATACGTTTGGTCGCCCTGGTGTTCCAGGTTCGTGGCCAGCATGGTCTTGATCTCGATGCCGGTGGCCTCGCGCAGGAGTTCGCGTCCATTATTCTCCACCTTTTCGCCGATGGTGAAAATCTCCTCAATGATCCCTCCCGCGCTAAGCACCGCGTAGGTCAGGGCGATGAGCGTGCCGCCGGTGCTGATCAGGTCATCGACGATCAACACCCGATCGCCGGGGTGGATGCCGTTGAGAAAGATTTTTGCCTGACCCTCCTTGATATATTCATTGGCGAAGGGAACCTGCACTTCGCCGGGCGCGCCCGTGGGCGTCCAACGGGCCAGGGTCCGGGGCAGATTATAACTGAGAAGAAGATCGGAGATGATCATCGCCCCACGATCCTCCTCACCCACGCCGAGCGTCGCAGTGCCGGAATGCTGGATATGGAACCGGCTCAAGAGGCAGATGGCGTGCGAAACTTCGGGCCGCAGGGGCGGAATATTATCGGTGATCGAGGTCGGGAAAAATTCAAAGATCCGACCGCCTTTCCCTTCGACCTTATGGGTGGGGCGGCCATCGAAATCGGCCTGGATCAGGCGAACGGCCTCGATGATGGTTGCGGCGTCGGACATGGACTTCCGCTTATTTTAGCAGCTTCCAAGCCAGCCATCGAGAGGAGACGGGCCCGGTGGTATGTCCCTTGCTATTTCGCCGCCATGAATTTAGCGAAACTGGTTTTGAAACGAATAATGCGGAATTGGCTGCCCCTGGTTTTCCTTGGCTGGGCGGTCTCGGGCTCGTGGGGACATGCGGCGGAGATCATCCAGCCGAAGGTGATGGTGATCGCGACCTATGAGACAGGCAAGGACACGGGCGATGTTCCCGGAGAACTGCAATACTGGGTCGAACGCCAGCACCTCGATCAGGCGATCAAAGTGCCGGGGATCGATCATCCCATTTTGACGAATGGTAAGGGTCTTTACGCGATGATCAGTGGCACGACTTCCCGTTGTGCGGTGCAGATGATGACACTGGCCCTGGACTCTCGTTTCGATTTGCGGAAAACTTATTTTCTTTTGAGCGGTATTGCCGGAGCGGACCCGGCGAGCATGTCCCTGGCGAGCGCGGCGTGGATTCAACTGGTGGTCGATGGCGATCCGGCTTTTGAGATCGATAGCCGGGAAACCGCAACGGCGTGGCCCTACGGAATCATTGCCCTGGGCGCGACCGAACCGGGCAAGGTGCCGCCCAATGTTGACTTCGCCCCGGCGGCGGGCGTCTCCGACGATGGCGCGGGCGGAGTGGGGCGCGTGGCTTATAAAATCAATCCCTCCCTCGAGGCCTGGGCCTTTCAACTGACCAAGAACGTCGTCATTCCCGATAACACGGCCATGACGGCTTCGCGAACCCGGTTCAAGGCGTTTCCACAGGCCCAGCTTCCACCTCATGTTCTGGAAGGGGCCAGCCTGGGAGCGGATCGCTTCTGGCACGGGGCGATCATGAATCAATGGGCGGAGGATTGGGTGCGTCTTTATACTCGTGGGGCGGGAACTTTGGTCATGGCCGATTGCGAGGACCAGGGAATTTGCCTGGCCATGCAGGAGTTGCACCGGCTCGGTCGTGTCGATTTCGACCGGCTTTTGATCCTGCGGACGGCCAGTAATTTTACCGTCCCGGCGCCAGGAATCGCTCCCGCGAAAAGCCTGTTCGATGGTCTGATCGATTCTCCCGCTTACATCCCTTCCCTCGACGCCAACTACCGTGTGGGAAGCGTCGTGACGGCAACTCTCTTGCAGGACTGGGAGAAGTATCGCGACCACACGCCCTAGCGTCCCGACGAATGGTCAGGTGCTTGCCAAATCCCGCAAGACACCTCCGAGTACCTGTACGCCCGCGCGGATCTGCTCGGGCGAGGAATATTCATCCGGGCGGTGGCTGTAACCATGCCGACAGGGGATGAAGATCATGGCGGTCGGGCAGAGCAGCGCCATGAAAAGCGAATCGTGGTAGGCGCGGCTGATCAGGCGGTGCGCCTTGAGGTTTGCGGTCTCGGTCTCACGTTGAATTAGGTCGACGAGTTGTGGATCGCAGATGGCGGGGGGATCGAGGTTGATCGGCTCATAATCAAGGTCGATATCGCGCCGCAGGCAAATCTCCTCGGCCGCCTTGCGGATGAAGTCGAGCGCGCCCTGACGTGTCTTCACGTTCGTGTCCCGCAGGTCAATTTCCAATAAAGCCCGGCAGGGAATGCTGTTGATCGCGCCGGGTTCGATCCGAAGAACCCCGGTCGTGCCCACCGTATCGGGGCAACCCGATTCGAGCGCGGCCTTTTCGACCGCGAGGGCGATCTCGCTGGCGGCCAGGAGAGCGTCGCGCCGCCCCGGCATCAGCACGGCACCCGCATGACCGCCGCTACCTTCGAGGCGAAAACGAAACGAGCTGGGCGCGGCGATTTTTTCGACCACGCCGATATCAAGCCCGTCACGTTCCAGCGTGGGGCCTTGCTCGATGTGCAATTCAACGAAGGCCCGATAGATATCTTGGGGCAGGCGGACGGAGGCGAGTTCCGGATCTTCCGGGTAACCGGCTTCGATTTTAAGTTCAGCGAGGGACAGGCCCTCCCGGCTGCGCAGAGCCAGGGCCCGGTCGGGAGTCATCGCGCCGGAAAGCAGGCGGCTGCCGAGACAGCCGAGGCCGAAGCGGGTCGGCTCCTCGGAGGTGAACATGATGATCTCCAGCGAACGAACCGGCTGGAATCCTGATTCCTGCAACGCGCGTATCGCCTCGAGCGCGCCAAGCACACCGACTACGCCGTCATATTTTCCGGCGTTGGGAATGGCATCGATGTGCGAACCGGTGGCCACGGCGGGAAGCTCGAGATGAAGACCTTCCCAGCGCGCGAAGATGTTGCCGACGGCATCGTGGCGAACGCTAAGGCCCACGGAGCGAAACTTCTCTTCCAGCCATGTGCGGGCTCGCTGATCTTCCGGGGAGAAGAGCACCCGCGTGACGGCAGGATGATGCGCTTCCGAAATGGCGGCGAGCTCATCGATCTCATCCTGCAACCGGGCGATCCGGATGGGCAAGGTCATGACAGGAGCGGGCGGTTGACGTCCTTGTAGTAGAGGTACGACGCGGGTTCATCCCCCATGGCCACGAACCACTGCGGGCAGAAAGGCGCCATCCAGATGACGTCGCCCGCCGCGACCGGATACCACTCGTCTTCCAGACGGTAAACGCCCTGTCCGCTGAGCATGAGCAGGCCATGCTCCATGACATGCGTCTCCACAAAAGGCAGCGTCGCGCCCGGTTGATAGGTGAAAATATTGACGGCCAGATCGAAGGAGGGAATGTCGGGCAGCAGCACCTGGAGCAACGCCTTGGGGTTGCCGAGAAAAGGCTGGCCCATGATTTTTTTGCTCAAACCAAAAAACGAGGCGGGCGCGGAAAGACCCGGCGAGGGGACATATTTCTTCTGGAAGAGCGTTACCAGCGCCGGCGTTTTCGAAGGGGCGATTTCCAGCGCATCGTTTTCGCTAACATAGGCAAAACCGCCGGCCTCGAGTGATTCAACGGTTTTCCCGACCTTACACTGGATCGCTCCGGCGGTGACGTAAATGACCGCTTCGTGGAGATGAGCGGGAAAGCGAGCAACGCCTCCCGCTTCCTCAAAAGCGAGGCCGAGTTGCGCGAAACCGGCTCCCATGGCGGGCGTGATCAGGGCGGTCAACCGGACCTTCTCCACGCCGGGAAGAGTACTGATGACATGGCCATCCGGCGCGATGAGGGCATGCCGGGGCT
The DNA here is from genome assembly GCA_026225555.1 of Methylacidiphilales bacterium. Lineage (GTDB taxonomy): Bacteria > Verrucomicrobiota > Verrucomicrobiia > Methylacidiphilales > UBA1321 > JABDGH01. The sequence goes on from JAMFSY010000114.1 coordinate 55,027, forward strand.
TGATGCGGGTGCGGGTTTGGCCGAAAAGTGGAATCATGGGAGGTTGGGACGCAGGATTTGAGCCGGATGTGACGCCGAGCGTCGATTTTCGGGATGGACCGTCTCGCCGCGCGCCCAGGTCTCCAGAACTGAGACGCGGGAGAAGCGGCCCACATAGGGTGACTGCCGGTGGCGATAGAGCAAATCCTCCGCCCGAATGGTATGCTCCGTCGAAGTCGAAAGGAGAACGAGATCTGCCCCCGCGCCTTCGACCAACTCACCCTTGCCGGCGAGCCGAAAACGCCGGGCCACGTTGGTGGCGGTGAGCCGAACGACCAGGCTGGGCGAAAGTTTTTCTTCCAGGACCGCTGCTTCGAAGAGGAGAGGCAGGGCGTGTTGGCACCCGGATATTCCACCCCACACTTTGAAAAAATCGGCGCTCTGCTTCATCTCCGGCGGAGAGGGCGAGTGATCAGAGCCGACCGTATCGACCAGGCCGTCACCGAGGGCGCGGCGGAGCTTTTCCACTTCAGCGCGGGGCCGCAGCGGCGGGGCGCATTTGGCCACGGCGCCCAAACGGATAACGTCAGTCTCGTCGAGCACCAGGTAGTGGGGACAGGTCTCCGCCGTGACATCGAGGCCGCTCTTTTTGGCGGCGGCGATCCGTTCCAGTCCTGCCCGCGAACTGACGTGGACGATGTGGAGGGCGCACCCGGTTTCCCGTGCGCAGGACATGGCTTCGTCGATGGCGTCGAGTTCCGCCTGGATGGGACGGGAGCCAAGATAATCAGCGATTTGGGTGCGGCCTTCCTCTTGCGCAAGACGGCTCAATTTTGCGGTGAGAATGGCGCTTTCCGCATGCACGGCGACAGGCAGGCGAAGCTCGGCGGCGCGCCGCATGCCTTCCCGGAGCGTGGCTCTGTTGGCGCACGGAAACTCGTCGATTCCGCTATCGGACATGAAGGCCTTGAATCCGATTGCGCCGCATTCAGCGAGTTCGCCCAGCTTGCCCAGATTTTCCGGCACGAGGCCGCCCCAAATCGCGGCATCCAGCGCCGATTCCCGGACGATGGCGGCGGCCTTGGCGGTAAAGGTGGTGGCGTCGAGCACGGGCGGCGAGCTGTTCAACGGCATGTCGATGAAGAGAGTTCCTCCACCGGCGGCGAGAGCACGACTACCGGTGGCCGCGCCTTCCCACTCGGTCCGTCCGGGTTCGTTGAAATGCACGTGCGCGTCGATAAAACCGGGAAGAAGGTAATGCCCACGGGCTTCCACCACGCGTCGGGCCGCGAGGTCGAGAGAGTCGGCGATCGCCGTGATTCGTCCCCCCGTCACCGCGACATCGGCGACTCGGCTGGTGACGGAATCGACCACCGTTGCTCCGCGAATGAGGAGGTCGCAGCTCACGCCAGTTCCCGGATGAAGGTGACGAGCGCGCGCAACGCGAGGGAGATGTCCTCCGGCTCGACGTGCTCGTCGGGATGATGGCTGAGTCCCGCGCGGCAACGAACGAAGAGCATGGCGATAGGCGCCAGGCGGGAGAGAATGACGCCATCATGGCCAGCCCCGCTGAGAAGATGCGGGGCGCGCTCCTGCTGCTTTTCCACCGCTTGGGCCAGGCGGGTGGTCAAGGAGGGATCGCAATCGACCGCCTCGCTCGACTGGATTTTGACGAGGGAAAAACTCAGGCGGCGACGATCCGCCAGGAGGGTCGCTTCCTGTCCGAGTCGGCCCACGACGGCGGCGACGGATGAGCTTTGGGCATGACGCACATCAAGGGAGAGAGAGACCTTTTGCGCGATGACGTTACTGATATTCGGTTCCACCTTGATCTGGCCGACGGTGGCGACCAAGCCCTCGGTTTCGCCGGCAATCCTTTCCACCAGGGAAATGAATTCCGAGGCACCCGTGAGGGCATCCCGTCGCAAGTTCATTGGCGTCGTCCCGGCATGACCAGCGAGACCGGTGAAGATCGCCGTATAACGGCTTTGGGCCGCGATGGCGGTCACGACTCCCAGCGCCAGTCCCGCCGCTTCGAGAACTGGGCCCTGTTCGATGTGGGCCTCGACATAGCCGAGCAATTCGCCCGGCGCATAACGGGCGTGGGGGAGTCCTTCCGAACCGCCAACGACTTCACCGAGGGGCGCGCCACCTTCGTCCCGCAGGTGGATATCTTCCGCCGTGATCAAACCCGCGATGGCCTTGCTGCCGAGATAGGCCGAGTGAAAACGAACGCCTTCCTCGTCTGAAAAACCGATGACATCGAGGTGGAAGGGAAGGATCACGTCATCGCGTCGCAGTTCCTCACAAGCGGCGAGCGCGAGCAGCACGCCGAGAGGCCCGTCGTAGCGGCCCGCGTTGCGCACCGTATCGAGATGGGAGCCGAGCAGAAGCGTGCGCGCCGAGGGCTGAGGACTGCGCAGTCGGCCAATCAAATTTCCCCATCGATCTATATCGACCTCAAGGCCGGCATCCCGCATCCAGGCTTCCACCTGCGCATTGGCGATGGCCATGGCATCGGAGAGAAAAGTCCGCGTCAGGACACCCGGTTCGTCGCTGATCTCGCCGAGCCGCCCCAGTCGGTCGACCACGGTTCCGGCCCTATCGTCTTTATGGAAAAAAGTCATCAACTGCCCCGATAAGTCGAGTAGGCCCAGGGCGAGGTCAGCAGCGGCACATGATAATTTGCCGTCGCATCGGTTACGGTGAAGCGGACAGGCACCTCGTCGAGAAAAGGGGGATCGGTGGTGACCGCTTCCGTTTTCCGAAAATAGGCGCCGATCTGAAAACGCAGCTCCATCGTGCCAGGCTGAAAATCGGCGCCGCTCAACAAGGGTTCATCGGTTCGGCCATCCGGATTGGTTACCACACTGCGGAGGAGTTTAGGTTCCCGGCCTGACTCCAGCCGCCAAAGTTCAATGACCACGCCAGCGGCGGGTCGTCCGTGGTAACTATCAAGAACGTGGGTCGAAAGCTTTCCCGCCATGACCTCAATCATGCACGATCTGCGCCAATCTCAACGCGGCGATTTGGCGGATCTCCGCCAGCGCGGTGGCGATCTCCTGTTCGCGGTCGTTGAGCAGGCGTCGCCGGAAGGCCTCCAGGATGGCCGACCGGTCATTGAGTCGCGCACAAATCACGAAGGGAAATTTGAACCGGTCCACATAGAGTCCGTTGAGTCGATCGAATTCAGCCGCCTCCTCGTTGTTGAGGCGATCCAGCCCGGCGCTACGTTGTTCCTCTGTCGATTCGCTGGTCAATGTTCCAGCCCGCGCGAGACGGCCCGCCAGATCGGGATGAGCGCGGATCAGGGCCAGACGCTCTTCGCGAGAGGCGGCCCGAAGAGTTGCATCCAATTTATTCAGCAAATCTTCAACCGAAGAAAAAGGACGCCGCGTCCAGGTTTGCCCCGCAATCCAGGGCGAATGTTCATAGATGGAACCGAGATGGCTCACGAATTTCTCCTCTGAAAACGTGTTGAGTTGGGAAAGGGGAATGGGCGCGTCGGACACGCGTCTCAGATAGCGGAACTTCCTCGGCAGCGTCAAGGGACTCTTCGCTTGAAAGAGGGATTGTCCAGATAAACAGACAATTGAGAATTTTCAGCCTCTGGCCGCTCGAAATAGACCAAACGTTCTGAGCGGACATTAACCAGATAAGTGAAACCGATTAAACACATCTTTAAGACCGAAATCCTAAACGTTTAGGGGACACTTCTAGAGACCTATAAAAAAATTAGGTCGTTTAGTTTTTTTTTAGCATTGGTACGGCCACTGCTAACGGGTGACCCGAATGAAATTACCTATCCTTAATTCGAGTGTTCTGATGTTAGGGCTGGCCCTGCTCGCCGCTCCGCTTGCTTTTGGGCAGGCTACATCGGTGACGACGCCTAACTCCGACCAAACCACGCCGCCGAGCACGGACCAGACGACGGCCTCGCCGCCCAAGGGCAACACCAAGGTCGAGCCGACCGCGTCGGCCAGCATGAACACCATCGTGGTGAACGCCGTGCCGGTGGAGGAAAACATCATGCCGACAAGCCGTCCGGTGAACTCGGTTTTCGGTTTGGATATGTCGGTGCTCGATACTCCGCGAAACGTGACGATTATCTCGCGCGAACAATTGAGCCAGATCGATATTCAGGATGCTCGCGATTATAGCAAGCTGACTTCGGACGCCTATACGGAATCCGATTTCGGTACGCCAGCAGTTCCCTCCATTCGCGGTCCACCGGCCGACGTTTTCATCAATGGCCAGCGCTCGGGCTGGAATGCGGATGGAAATGGCCCCCCGGTCGATTTCAATAACATCGAATCGGTCAATATCGTGAAGGGACCGCCCACGGCCGAATCGGGGTCCTCGATCTTCGTCGGTGGTTATGTCGATGAGATCACCAAGAAGCCTTATTTTGATAAGTTTCAGGGCGATGCCACCGCCACGATCGGCATGTTCGATCAGTATCGGCAGACGCTCGATTTCGGAGCGCCCATCGTGAAGGATCAACTGGCCTATCGCGTCAGTTATTCCGGTGAGGAATCGGGAAGCTATTACGATTATGTCCATAACGATTCCCAGTATGGCTACGCCGCCTTGAGCTGGATTCCCTCGGACAAATACACCCTCGATTTCAACACCTCTTTCGGTGAAGTCGATTACCTCGAAAACACCGGTATCAATCGCGTTACCCAGGACCTGATCGATAACGGGCAGTATATCACCGGTCAGGCCCCGACGGTGAACGGAACCGGGGCGCAGCAAGGGTTTGGGAATACCTACACCCCCACGGGAACATCGCCGATCAGCCGGTCGACGAACATTCATAATCCGAATGATGGCGCGTACGCCAAGACGCTGAACGGCCAGATCGTTCAGACATTGACGGTGAACGATAATGTCAAAATTATCGATAACGCCTTTTATCAATATCTGGACTGGAGGACCTATAATGGTCAGTTCTATGATCAGTATTCGGATGGCGATTACAGCGCCGACAATCGGTTGTCCGTGCAATTGAGCGACGATATTCCGATCATTGACGCCTCCAAGTCGTCGGACTCCAAGGGCGCGTCCGATTCTGGAATCACCTTCCATAACGAGCTGAATACCGGCTTGGAGTTCCGCTTCCAGCAGAACACCGATTATCAGAGCATCGCGACGGAGCCGTTTAACATCTATGATTTGGATGGTAACAACAGCACGATCTTTAATGAGATCCCTCCGAGCCAATATGCTGCTTTCAATGTGGCCCACATTCCCGGGCTGCCTGATAAATATCTGTTCGATATCAACAGCGATGATTCCGGAAAGTCGGAGCAGTACGAGACCGGTCTCTTCGCTCAGGATGTCCTCCAATTCACGAAGCAGTGGTCCCTGATCTTCGGTGCACGAGCCGACATTCTCCATGTAGATGCGGAGACCCCTCCCGGAACACCGCAAGCGTTGAACTACAGTGATTCCACGACCCAGATATTGCCTAACTTCAATGTCAGCCCGACGTTTAAGCCGTTCGAATGGATGACTCTCTATGCCACTCTGAATAGAGGTCAGGTCCCGGGGAACACCGGCCAGTCGGGATCGTACAGCCCTTATCTCATGAGCTCCTCGGATTTCCATCAGAACAATACGATGTACGAGTTGGGAGCCAAGGTCTCGCTCCTGAAGGATAAGCTCTACGCCACCGCGACCGTCTATAAGGAAAACCGCTATGACCCAGCCTCGGACGGAGGCGCCTATCGCCAGCGGGTCAACGGGGCTGAGTTCGATCTCAATTACCAGCCGGACAAGCACTTCTATGCGACGGCCAGCTATAGCTGGATGGAAAGCCATGACATCAGCCCGGGTTTCCAATACAACACGGTCCCGGAAGATCAGGCGAACGTTGGTGGCACCACCACCGCCGATACGCCCAGTTTCTTCATGCCGACGGGTGGCTTGACGGGAACGTATAAGTTCCCTGGTTTCCCCGTCAACTCGTTCAATGCCCTGGCGGTCTATAAGTTCGATTGCGGTCTTGGCCTCAGCGCGGATCTCCAGGTTACCAGCCCCATGAATGTGGCCTGGGTGGGCGGCGTGCAGATTCCGTGGCAGTACAATGTGGATATGAGCGCGTTCTATACGTACAAGCAGTCGGAGATTAAACTCTCTGTCTATAACGTGACGAACCAGCAGAATTGGGGAACGGTCAATCCGATCTATGGCCTCGATTCCATCTTTGCGGAAGAGCCGATTCACATCGAAGGCACGATCAAGATTCATTTCTAAAGCCCGCAACGCCTTCTTAGCTGCAAGCTAAAAAGCAAAACCCAGGCCGCGAGTTTCGACTCTGGACTGGGTTTCTGCTTTTTAGGGGAAAGCGATTTCTCAGAGGTGATCCGATCTAAATATCGAACCAGGACTGGGTCATGTTCGGTATGGCGAACGGCCTGTCGAGATGCACTCACCCTGAACCTTCCTGGAAGATAGCGTAGCGTCGGATTGGCTTTTTCGGACCCATATTGGGGAACGAGGAATGGAAAGCTAGTCGCGCGCAAGCTGGGGAAGGATTGGCACCCTGACTGCTTGGTAGGGACGTCGCGAGTAAAGCCTGCCGAAGCCTGCTTCGCTCACTTCTAACCGAGAGGGCCGATTGGAAAGAAATCACGGACCTTCAAAAAACAATCCGAGGAGTAAAACGTGGAACAAAATTTAGTCGTACAATATTTCGCCAAGGGCGGATGGATCATGTACCCCATCCTGGCTACATCGATCGTCGCGCTGGCTGTCATCGTCGAACGCGTCCTGTGGTGGACCATGGAAACGCGCAAAAAGGATTCCGGACAATTGGACAAGGTCTATGCGGCGCTGGAAAAAAATGATCTCAAGATCGCCTCCGGCCTGGCGCGTAATTCCGAGGATCCAATTTTGCGGGTGGTATGGCACGGGCTCAATCATCACTACGCCTCCCTCGAAGGCGCGCTGCAAGTCGCGGCGGGTATCGAGATCGAACGGGCCGGACGTTTCCTGGTCGTCATGGATACCATTGTCACGCTGGCGCCGCTTCTGGGTCTGTTGGGCACGGTGACTGGATTGATGAAGGCGTTCTTCAAGCTGGGCAGTGCCGAGCTCTCGGAAGAAGCGATCACCGGCGGTATTGCGGAGGCGCTGATCGCCACCGCTTGCGGTTTGACCATCGCGGTGGTCTGCCTGATCGCCCTGAATTATTTCTCCGCCAAGGTCGCGAAATTTACCTTCCAGCTGCAGACCGCCTGTACGAACACGGAAATCCTCATCAACTCGGCTAAAGCCAAGAACAAGGGAGCCTTCGATAATGAAACTAGTTTCGCCGTTGCCTCATAGGCGCGGTCGGCTGGAGATCATCCCGCTGATCGACATCATGTTCTTTTTGCTCGCGGCATTCATGCTCGTGAGCATTAACAAGATCAAAGTCAAATCACTCAAGGTCAACCTGCCCACCGATGTGGCGGCGGCCCAGAAGGAGAAGAAGGAGGACTTTATCTCCCTTTCGATCAACGCCGACGGGCAGACACAATTGGATAAGGAACTGCTTTCCAAGGATGCGCTGCTGACTAAATTGCAGGCGCTCTATGCGCAAAATCACGACCAAAAATTTCTCATTTCCGCCGATCAGGAAGCGCGTCATGGCGACGTCATGCGCGTGCTGGGAAAACTGCGGAGTGCCGGATTCCAGAAAGTGGCTTTCAGCGTGAAGAGCGATGGCGGAGCTGACGCCGCCGCTCCCGTTCCCGCTGCCTTGGGCGCCGTGCCTCCCGCTCCGACAGCGGCCACGGCTGCGCCGGCTCCCGCACCGGCAACTCCGGCTCCCGCTGCGACTTCACCCCCGGCTGCCGCACCGACTCCAGCCCCCGCCACGCCGGGGCAATAGGAAGTGTTTACCATGGAGCTCGCGCACAACGCGCAGATCACCGATTATCCGCCGGAACGTAATTACGTTCGGCGGGCGTTGGCCATCTCATTCGGTGCCCACTTGGTGGTGGTCCTTGTCATTGGGCTCATCGCCCTGATCTTTCACATCAGATCCCTGCAACAATTGATGCTCGAAGGCGGCACCATCGCGCAAAGCGGTCCAGCGCCCGAAGAGAAAATGGAAGTCACCCTGGAACCGGAACAGCCCCCGCCACCGCCGCCGGATCATGTGGATTTCGTCCGTCAGATCGTCAAGCCAAAGGAGCAGCCCGTCGTGGTTCCCCCCAAGGTCAAGCCTGCGCCGCCCAAGCCGGTGACGATGAAACCCAAGTACACCGCTCCCGCCGCCACCGGCGCCGGGGATTCCGAAGCGAAATCCAGGCTCGTGGCTGGAAGCAGTGGATGCCCCGCGCCCAGTTATCCGACTCGCGCCAAGCTCATGCATATGACGGGCGAGGTCGTCATTTCGATTCAGTTTGATGGCGGTGGCGGCGTCGCCAGCGCGGAAGTGGCTTCGTCCAGCGGCTCGGGCATTCTGGATTCCTACACGCGGTCCTTCATCAAGGAGAACTGGCACACGCCTCTCTATGCGGGAAGATCCGTGACCGTTCCCGTGCGATACACGATGGAAGGGAATGTCCAGTAGTTGATGCCTCTCGAAGCCTTTCGCTGGTCTACTTGGGAGGGCGAGGGGATGATGGATCGGGAGGCGTTTTTCGGGTCGGTTCCTAAACGGCCGCGACTGCAACGAATGGAAAGGTGCGAGCTTCCTTTGAAACAAGCATCGTTCCCTCGTGCCAATTCTCTATTCGAGATGGAACTCGACCGGCACGTGCACCGTCAGGTTTGAACCGGGCTTGAAGCGCCACGAAGCTGCTACTTTTTTCAGGGCTGCTTGATCGAGGATGCTGTAGCCGGAGCTTTGTTCGATCGAAACCCGCGTTGGATTTCCAGCTTCGTCCATCGTGACCAGCAGCAACACGGTGCCTGCTTGATGGTGCTGCCGGGCGGCGAAGGGATATTCCGGTTGCGGATCGGCGAGATATTCCGGCGGACCGGCCTCCGCAACCTCGGGCGCATTCACCGGTGGCGCGACTGGCGGGGAAGGTCGAACCACAGGGTGCGCGGTGTGATGGTGCTCCGGCTTGGGCGCGGGCGGCGCGACCGGTTGAGGGATGACCGGCTCGGGATTTGGCGGAGCGGGTGGCTCCGGGGTCGATAAAACCGGAGGAGGCACGACAGGTATCGGCATCTCTGGAGGTGCGGGCGGCGGCGGCGGGATATCGGGCGGCGGTGGAGGAGGAGGTGGCGTGGGATCGGGTGGAGGAGGCTCCGGAGTCGGCGGTGGCGGCGGCGCGACGGGTTGCGATTCGGTGACCATCGCGACTTCCAAGGGCGGCTCCTCTGACGCGGTCGTTGGATATTCGCTAAACTTCAGTGGATGGATCTGCAGCCATCCCACCACCAGGCCAAAAATCACTGCATGGATGAGCAGCGCAATTCCCGCGGAACGCCAGAGCCCCGACTTTTCTTCCGATGGGCGGGAGGCGCAAGGCTCGAAGAACTCGCTGAGATCCAGACTCGGTTGGGTCGATAGGTCGGCCTGCTCGATGGCGGTCAATTTATCAGGAAAGGAGGTCGGAAAGACGATTCCCGCCGGTTGCCATTCCGGTTCGCCTTCCCGCCACACCATGTCGTCCGGCAGCAGCCAACCTTGCGCGCAAAGTCCGCGAAGATTTTCCTCCGAGTCGGGGCCGTAATTGACTCCCTCCTTGTGGACATAAAAAAACGGTGCGTCCGGTTCCGATGCCGTTCCCGTCGTTACTTCGGTCGAGATCAGGGGCTCAATGTCCATGTTCATGGACGAACGCCTTTTTCCGCCACTCTGGCTATTTTTGGGGACCACCCCCGCGTGACTAAAGACATGGACCTCATTTTCGGTGGAATGGAGCAGGCCTGATACCAACGGCATACTGACTGCTCAGCCGGTCTCAGATGACCACTTCCCCCGGAACCGATTTTAGAGCAGTGGCGGAGAAAGCCGTGCATGTCGGCGTGGATGAAGAAATAGCGGTGCCCTACGCGGCGCTTCTGGGATTCCAGCACGTCCTCGCGATGTTCATGGGCATCATCACCCCGCCGCTTTTGTTGGCGCAAATGCTCTCGCTCCCCAAAACAACCACGGCCCAATTGGTCAGCACGGCGCTCGTCGTGGCGGCGCTCACGAGCTTCATCCAGATTCGAAGGATGGGCCGGATCGGCTCCGGTTTGCTGAGCGCGCAGGGCACCAGTTTCGCTTTTCTCAATAACCTCCATCAGGTTGGACAGGTCGGCGGATTGCCGTTGATGTTCGGTCTTTCGCTCGCGGCGGCGCCGACCAGCATCCTTTTGGGACCGTTTCTTCCCAAGCTCCGGCGTGTCTTTACGCCCGTCGTTTCGGGCACGGTTATTCTGCTCATCGGCCTCTCGCTGATTCCCGCCGGCATGCACGAGATTGCTTCCGGATACGGGCCCGGTGCGGTGCCGTGGCATGGCGGCGCGGTCGCGGTGACGATCATGATCATCCTCGTCACCCTGGGTTCGTTGAAACGGCCTTGGGCGAGGATGCTGGCTGTGTTGATCTCGTTGATTTTCGGTTACGGTATCAGTGCGGCGCTCGGATATCTTCAGGCGCCGCCGCCAGGACTCTGGGTCGCGTGGCCCAAGCTATTTTCCTATGGTCTCGCCTTTCAATGGCAGTACCTGTTGCCTTTCATTTTTCTCTATCTTGTTTCCGCCATCGAGACGGTCGGCGACGTGACGGCGACCTGCCAGCTCTCGGGCCTGCCGACCAAGGGCCACGACTATTGGTCACGGCTTCGCGGCGCTGTCATGGCGGATGGAATCAACAGCATGCTGGCGGCCTGCTGCGGCATGTTCCCCAACACCACCTACGCGCAGAATAACGGCGTGATCCAGTTGACCGGCGTGGCGAGCCGCCGAGTAGGTTACTATATGTGTGGATTTCTCGCGCTTTTCGGATTATTGCCGATGATCGGCGGCTACCTCTCAATCATGCCTGCGCCGGTTCTGGGCGGGCTATCGCTGGTCCTCTTCGGGTTCGTCGCGAGTGGAGGCATTCGGATTCTCTACTACAATCACCTGGGCTCGCGCGAGTGGCTGATCCTGGCCGTGTCGCTCGGGGCTGGAGTCGGTGTTGGATCCACGCCTGAGGTGCTCGATATGCTGCCCTCCGCCCTTGCCGCCATGTTTCACTCCAGCGTGGTGGTCGGCGGACTCCTCGCGCTCTTTCTCAACGCCGTTTTGCCCCGGATCAAATCAACGCAGTTGGAGGATATCCACGCTTAGGGAGGCGAAAGCGGCGCCGAAGGAAATTGGCGGACAAGCTCCGCGGTGAACAATGCCGCGTGCTTCGCGGCGATGGGACTCAGGCGGAGGTAGTCGTCGTTATTTCGCTCTTCCGCCCAATTGCTGCCGCTACGAATCACCAGGCGGGGCACCTGAAAAAATTGACAGACCTGGACGAAGCCGGCGCTTTCCATCTCCATCAGATCGGGATCGATCTTCGCCTTGATGTCGGCAATTTTCTTTTCCGTTACGCCGGAAAGATCTCCCGAAGTCACCGTCCCGACCCGCACAACGGGTTGGTAGGTCACGCCGTCGAGCGTCACTTTTTCAGGCACATAATGCTCGGCGATTTTTTGGGCGTAAGTCACCAGATCGGGAGTGTCGGCGAAGGAAAACGGATTGCCCTTCTCACCGGTGTGCGTGAACCACGTGGTCGTCACGAGCTTGCCATTGGTATCCAACTTTCCCTGCACGATGCCATCCGCCGTGAGGCTACCCGCATCATGAAAGGAAACGGTGGAGGCGATGATGATGTCGCCGGTCTTGACCGTGCGGCGGATGCGCGCCGCCGTGCCGGTCATGAACGCGACTTTGGGGTGAAATTGCATCAGTAGGGCCGTCGTCACCATCGCCGAGTTGGTCTTACCCACCCCCGTCAACGCGATGACCACCTCATGGGATCCCAGCTTTCCGATATCACAGGGGATTCCTTGAACCACGGTCTTCTGATCGCCTTGGAGTTGCGCGACGAGGGGCACAATTTCCTGGGGCACCGCCCCAAGGATCAAGATTTTATCATCCGCGGAAACGTACGACAGGGAGAGGATTAAAAAGAGAAGGGTACGACACATGGCAGCCCGATTTAGCACGGCCCATGCCGGAGCCCGTCGTCGCGTCAGGAGAAATCGACTTAAGCTGACTCGTGCAGATTCCGGGCAAGGGCCGCATGCTTTTCCAAAAGGCGGGGGAGATCGATGCCCACCAGTTGCCCGGCGGTCACGCGCACTTTTCCGTGCACGACGAGATGATCGACCTCGCGGGCATGGCAGAGCAGTAGACTGTGGATCTTGTTTTCCGCGCCACTGCTGAAGAGAGTCGTTGCAGGAAAGATAGCCACGTCGGCGCATTTCCCAGCCTCTAGGGAGCCGATGTCCTCGGTGCGGCCCAAGTTTCTTGCTCCATCGAGCGTGGCCATCTCGAGTGCCTGCTCCACGGTAAGCGCGCCCGCCCCATGCAGCACGCGAGTCAGGAGCAGGGTCTGCCGCACTTCGTTGAGCATGTGTCCCGAATCGTTGGAGGCGCTGCCGTCCACGCCGATGCTGACGGGCGAACCGCCCCGGCGCAGATCGTTGACCCGGCAGATCCCGGAACCGAGCCGCATGTTCGAGCAGGGACAATGCGCGACGCCCATGCGGTATTTGTTCAGGACGGCCACTTCGGCGTCGTTAAAGTGAATGCCGTGGGCGAACCAGACGTGATCGCCCTCCCAATCGAGGCGGCGCAGGTAATCGAGCGGGCGGCTGCCAAAAAGTTGCAGCACTAGCGCATCCTCCTCCCGCGTTTCGGCGCAATGGGTATGAAGGCGCAAGCCCCATTCCCGCGCCTGGCGGGCGGACTCCTGGAGCAAATCGGCAGTGACCGAGAAAAGGCTACATGGAGCAAGCGCCAGACGGGAAAGGCTGCCCTTGCGGGGATCGTGCCATTTCTCGTAGAGACGCTGGCTGTCCTTCAGGATTTCGTCCGTGGTCTGGACCAGGATTTCGGGCGTGATTTCGGATGCGACATCCATGCTGCCGCGACATCCGTGAAAACGGATGCCCATCAGCTGCGCCGCCTCGTATTCCGCATCGAGCAGGTGCGTTGTGCCCCGGGGAAAGACGTAGTGATGATCGGTGGTCGTGGTGCAGCCGGTGAGCATCAGCTCCGCCATGGCGACCTGGGCTGCGACGCGAAGATGTTCTGGGGTCAGATTTTTCCAGAGGTGATTGTGGCCCGCCAGCCAGGTCAGGAGTCCCTCGTTCGCGATGGGCGTGTAGGCCCGCGCGAGGTTTTGATACATATGATGGTGCGTGTTGATCAGGCCAGGCAGGGCGATTCCACCGTGGGCATCGAGCCGCTCGGTGTCTGGCAATTCGGGTGCTTTTCCGGTTCCTATTTCCTGGATAAAGCCATCGCGGCAGGAGATCCACGCATCGCGTAGGAGCGTTCTTCCGGCATCCATCGTGACGAGATGGCCGATGTTGTAAATAAGCAGACGGTTCATGCGGGTGGCATTTCGGTTACAGGCTCGGGCAGGGAAAATTTATCTGCCAACAGCAGAATGAGCGCGATGAGGATGTAGGCCAGGGCATAGGGCCAGCCGGGAAACAGGCCGCTCCATCCCGGTGGCACCGGTTGACCGGTTAATTGATCGAGCAGCGGCATGGAGAGGACGGTGTCATTCGGCGTCCATTTCCAGGTGTGAATGAGGCCCAGGAGACTGAAGAGCGCTCCGATCGAACTCCACAACGCGGCGATGCGAAAGCGTCGCTCCACGATATAGACAACCATGGTGGCCCAGATCGTCGCGGAAAAAACGAAACCCTGTTCCAAGGCGAAGGCTCCCTCGATATAGGAATTATTATGGTGGAAGAGGTCGAGCAATGAGGCGTCGAAGAGGGGATGCCCCGGCGTGCCGGTGCCCACGCTGCGCAAGGCGGTTTTCACCGTCTGGGCGATGAGCGCGCCGAGCGCGGGTAGCAGACCGATCACCACCGCGATCATGTGACGGGCGGGCACGGCCCCGAAGGCCTGCGTGACGATGACCAGCCCGATCCAGACGACGATGGCCAGACCGGCATCCGAGGGAACGAACCAAGCCACGATTGACGTGGCGCCGGTGAGGCAAAGCAAGGTGACGAAGATGCCGTTCAAGGTGCTGTAGCCCGCCCGGGCGCCGAGCGCTTTCCATCCCGGATGTCCGATATAAATCGTGAGCGGAAAGGGCGAACCAAAGCAGGCGGCGCACAGTGTTCCCAAGCCATTGATGATGAGTGCAGGGCGGGCGGGATAGGCATCCCCCGCGGCTTCGGCCGATTCGATATTTTGCAGGGAACTCATCGCGCTCAAGAGGCTCATCGGCAGGATCACGGAGAGGTAGGGAAGTAAGTGGGCAAGCGACAAGCCATGCCATAAATCGGCGAAGACCGGCACGGGCAGATAGAAGCCGAGTTGGCTCACGCTCATCTTACCCACCGGCGCCAGGCCGGTCGCCCAGGAAAGCGATGTGCCCGCCAGTACGGCGAGAAGAATGCCGGACAGACCAAATCGAAAACGGACGCCGCCAAACGAGACGAGCAGCATGATGGCCAACGTGGTAAGGCCCACGATGGGACGCGCCACGGCCTGGAGCAAAAAGCCCATGGTTAGAAAGGAAAGACCGATCCCGGCGAGAGTCGCCAGCATCGCGGCGCGGGGCGTGACGCGCCGAATGAGATTGGCCGCGAAGGCGACGGCGAATTCCACCACGCCTGAGCAGAGGCACGCGACCAGTCCCGCCTGCCACGCCACGCGATCGGGATCGGTCGCGCCAGAGGCCTGCGCGAGTTGGCGGGCGGGGCCCATCACGAGTAGGACATAGGCGATCATCGTCGGTGTGTTAAGCCCATAGGGCAGCGCGCAGACATCTGTCCGCCCCGTCTTCACCGAGAGCCGGTGGGCGAGCCGGGCGAAGAGAAGATTCCCGAGCAGAAACGAGATCGCCGCACCGGGTAGGATGCGCCCGTAAATCAATGCGGGCGAAAAGCCGAGCACGCCCTGGCAAAGACTTGTGACGATGAGCAGGTTGACGAGACTGTCGAGGCCGAGTCCCAGGAAGCCGTCAACGTCACCGCGGACCAAAAGCTTCACGCTTTTTTACCGGCGACCAGATGCTTGAAGAGGTGAAGCGTGAACGCAGCGGACGATCGGGCCGCGATTTGTCCCAGCCGCTTGTAATCATTGCCCGGATTTTCCTGGGCCAGATTGCTGCCGCCGCGAATCACCAAATGAGGGAGATTGAGCGCGGTGCAGACCTGGCCGATGGCCGATCCTTCCATTTCCACCAGGTCGGCTTTCAGCTTGGTACGGATGTCGGAGAGCTTTTTCTCCGTCATGCCAAAGACATCGCCGGAACAGATGATTCCCGGGCGAACGGCGGGAAGATACGTGGAACCGTTCGCGGTGATTTTCTTCGGCTGATAATCCTTGGCTGCGTCAATGGCGGCGGCGAGGAGATCGGCATCGGCGCGAAATTGGTAGTTGGTCGGGACGCCGGGAACGGGGCCGATGATCTTGCGATAGAGCATGCCGTCACGCCGGAGCGTGCCGCAATCATGGTGCACGGTCTTTTGACCGAGGATGACGTCGCCCGTGCGCAGGGCCTTGTTCACCCGGGCGGCGCTTCCCGTATAAAGCAGGCGGACGGGAGAAAATTCGGCGATGAAGAGGGAGGCGATCATGGCGGCATTCGTCTTGCCTACGCCGGTGATTGCCACCACAACATCCGCGCCCGCGAGGTTACCGCGCCAATAGGGGAAGCCGGAGAGTTCGCCGGTTTGAGACTCCGTCAGGCTTTCGTGAATCGGGATGACTTCCCAAGGCACGGCCCCGAGAAGAAGAGTAGTAGCGGTCATGACCGCAGACTTTAGCAGGCGATATGCCAAAGAAAGTGGCTGTGCATGTTGGCCGTGGTTTTCAATCGCAGTCCGCGGAATGCTTAGGGATTCGGCCAAGGCCAGTTATCGTCCCATGTCGAATTGTATGTGCCGCCTTCGTCTCGCTGGTTGCCTTTTCTCGTCAGGTTTCCTCCGTCGTCTTTCTGGTCCCAGCCAACAGAGTAAAGTGAATAGCCGTCGCCCTTGCGTTGATAGTGAAATGGCTGTTCATTCACCACTTCCTGATTGAGGTGAGGCGGAAGATCGGGGAGCTCATTGAGATTCTCGGGGTAGGCCCCGTGGGCGAGATGGTATTCTTCAAGTCGGCACCCAAGCCGTGCCAGACGTCTGTAAGTTTCAGTTTTGGCGATGTTCAGCCCGAGCCTACGATCAATTGGCAGTGCGATTCCCGAAAATGGCGTGTAAAAGCACCTCCATAATGATTTCTCGAAGTCCACATCTTCTGGGGCAAATGCCGCCGTATCGATGGTGCCGCGATCTGGATGCAGCGCTTCGATGAGTTTCTGGGTGCTCAGACTATACAGGCCTCGATCTTGGTTCCACCAGCCACTCGGACGGATGAGACTGATATAACGTAAGAAAACTATTGGATCGTTCTCGGAGTTCCACTCAGCAGGAAGCTTCGGATTCCGCGTTTGAAGATAGCGCATGGTCTGGAGGGTCGATGCTCGTTCCGTCCTCATGCCTCTAATCGCAAGACTCAGCATGTCGGTCGATGCCAAGGCAGACTCGATCTCGTGAAGCTGGATGTCGTTCCAAGCATGTCGATGCAGTCCTTCCCACAGGATTTCACGGGCAAAGGTCTGGTTCGCAGCCATGACGAGGTAGTTCACGAAAAAGAGGCATTTAGTGAGCGGCTGGTTCAAACGAAGACAGAAACTTAGGTCATTTTGAGCTAGATCGGCTTGGTAGTTTTCTAGATGGGCGACTGCTTTTAATTGAAGGACCCGGGCGATTTTCATCGTGCTGGTAATTCCACCTAAATATCCGAAGGCCGGGATTTCGTAATTAACTGGCCAATACGCATTCGGATTACTTACAGCTCCATCAATTTCCTTCAGTTCATCATCAAACTGGCTCAGTGCCAAAATAACGTCCTGGGCCGGCGTGCCTGCCGGTCCAACCATTTTTACGTTTTGGTTGAATCGATAAAATTTTTGCCAAGCCGACAAATCGATCTGCTTGCCTTGAAGATAGTTTCCTGAAGCCGGAGGCAGGCCACCATCGGTACTGCCAAAATCAACCGCTAAATGGTGGATCCGAGCTTCTTTGTGGTTCCCTTTATACTCCTCATATAGCTCTGAAAAGAGCGGGGTCTTCGATAAATCGTCTTTGGGTTTTCCAGAAGGAGCAAGTTCGGCCAAGACGAGAATTTCACCCTTCTTCTGCAATTCCTTTTGGCAGGCAGACCAAGCGCGGGCGCCTCTCCAGTCTTCCTCCGTATAGAAAAAGATCAGGAGAACAATGACGACTGCAATGACTCGAACCAGCCAATATGCAGCTCTGCGAATAAACCGCTTCATCCTTTGTCAGCGTGAACTCACGCTGACTATTGGCAAATACTTTCCAGGGATTCGTTTGCTCTAGGAAACGTCCGCCGTCGCTAATTCACGCTTCTTACTCTTCCGCTTTTCCTTGGCGAGGTTGTCGAGTCGTCGGGCTTCGGCGATCTCGGCATCGGTGTATTTGTAGACGATCTTGATCAGGTCCAGTTTCTCGAGGAGGAGCAGGATCTGATAGGTGACGTCGCTGCGTTCCTCTTCCGGCAGGATGGCCTGGGAGGCGGCGATGTCCTTGTGATGATGGTTATTGTGCCAGCCTTCACCCATGGTGAACCAGTTCAGCCAGCCACAATTCTTGCTTTCCTCACCGGTATCGAAGCGGGCGGCGCCCATCATGTGGGCCAGGGAGTTGATGAAGAAAGTGAAGTGGTAAGTAAGAAAAGTGCTCGCGAAAAATCCGCCGAAAAGCATCGCCCAGCCACCAATGCCGGTCCCGATCCCGAGAAGAAAGCAGCCGACCCCGAGCAAAGTCGGAGCAATGAGATAGCCTCGCGCCCGCTCGAAGAACATGAGTTCCGGAAATTTCTTCAGGTCCGGCACCTTGTCGTAATCGGCCTTCTTATACTTCTTGAGTAGGACCCATTTGACGTGCGAGTGGTAGAAGCCCTTCCAGAAACTGCCGGTCTCCTTGCAGACGTAATCGAAGGAGTGCAGGTCATCGGCGGTGTCGGAAAACTTGTGGTGATGGCGATGGTGGGACGCCCACCAGATCACGCCTTTCTGGGCATCGGCGGTGGAGAGGAAAGCCTCGATGAACTGGGCCGTGCGCAGATACATCTCCTCCTGGCGCGGGGTGCGGATCGCCCATTTCAGCCAGCCCGGCACCTTGTTCTTGAAGGAGCGGTGGGAGAAGTAGCGGTGCCGGAAGCCGGTAACGAAGAACATTCTCCAGTAACAGTTCACCAGGCAGACGGCCAGCATGGCGATGCCGCTGATCAGGCTGTGCCGATTCCAAATCCCGGCAATGAGCGCGTGGAGAATCCAGACGAAGCCGATGATGCCGAGCAGGTTAACGATGAAGAAACGGCTCTCGTAGAGGATATCCTTGATGTTGATCTTTTCCCCTACAGCCAATTCGTCTTCTTCTGAGCCAATCATGACTGAGAGCATGCCCGAAAAGCCGGGATAAGCCAAGCCAAGCCGGAACAATGTCTGGACAGCCTTAAGCGGCAACGGGAACGGAAAGCTCCTTGCGCACGATGGGCGCCACCTTGGTGCCCAAGATTTCAATCGCGCGCATCATTTTGGTGTGGGGAAGCGTGGCGACGGTCATCTGGAAATTGAGCCGGGCGAGGCCGCCGAGGTCTTCATTTTCACGCAGGATTTTTTCGGCGACCGTTTCCGCATCGCCGATCAGCAGCGCGCCCGTGGGGCCGCGCACGGCGTCATAATGCGCGCGCGTGGTGGGCGGCCAACCGCGTTCCCGGCCAATCTTGGTGAAGGCGTGAGCGTATCCGGGATAAAAATCGTCCGCCGCCTTGGCCGTGGTATCGCCGAGAAATCCGATGGAGTGGAGGCCGACCTTGAGCTTCTCCGGAGCGTGCCCTGCGTCGGCGCCCGCTTCGCGATAGAGATCGATGAGCGGACGGAACCGGCGAGGTTCACCGCCAATAATGGCGACCATGAGGGGAAGTCCCAGCGTGCCGGCCCGGGCAAACGATTGGGGCGTACCCCCGACCCCGAGCCAGATTGGCAGCGGGTTTTGCAAGGGGCGCGGATAAACTCCCTGCCCGGTGAGGGGAGCCCGATGCCGGCCCGACCATTTGACGTGGGTGCCCTGACTCAGTTTGAGGAGAAGATCGAGCTTCTCTGTGAAAAGAGAATCGTAATCGTTCAGGTCGAGTCCAAAAAGCGGATAGGCCTCCGTGAAGGAGCCCCGGCCCGCGACGATCTCCGCCCGGCCCTGCGAGATCAGGTCGAGCGTGGCGAATTCCTGGAAGACACGCACGGGATCGGCCGCGCTCAATACGGTGACAGCGCTGGTCAGGCGGATGCGCTTGGTCCGCGCGGCGGCGGCGGCAAGAATAATGGTGGGCGCGGAATCGAGATACTCAGCCCGGTGATGTTCGCCGATACCGAAGGCATCGAGACCTACTTGATCTGCCAGCTCGATTTCCTCAAGGAGGTCGCGCAGGCGATCGACCGGGCTGATGGTCGTTCCGGTCACGTCGGTCATGGCCGCCGCAAAACTGTCGATGCCGATTTGCATGGAGGTAATTTTTCTGAGGATGTCGCCGCTATTTAGATCGAAGGTGTAGGCTGATTGGAGGGATAGGGCGCGCCAGGGCTTTTGCCGGGGTGCCCCATCTCTCAAGTCCGCTCGAGGAGGGAAAGGCGAGCGCCGATGCGCCCGCCCTTCCGGAACCGATTAGGCCTTGAAGCTCTGGCGGTCGTCGGCTTCGAGAAAGTCGAACAGCGTGGAAGTCGCCGGGATCAGGCCGACCTTGGCGCATTCACCCGCGAACCATTCCTTCTTCTCGGGATCGCTGGTCGGATTGGCCCCTTCGACGGAATCGGACCACGCCTTGATTTCCTCGGCAGTCTTCTTCGGGCCATGGCTGTCCAGCCACGCCGCGATGTCCTCATTGCTGGCGCCGGAGGCGAGTTGGGCTTTCACGTCTTCACCCTTCACCTCTTTGAAGCCGAAGAGGTAATTGTCCAACGGACAATCGAAGTGATATTCGCCCACGGTGCCATTCAGGTCGGCGCGGCCTTTATCGGCCATGCGGGCGAGAAGGGCGTAATTGCCGACGCGAACGCGAGGACTGGTGGGGGCTTGCTTGGTCAGGTCTTTAGCTTGGGTCGTCATAGATATCTTTGTTTTGGGGTTTATTGTGGGACTGAAAGTGGATGGGGGATTCAGAGATTTTCCCGGTGATGGGGCAGCGTCAGATCCAACGCGGGACCGATCGGGACGATGCGCGTGGGGTTGATGTCGTCGTGGGTATAGTAATAGTGGCGCTTGATGTGATCGAAGTTCACCGTCACCGCGATGCCCGGCTGCTGATAGAGGTCCATCAGGTAACCTTGGAGATTGGTATAATCGAGAATGCGCCGAACGTTGCACTTGAAATGCCCGTGATAAACCGCGTCGAAGCGAATCAACGTGCAGAAGAGGCGCCAGTCGGCCTCGACGATTCGCGGGCCGAAGAGATAACGGGCCGAGGCCAGGCGCGGCTCCAGTTCATCAAGTGCGGCGAAGAGGGCCCGGCAGGCCTTCTCGTAACTTTCCTGGGTCGTGGCGAAGCCGGCCCGATAGACGCCATTATTCACCTTTTCATAGATAAACGCGGCGAGCCGGGTGTGTTCCGCTTCGATATCGGCGGGAAAAAGATCGATCGTTTCCTGGCTTTGTGGGAAGGCGTCATTGAACATGTGGCAGATATCGTCCTCGGAATTGTTGACGATCCTGCGGGTCCGCTTGTCCCATAAAACCGGGACGGTCACGCGTCCGCGCGCCTGGGGATCTGTGGCCTGATAAGCCTCGCTCAGGAACGAGAAGCCGTTGACGGGATCGGTGGAAAAGCCGGGTCCTTCGCGAAAGGCCCAGCCCCGTTCATCGCGAATCGGGTCGAGGACGGTCAGGCCGATGATTCCCTCCAGACCCTTGAGGCGGCGCACAATTACGGTGCGGCTGGCCCAGGGACAAGCCAGGGAAACATAAAGATGGTAGCGGTCCGGCTCAGCGGGATAACCCGTCGAACCATCGTGGGAAATCCACTGGCGAAAGGCATCTTCCTGGCGCTCGAAACTGCCGTCCATCGACTGCTCGTCGGGAAATTGGGATTTGGTGGGCATGGGCTGCTTTGGTTCATCCAATAAACCCCGGAAACGGAAAACTGCTAAATACCATGTTTCTAGGCTTAGTATACCTTTCAGGCATACATCCGTCAGACAGAATTAGCGAGGGACGGAGAAGGGGAAACAGGGCAGTGAGTTCTTTTGGAGGATCCGTATGAGTTCATCCCGGCTGAGGGGCTTGTCGAGAATTTCCCGGGCGCCCGCCTCCAAGGCTTCCACCCGGTCCTTATGATTGATGTAACCGGAGAGAATAAAAACGACAGGGACTTTTTTCAGGCTCTGCAGATGGATCAGGCGGCACAGCTCGATGCCGTTGATACCGGGCATTCTCAGATCGAGGATCGCCAGATCGTAATCCCGCCATTTAAGTTGCTCCAGGGCCTGCTCGGAGTTACTTGCCTCCGTGGAACTCCAGCCGAGAGAATCCAGCAGGAGTGTCATCGACCTCCGCATCATGGGATTGTCATCGACGAGCAGCACACTCGGGCGCGCGGCAGGAATTGTCATCGTGGAGGTCAGTCCTGCAGCAGCAATTTCTCCCAGATTTTTTCCGTTTCAAAAACACGCTTCAAAAACTCGTCCTCATCGGGAAGGACCGCGACTTTCTGCGCATCGTTAGGGATGAAGATTTCAAACAAGGCACCGCCCTGCGAACTGCCTTTGGCCACGATTTCCCCGCCGTGATGGTAAATGAGAAAGAAGGCGGTCAGCAGATTGAGGCCATATTCCTCCGGGAGATTGCGCCGGACGAAGAACGGGTCGAAAACACTATAGAGGACAGCGACGGGAATATCGGGGCCGTCATCGGAGATGGAAACCAGAACGCCGAGGATTTCGGTGGCATTCTGATGGCTCTTGGTCGTCACGGAGATGGTCCCCTTGGCATTCACGTTGATGGCTTCATCCTGTAGAATGAACTCCAGCGCCCGCTTTAACATCGACGCATTCCCTTTCACGGGCGGAAGTTCACTGAAGCTCGTGGAGACCTTGACTTGGTGTTCGGCAAAGGCGGGTTCCTTGGCGGCAAGCGCCTCACGCAGGACGTCGTTGATGGAAACCGAATCGACCAGCGGCAATACCGGCGGCTCCGGGATTTCCTTGATCTCTTGCAGCACGGAAACGACTTTCGAAATCTGGTCCTGCACGGCGTGGTAGAAGTCGTGCCAGTAGTCCGGATTGCGCAGGTGCTCGATGTCGAGCATCTCGCCCTTGAGCTTGGAAGGCGCGAGATCGAGGAAGGTCTTCACCGCGGTCAACGAATTGCGGAGATGATGATTCAGTCCCGAAGCGAAAATGCCGAGACTGATGAGCCGGTCGGTCATCATCAAACGCTGGAGCGCGAACATCTTTTCCTTCATCAGGAAGTCGCGCTCGCGCTGGACGAGGAAGAATTCCATGCCGCGCTTCAGGGTCATTTCCAGCGTGGGCGGATCCCAAGGCTTGGTGATGTATTTGTAGATGGCGCCGGAATTCACGGCCTGGATGGCCGCGTCCATGTCGGAGTAGGCCGTGGCCAGGATGCGAATCACGCGCGGACGGGTCGCCTTGATTTTCTCCAGCAATTCCACGCCGGAACTATTCGGCATGCGCTGGTCGGTCATGACGATCGCAAAGCCGTCGGGCTTTTCCGAGAAGAGCCGCCACCCTTCCTCGCCGCTGGTCGCGATCTGCACGTCGAAGGTGTCGGAGAAGTAGTCCTGGAAGTTCGAGGCGGTCTGGCCTTCGTCATCCACGTAGAGGACGGAGAATTGCTTGTAATCGTAAGTGGAGCTCATGGGGCGGTTGGTTTGGATTGGGGCAGGGTTATACAAAAGCGACAGAATTCATTTTCGCGGGAGTCGACGGTAATTTTGCCATGGTGCTGTTCCACAATCCGATGGCACGTATTGAGCCCCAAACCGACGCCGGAACCAACCTTTTTCGTTGTGAAAAAGGCGTCATAAATCTTTGCAAGGTGTTCGGGAGCAATGCCTTTTCCGTTGTCGTAAAAAAGAATTTCCATCCCGTCTTTTTGCGCGTGGGCCTCGATTTTGATCTCTTTTGAGGACGCGCCTTTTTCCTGGAGGCTATCGGAAGAGTTTTGCAGGAGGTTAATGAAGAGGTGTACGAGCTGGTTGCTGTTGCCCCAAACCCGCAAAGTCGGCGCGACTTCGATCTGCAGCGTGGTGTCCTGGCGATTGATCGGTACGAAGCGAACCGCCGATTCCACCACCTCGGCCACGCTGACCGATTCGAAGCTCGCCGTATCGGGATGGGTGAAATTGCGGAGGCTGGAAGTGATCGCCACGACCCGTTTGATGCCATCCTGAATATCGGAGAGGGGCTTGATCAGTGAACTTTCTTCCGCGGCGCTTGAGTTTGAGATGCGCTTCTTGAGCAGATGAAACGCCGTGTTGGCAAAGTTCAGCGGATTATTGATCTCGTGCATCAACCCGGCGCTCAATTGCCCAAGGGAGGCCATCTTGGCTTGATGGACAAGCTGGCTTTCCGTTTCCTTGATCTGCTCCAGTGCGCGTTCGAGTTGCTCGGTTTTCCGCACGAGCTGCTTTTGCAATTGGTAAACCGAAACAATGTTGCCCGCCCGCACCATCAGCTCGGTCGAGGAAAAGGGCTTGGTGAGGAAATCGGTGGCCCCGGCGCGAAGCGTCTTGATTTTAAAATCCTCATCGGCGCGCGCGGTGAGAATGATGATGGGGCTCGTGCGCGTGGTGGGATTGCTCCGGAGCCGGCGCATCACCTCGATGCCGTCCATGTCCGGCATCATGAAGTCGAGTAGGATGAGGCTGAAGTCCCGGGCCTTCGCCAGTTCCAGGGCCTCCGCGCCGTTGCGCGCTTCGGATATGCTGTAGAGATCCTGCAATTGCGAACTCAGGAAGCGCCGCATGTCCGGCTCGTCATCGACGATGAGAATGCCGGGTGTTTCGTCATCGGGCCGGTGCTCGTCGGCGGAGGAAGATTGGGCATTGGCCGTGACGTGCGCGGGGAACAGTTCGGCCCGCCGATAGAGGCTGCTGAGCCACGCGGTTCCTTCCTCGTTCGTGGAGGATTTATGGGGAATCTCGTTTACGTGGGCCCCGGCTGCGGGACGGGAGACATCGAGTTCGACCTTCATCGTGGTGCCTTGGCCCATCTCGCTTTGGGCCGACACCCGGCCGCCATGGACAAGAGCCAGTTCCTTGACCAGGGCGAGACCGATGCCGACGCCCTGATAACGCCGCGTGGTCGAGCCTTGCGCCTGCCAGAAACGGTCGAAGATTTTTTCCAGGTCCGCCGGGAGAATACCGACACCCGAATCGGTCACGACGACTTCGAGCATCTCGCCGTTCAACCGGGCCGACAGATCGACGGAGCCGTTGGCGGGCGTGAATTTGAAGGCGTTGAACAACAGATTGTAGACAATCTTTTCGAATTTATCCCGGTCCAGGAAAGAGATCTGGTCCTCGGGGAGTTCGACCCGGGAAGTGAACGTCAGCTGGCATTGCTGCGCCATCGGGCTGACCGATTGGACGAGACCTTCGAGGAAGGCTTTCAGCCGGACTTCCTCTTTGCGCAACATCAGGGCGCCCGAATCGAGCCGCACCAGGCTGAGCAGATCGTTGATCAGGCGCAGCAACCGCATGGCGTTGCCGTACATGATGTCGAGCAGTTCGGCTTCGTTGGGAATCTTGGTGCCGAGATCGTTGCGCAATCTTTCCAGTGGGCCGATGAGCAGCGTCAACGGCGTGCGCAGTTCGTGGCTGATGTTGGCGAAGAATTCCGATTTCGCCTTGTCCATCTCGATCAGCTTGAGATTGGAGGTCTCCAGTTCCTTCCGGCTGAAATCGAGTTCGGCGCGCAGGGCGAATTCGCGAAACCGCAGGCGGTTCACATAATAGCTTCCGGTGACGACGATGATGCCGGTGAGTCCGATGAAATAGAGATGGTTGAAGAGCAACGCCCCGCTGACCGGGCCCTGCGCAAAGCAGGCCACGCAATACATGACCACCGTCAGCACGGAGGCGATGATCGATTCGACGAAATCGACCTGGGCCGCCCAGGTCATGCCAATCAGGACGAGGTTCAACCCCGAGTAGTAGGAGGAGGCGACGCCGTCCGCAAAATAGATCATGATCGAGATAAACAGCGACGGCAGAATGAAGCAGGTCATGCCCAGGGTCAGAAAGTGCTTCTGCCCGAAGGGGAGCCGAAGCAGGGCCCATAGGATCAGCGCGAGAAGCGCGCAGATAATTCTCAGCGCCAGGAAGAGGCCGACCTTGTCCGGATAAACCACGTAATCCAGGACGAAGCCGGCCGGCATGAGGCCGAGGACAAGAAGGCAGCCGACCTTGAAGTTCGCGATGCGGAACTTTTGATTGTATTCAAAAAACGCCAGCTGGCGGTCAGCGGAGAGAAGTCGCTCATCCATCGAGGGAGGGCCTTCGCACTTCCAGGAAGATGTTGACCTTCGTGTCATCGCTCAGGACGCGGCAGTTTTCCTTCAGCGCCTTGCCGGGGGCAAGCGCGAGCAACTGTTCCGGGTCGCGGTAAATGAGATGCCAGTCCATCAGGTATTCCATCATCTGCCGGTCGGGATTCGAGGCCTCGACGTTGGTGGCGATGAGCAGGCCGCCAGGAGCGAGGATCTCATAAAAGATATCCATCAAGCGGCGGCAAATCCGGTCGGAAAGATAATCGAAAAGCCCTGCGCAGTAGACGAGATCGTAGGTGGTGTTCTTCCCGAATTCGGTTCCACGCCGGCCCTCTTTGAGAAGCTGGTGCACGGAACGCTTGATCATGTTGACCGGGGTCTGCCGCTGATGCCGCATCTTGAGGTCGTTCAGCAACTTCCCGGTGTATTCCAGCGTCTCGTCGTTGAAATCAAGCAACGTGAATGTGGCGCGGTCGCAAAGATCGTCGTAGGCGAGGAAATCCTGGATCTCCTTCGCCGGGCCGCAGCCCAGATTGAAAATGTGCGTCACCTGTCCCAGTTTCGCACGCTTGCGCGTCTCTTCGTGCAGCGCGTTCGTTAAATATTTTACGCGATTGCGGTGGGCCTCGGCGGGGGCGCCGTTGACGAAGCGGGTGTTGATGATCTTCGCGAACAGGGAGGCTCCCTCGACCGGGTCGCGCAGGATCATGTTCACCATTTCATAATCGCCGGCATAGCCCAGTGGCTTCTGAAAGGTGCGGTAAATGAAAGGTGACGAGAGCAGCAGGGGATGGAGCTGCCGCCGGGCATAGGCGCGGTGGACGGCTTTGACTTCCTCTCCGATGGCGG
This sequence comes from Methylacidiphilales bacterium, assembly GCA_026225555.1. Lineage (GTDB taxonomy): Bacteria > Verrucomicrobiota > Verrucomicrobiia > Methylacidiphilales > UBA1321 > JABDGH01. The sequence continues at coordinate 81,591 of JAMFSY010000114.1, forward strand.
CGGCGATGACTTCGAATTTGCCGAAGATCTGGTTCGTGATGGGCAGGATCAGCTCGTTCAGCTTTTCGATGATGCTGAGCTCCATCTTTTGCCGCTCCCGCGGCGCGATCGTCCGCAGCGAATGCTCGACCTGCTCCAGCCAGCGGCGCATGTCGCGCAGGAGCGATTGCATGTCCGAGACAATGATCTTCAGCTCGGGAGAGACACGCTCGACCTTGGCCCAATCGTCGAGCAGCCGTTCGAAGTCCGATTCCAGCCGGTGGACCTGAACGGCGGGGGAAAGCATGTCGACATCGAGCCAGCTTTCCTCATCGAGCGAGGCCTCGCAGACCAGCAGCAGGCCGGTGTTGACGATGCTGGTGATGGTGGCGCGGCCCGAATAAAGCGTCCGTCCGTCGATCACGATCTTGAACGAATTCAGCACCTCCGATAATTGGAGAATGCTGTACGGATTATAGACCTCGAAGCTCGCCACATACCGCGTCATGCGCAACAGCGTGGCCCGGATGCTTACGCCCGAGCTGTTTTCGCAAACAATCAAACTCTCGTTGGCCTGTTCAGTGGGAATGGACATTTAAACCAGGGGCAAAGTGATGATGAAATCGGTGCCAAGCATGTTCCCGGGAACATGCGTGGTGATGGTACCCTTCACCGCCTCAATGATCTTCTTGGCAATGAAAAGCCCAAGGCCTCGGCCACCTGACTTGGTGGTAAATTGAGGCAAAAAAAGCTTCGGAATCTGGTCCGCGGGAACTCCCGGACCATTGTCCGAGACCACAATCTGTAAATGGGTGTCGGTGGTGGTCACAGTCAGGGAAATTCTTCCGCAATTTGGCGAAACGGCCTCGTAGGCATTTTTTAGGAGATTAATGAGCACTCGGGCAAGGGCGAAATGATTTCCTGGCACATAATGCGTTCCTCGCTGGGCCTGAATCTGGAAAACGACGTTCGAGGAGGGCATCAGGGACATCACCTGCCGCACCGCCAGGTCGATCGCGGCCTGGATATGGCATTTGTCCCGCAAGGAGACATGCAGCTCGGAGAATGTCCGCCATTGCTCCAGAAGCGCACCCATGTAGCGGACATTATCGGCGACCATCGCGGCCAGGGAGATGATTTCCTCCGAAGTGGCTTCATCCATCTGGAGTCGCTGGTTCATCAAATCCGAAGCAACGGTCAGGCCGGACAAGGGCCCGGCCACGTCGTGGAGGAAAGCAGCCGAGGCATTTTGAATTTCCTGGAGCTCGCTGAGATTCCCTTCCGTTTTCTTGGCCGGGGCCTGCGAAGGAGGGCGGAGGGAAGGGGGATGGACGAATGAAGCGAGCTTGGCCACCCGGCTTCTGAGATCATCGACCGTGAAGGGCTTGTTCACATAATCGACCGCGCCCAACCGGAGCGACTCCTCCGCCGCCAGACGGGTGGAATAAGCGGTGAGAATAACCACGATCGCGCCGGGATCGATTCTGCGGATTTCCCGCAAGGCGTCGATGCCACTGCCGTCGGGCAATTTCAAATCGAGCAGGACGATGAGAGGGCGGATCTTTTCAAACAACCGCAAACCCTCGCCAATCGTTGTCGCCGGATAGACGTCGTAATCGGCGTCGAAGACAAAACGAAGAGAAGCAATGACCCCCGGGTCATCATCGATCAAAAGCAGCTTCTGCTTATTTCCGATGGTTCGTTGAGGGTGATATTCTTGGGAAAGCATATGGTTTTTTGAACAAAGCGCCTCTTCATCTTTCCCAAGGTGGCCTTGATGTCAAAGGTCTCATGTAACACATTCTTAAATAACCCGATAAGAGATTCAGCGGCCCTAACATAAGGAAGGAACCAGCTCTTGTCCATACCCTCGGGGAAAGCCGTTCGACCCGCCCGAGGCCACCAATCAGGTTGGACCCATAATCGATGGCGTCCGAGATCGCGAAGGGAGCTTTAGCGATCCTGGTCTTAAAGGAAAAGAGATCGGAGCCGTCTCAGGCCACCCATGAAGGGTCAAACGGTTTCGGCATCGAGACCGGAGAGCGCGCCGTCGTCGGCAGGTTTTCGTCCCATCAGATTCAGGAGAAAGGACCCGCCGAATCCGATGGCCATGTTCAGGACCAGCGTAATCATGCCGATGAAGATTGTGTAGGTTCCTCCGAGAAAATGGAGCGCGATGACAGGCTTAAGTCCGGTGGCGATGGTCAGGGCGGTGCCCAGCGCCATGCCGACCAGCCATCCGGCCAGGAAGGCCGAGGCATGCATGCGATTGCGATAAAGACCGAAAACCACGACGGGGAAGATCTGAAGAATCCAGATTCCTCCAATGAGTTGAAGATCAATCGCGTATTGGGTCGGAAGAAAGATCACGAAGCAGAGGGAAGCAAAGAGAACGACGACGGAAGCTCTCTTGGCCAGCTTGGACTCGGTGGCTGGGCTGATGTCAGGGTGGAAAAGGGCCTTCCAGATATTGCGAGTGAAGACCGTGGCCGTGCCAATTGCCATGATCGCGGCGGGGACGAGCGCACCGACGACGATGGCGGCGAAGCTAAAGCCGACAAACCAATCCGGGAACATCCGGAGAAAAAGCGCCGGCACGATGTCTGAGGAATTATCGACCTGGATTCCGGCGGCAATGGCCATGTAACCCAGCAGCGCGATCAACCCGAGCAGAATGGTAAAGGCTGGCAGCAGGATGGCGTTCCACTTGATGGTTTCGGAGCCGGAGGAACTCAGGACGCCAGTCAAGGCGTGCGGATACATGAACCCGGCCAGGGCCGAGCCCAGCGCCATGCTGGCATAGGGAAGCATCTGCGCGGGATGCAGCGTCAGCCCGGTATTGCCTCCCTTCGCCGCAAAGCTGTCATTCGCGGCGGAGAAAATGAAGCCGAAGCCCCCGAGCTTATAGGGAATCCAGATCACGGCGGTGATGATCACGATAAAGATCATGATGGCCTTTCCGAAAGAAAGCATGGCCGGGGCCTTGAGACCACTATGATACGTATAGACCGCGAGGAGCAGAAACGCGATGAAGAGGGACAGATTGCCCTGGCCCAGCCCCAGGTTTTCAATGACAACCTTCATGCCGATCAGTTGGAGGGCGATGTAGGGAATCATCGCGATGAGGCTGGTCAGCGCGACTGCCGAAGCCAGCCAGAGGCTGCCAAAACGGCCGTGAACGAAGTCGGCGGCGGTCATATAGTCCTGCCGCTTGCAGACCGTCCAAAGGCGGGGCATGACCGCATAGAAAAAGGGATAGACGATCACGGTGAACGGCAACGCAAAGAAGCCATAGGCCCCCACTGAATAGACCAGCGCCGGAACGGCGATCACCGTGTAGGCCGTATAAAAATCGCCCCCCACCAGGACCAGGGTGAAAAGGATCCCAAACTGACGGCCGCCGAGCCCCCAGTCATTCAGCGACTTGACCTTCGTTGCCTTGCCATAGGAAGCGACATAGCCAATGCCGGTCACCCCGATAAGAAAGACGAAGAAGACGATCAGAGCCGTCCAATGAATCGGGCCGGACATCACCTCGCCCTCCGATGCACCATATAGATAATCAGCGAGGTGAGAGGTACCCAGAGGAATTGATACCAATAGAAAAAAGGAAAACCGAAAAACGAAGGCTCCTTGAAATTATAGAACGGTACCCAGAGTAGGGCGATGAAGGGAATGAGAAGAAGAATTCTAGACCATTTCATGATGAAAAGAAGAATTCTCGATTATGGATACGAGTGGATTAAGGTCGAGGACGAATCGATCGGTTCATGGAACCGTTTCACGACGGATATGGATAAAATCACTTCTTGGCTCGTGCGACTTAGGCCTGGACTTCTGTGCCGCAGGCCATGCTCAAGGCCAATCAGATAAGCGGCAAAGTACGACCGCTTACCTTCATCCTGGATATCGACTAAAATCCGACTTTGACTCCCGCCTGGACGGATTCGCCGAAGAAACGATCTCCACCCGCTTCGGTCTCATAATCGGCGAACAGAGTGATCGTCTGATTCAGGTCCACATTGATGCCCGCATCGATGAAGGCCGAGTCACGATCGGGCTGGTCCGTCTGGACGGTGAAGGAGCCGGGTCCAACGCCGTCAAACTGGCCGGTGATGCCGCGGCTGTCATCGAGGAATTCATGCTGCCAGGAGGCGCTCAAGTGCGGTGTGAGGAACAGCGAACCGACCCGCATTGCATAGCGCGCCTCGATCCCGAACTGACTGCGGAAGGATTCGGCGTTCTGGTGGCTGATGTTCAGCGCGGTGGGACCGCTTTCGTTGAACGAGTCGATGCCTAGATTGACATACTGCACGCTGGCCGTGGGGCCGAATTTCCAACCGCCGCGCTGGAACTCATAGCCGCCGGTGAGATTGCCGTTGTACTGGTTTCCCTGGGTGGCGCCGTGATTGTCGCCGCTGATCGCGCCAATCGAGACGTTGCGATCGGAGGTGTAACTGTTATAGCCGTAGGAGGCCATTGCGTTGCCGTACCAGCCGCCATCAACGTAGCTGGCAAAGAGGCCGGGCGAGTAGCTGTCGACCGTGAGCTGGCTCCCGATGTGGTCGGTATCGGCATCGGTATGGCCGTACGCCAGCAGAGCGCCGGCGGTGAAGTGCCGGTCGATGCGGTAATCGGCTCCGAGAGTGACGGAGCCTGTGGTGTAATCCTGGTGGGCGATATCGGCGCTGTGGTTGATGTCCGCGAGAATGACGTTGCCGCTGACGAAGGTGCTCCAGGGATCGACCGGCTCGGGATTGACCACGCTCTTCAAGTCCTTGGGTTCGGTCATGTTCACGCCGCCAAGAAGAGGGGAACTCGTGTCGCTCAGCAGACCGGGGGTCGAGGCGGGGCTCCAAGCCAGCAACCGGCTCTGGATCGAGGACAGCAGCGGGGCCATGCTGGCGTCGCTATAGGTCATTTGGGAACCATCGAAACCAGTCAGGCCGTCCCGCAGATTCGCGAGGTGATTATTCAACTGCTGATTATTGAAGGTCGCATTATTGAAGGCGATCTGGCTGTAGATTTGAAGGCTCTGCGGCGAGAGTTGATCCAAGGCGGACCCGAGTGAGGCGGCGTTACTGGTGAGGGGATAGATATTATTGATGAGGTCGCCGATCTTGCCCGTGAAAACGGTGGGCTCGAGAGTATCGATATAATTGGCCACGCTCTGCTGGTTCGGTGTCAGTCCCGGTGTGATGCCGAGGTATTGACGGAAATAAAGCGTCACGTCGGTCGAGGTATAAGCGAGCGTCGCGAATTGGCCGGGCGCAAGGCTGAAATCCTTAAGCCCTTGGACCGTGCCGAATTCCCCGGTAATGCCACCATCCGCGTCATGAACGAGGTCGTAGGTCGTATTCGAAGCCACTGTCGTAACGCCGCCGGGGAAACCGAGCTTCAGAGTGGAACCCGAACCGAAGGTGACGGTGTTGCCGCCGACCACGAGCGTATCATTGTCGCCGGTGGCGCCGCCGTAGATGCCGAGGCGAAGCGTGCCCCCGCTCTGGGTATAATCACCCGCGACATTCAGATCGGTCGGCGTGCTGTTGCCCGAGACGCGGATCGTGCCGCCGAGGACGGTGAGATCACCTGTGCCCAAGGCGGTGGAGCTTCCCACTTTCAGGGTTCCCAGCTCGACCGTGGTGCCGCCGCTAAAGGTATTGTTGCCGCTGAGCGTGAGGCTGTCCGCGCTGTCGAGCGTGAGACTTCCACCCGTACCGCCGGCGGTTCCGCCATCGGAAATGACTCCCGAGATGACCGGTGCCGCGTTGTCTTTGCGCCCCAGAAGCGTGAGATTCTTGCCGCCGAGATAGACATTGCCTGCTCCATCCACGGTGCCAAGGGTGGTCCCGGCCGTCTTCAGGCCGCTGATATCGAGCGCGCCTCCCGCCTTGTTGACGATGCTGGCGGTTTCACCGGATGACCTGCCTTTGAAGTAGGTCGTTCCATTGGCCTGGTTTGTGATAACCGCATCGCTCGCCACGGAATGATTCGTGAAGGTCGTGGAACTATTCGCCTTGTTGTTGATCGTGGCGTTCGCGGCCGTCGAGGTGTTCTTGAAAGTCGTGGTGCCACCGGTCTGATTCGTAATCGCGGCGCTTTCCGCCGTGCCCGAACTCTCGAAAACCGTGGTTCCCGTGTTCTTGTTGGTGATGTTGGAGTTTGCCGCGGTCGATGTGTCGGTGAAAACGGTCGTCCCCTTATTGTCGTTCGTGATGGTCGCGGTGCTGGCCGAGGCGGTGGAGGAGAAAGCGGTTGTCCCGTTTTTATTGGTAATGGAGGCGCTGCCCGCATTCGAGGAAGCTTCAAACTGGGCGGAGCCGCCTTGTGTATTGGTGATCGTGGCCTGGCCTGCCGTGGTGGTGTCCTCAAAGATCGACGTGCCGTTCGTATTGGCGATCTGGGCATTTTGCAGATCGCTCGTACCGTTGAGCGTGATGTAACCCCCATTTTCGTTGGTGATCTGGACGTGGTCTCCCGTGGCGGTTCCGTGGAAATAAGTACCCGCGCCGTTTTCGTTGATGATCGTGGCGGTGCCCGCGTCGGTGCTTTCGAAATCGGTGTAACCGATGTTGTTTGAGGAATCGAGATTGTTGGTAATAGTCGCGGAGCCCGCAGTGGCTGTACCCTCGAAAGCGGTGTAACCGCCCGTGTTGTAGATGGTGGCGTTTCCCGCCGTGGCGTTCCCGTAGAACAGTGCGCCTCCAATATTCTGGTTGAACGTATTGGTCAGCGTCGCTGAGCCAGCCGTTGAATTGCCGCTGAAATAGGTCGTCGTGCCCGCGGTCTGGATGTTCGCGCTTCCCGCCGTGGAATTATCATAAAAAAGGGTCGCGCCGCCGGGATTATTGGTAATTTGGGCGGTCCCAGCGGAGGAACTGTTGGAAAATTGGGTCTGGCCGTTCAGATTATTGACGATGATGGCCTCTCCCGCTTCGGCGCTGTTTTGGAAAGAGAGGGCCCCCGAGGTGACGGAAAACGTCGGACGGTTGGAAGAGGTACCCGTGATGCCATCTCCCGTTAGGCCAAGTGACTGCCCGGAAAGGGTGAAGGTGTAGGCCTGGGTGGTGGGAGTGAAAGCAATCGTTCCTATCCCTGTGCTGGCGCTGAAAGTCACCGAGGTCGTGCCGGTGTTGCCGAACGTCGCCGTGCCGTCGGAGGCAGGCACATCATTGGAACTCCAATTCGATCCGGTATTCCAGTCACCCGTCGCCCCAACCCAGTCTTGCGCCGGGGCTTGTAAAGGGAGAATGAAGGCTCCTACAGCAAGAAAAGCGGACAGGGTAAGCTTGGAGTTAAATAGATTCATATATTTTAGCAAAGGGAATGAAGGCAGACCTTAGAATGCCAATGTTGGCTGACAATCCATTTAACGACATTCTAAGGGCAAAAAAGTAAACTCTTAGAATCTTCGACTGGAGGCAGTCCTTCTTGAGGTCTTTTTTCCAAAGGCCGGTGGCGTGAAGGCTCGAAGGTGGATTTTTCAGCTGGGATCGAAAGAGCTTTCGCCTCTGAAATTTCTTTGCTTAACATCCACCTGATGCACCTCTCTCCCCGGGAATCGGAAAAGCTGCTGATCGTGGTGGCCGCGGACCTGGCTCGGCGGCGGCAACAGCGGGGACTCAAGCTCAACTATCCGGAGTCGGTCGCCATTATCACCTACGAGATCATGGAGGGCGCGCGCGATGGGCGGAGCGTTTCCGAATTGATGAGCTTTGGCGCGACTTTGCTCAAGCGTTCCGACGTGATGGACGGCATCGCCGAGATGATCCATGAGGTCCAGGTAGAGGCCACCTTTCCCGACGGCACCAAACTCGTGACGGTCCACCATCCGATTCGCTGAAAGATATCCTTATGATTCCCGGAGAAATCATTCCCGCCGATGCGCCGCCCCTGGAGGCCAATGCCGGTCTGCCGATCCAGACCATCGTCGTGGCCAATTCGGGGGATCGTCCTATTCAGGTGGGGAGTCATTTTCATTTTTTCGAAGTGAACGAGGCGCTGCAATTCGACCGCCCCGGCGCGCGGGGTTTTCGCTTGAATATCCCTGCCGGCACCGCGGTGCGCTTTGAGCCCGGCGACCGCCGTGAAGTCGAGTTGGTCGCCCTGGCCGGTCGGCGCGAAGTTTATGGATTGAATAACAAGGTCAACGGCCCCTTATCGAAATAACCGCTTATGCCCCTCCACCTCACCCGTCGGCAATATGCGGAAATGTTCGGCCCCACGGTGGGCGACCGGGTGCGTCTCGGCGATACCGATCTTCTCATTGAAGTTGAACGCGACCTGATCGCGGAGCACGGCGGCTATGGCAACGAGGTCAAGTTCGGCGGGGGCAAGGTCATCCGCGACGGCATGGGCCAATCGCCCCTCGCGCTCGATGCCGAGTCACTCGATCTCGTCATCACCAATGCGGTGATCCTCGATGCCGTTCAGGGTGTGATCAAGGCCGACATTGGCATCAAGCACGGCCGCATCGTCGGCATTGGCCACGCGGGCAACCCGCTGATTCAAACCGGTGTGACGATGATCATCGGTGCGGCCACCGAAGTCATCGCGGGAGAGGGCTGCATCGTCACGGCGGGGGGGATCGATTCCCACATCCACTTCATCTGTCCCCAGCAGATCGAACACGCGCTGGCGAGCGGCGTGACCACCATGCTCGGCGGCGGCACGGGCCCGGCCACCGGCACGAATGCGACGACCTGCACGCCGGGAAAATGGAACCTCTTTCGCATGCTCGAGGCGGCGGAATCTTTCCCGATGAATCTCGGCTTTCTCGGCAAGGGCAATTGCTCCACGCCCGAGCCGTTGCGCGAACAGGTCCTGGCCGGGGCCATCGGATTGAAACTGCATGAGGACTGGGGCACGACTCCGGCGGCCATCGATACGTGTCTCGGTGTCGCAGACGAACTCGACGTGCAGGTGGCAATCCACACCGACACGCTGAACGAATCCGGTTTCGTCGAGGATTCGATTCGCGCCTTCAAGGGCCGCACGATTCACACTTTCCATTCCGAAGGTGCCGGAGGCGGCCACGCGCCCGACATCATCCGCGTCTGCGGCGAGGCCAACGTGCTTCCCTCTTCCACGAACCCGACGCGGCCTTATACGGTGAACACGCTGGATGAGCATCTCGACATGCTCATGGTTTGCCATCACCTCGACTCGAAGATCCCCGAGGATGTCGCGTTCGCCGAATCGCGCATTCGCCCGGAGACCATCGCCGCTGAGGATTTGCTGCACGATCTGGGCGCGTTTTCGATGATGTCCAGCGATAGCCAGGCGATGGGCCGCGTGGGTGAGGTCATCACCCGGACGTGGCAGACGGCACACAAAATGAAGACGCAGTTTGGCCGGCTTGAGACCGCCATGCACGGCGCGTCGGATAATTTTCGTGCCCTGCGCTACATTGCCAAGTATACGATCAACCCGGCGATCAGCCACGGCATCGCCCATGAAGTCGGCTCGGTGGAAGTCGGTAAGCTCGCCGATCTCGTGGTGTGGAAACCGGCTTTTTTCGGCGTGAAACCGGAGCTGATCCTGAAAGGCGGCCTGATCGCGATGGCCAACATGGGCGACCCAAATGCCTCCATCCCCACGCCGCAGCCGACCTTTTATCGGCCCCAGTTTGCCGCTCATGGTCGCGCGCTTTTTTCCACTTCGGTGACGTTTGTCAGCGGCGCAGCCTTGAGTTCCGGCGTGCTCAGTCCGCTCGGCCTTTCGAAGCGTCTCGTCGCGGTGCGCAATACGCGTAAGATCACGAAGCGCGATCTGCTTTGGAATGACGCACTGCCGAAGATCGAGGTCGATCCCGAGACCTACACAGTCAAGGCGGATGGCCGCGAGCTGCGTTGCGAACCAGCCTCCGTGCTGCCCCTGGCCCAGCGCTACTTCCTTTTCTAGTCATGACCGAGCCGCAGATTATTCGCGGGCCCTGGCCCCACCCGGTGAAGAGCGGTTCACGGATCGATCTGGAGGTAGATCGTTCTACACTGCTCAAACGCCGCTGGCGCGGTACGGCGAAAGATGGTTCGGAATTCGGCTTCGATCTCGAAACTCCGCTGGCCGACGGGACGGTCTTTTTCGCGACCGAAGAGACTCACTACGTCCTGGCCCAAAAGGCCGAGCCGGTTTTGCAGGTCGTGCTGCACGATCCCACACAGGCCGCGCATGTCGCGTGGTCGCTGGGCAATCTTCACTTTCCCATCCAGGTGAAGCCGGACTTGATCGTGGTGGCGGACGATCCCGCGATTCGCCTTTATCTTGAGCGCGACCACGTGAAGTTCGTGGCTACCACTGGGGTCTTCCATCCAATCAAAGCCGCCGGCCATCATCACGATCATAGCCACGGCCATGGACATTGATTGGTTGCCCGCACTGCTGCAAACCAGCGATCCGCTTTTCCCCACGGGCGCTTATGCCCATTCGGCGGGCCTGGAGGAAATGGCGGCGCTCGGAGTCGTCCGCGATGAAAAGTCCCTCGAGAATTATCTGGTGAGACATCTCGTGCCGCTGCTGCAAAATCTGGAGCTGCCTTACCTCCATTTCGCCTATGCGGCGGCGCGGGAGAGCGACCTCGTCGCGCTGGCCGGATTGAGCCGGGAAATCGATGCCTGGAAACTGGCTGGCGAGGCGCGTTCCGCCAGTCTCCAACTCGGTTCGCGCCGACTGGAATCGGCCCGCCGTATTTTTCCTCATCCCATCTGGCCGCTATTTTCCGCGCAGGAAATCGCCCCGCATCAGTTGATCGTTTATGCTCTTCAAATGTCGGCCTGCGGTGTCCCGCTGGAAGCCGCCTTGCTTGGCTATGCCTACCAGACGCTCTCCGGCGCGGGCAGTGCCTCGCTGAAGTTGATTCGAATCGGGCAGGAAGGCGTGCAACGCGTTTTGACAACCGCCCTCGTGGAAATACGGGACATCATTCCCTTGGCACTCGCGGTCAGGCGCGCCGATGCGGGCTGGTTCAATCCGCTGCTGGAAATCGCGGCGATGCGGCATGCCGTGGCGAACGAAAGGCTCTTTATCTCATGAAAGTTCTACGCATTGGCATCGGTGGGCCGGTCGGCTCGGGCAAGACCATGTTGACCTGGCGGCTCTGCCAATGGTTGCGCGAGGAGTATTCCCTTGGCGTGATCACGAACGATATTTACACGCGCGAAGATGCCGAGTTCCTCGTCCGCCAGGAGGCGCTGCCTGCCGACCGTGTGCTCGGGGTGGAAACCGGCGGTTGTCCGCACACGGCCATTCGTGACGACACCAGCATGAACCTCGCGGCCGTGGCGGAACTCGAAGCGCGCCATGCCGATTTGCAGATCATCATCATCGAAAGCGGCGGCGATAATCTCTCCGCTACCTTTTCGCCCGAACTTGTCGAGGCCTTCATCTACGTCATCGACGTCGCGGAAGGAGACAAGATTCCGCGCAAGGGCGGCCCGGCCATTCGCCACAGCGACCTGCTCCTGATCAACAAGATCGATCTCGCGCCCTACGTCGGGGCGGACCTTGCGGTGATGGATCGCGATGCGCGCCTGATGCGCGGCGACCGGCCCTTTATTTTCGCCGATCTCAAAACGGAAAAGGGCAAGGATGCGATTCTGGCCTGGTTGAAGAAGGAATATCTTTTCGTGTGATGGAAGCGCTGGCCGCGCTCCCGGCGCGAAACGGGCTGCGGGGGCATCTGCGGCTGGTTTGTAGCGCGGACGAAAACGGACGAAGCTTCCTGCGCGAGCAGTCGGTCGCCGTGCCGATGCACCTGAGCAAGCCGTTTTGGGACCACGGCGTCCTGGTCGTGAATGTGATCAACCCGACCGCCGGACTGCTTGCGGGGGATTTTGTCGAGGTGATGGTCTCAGTCGAGTCGGGCGCGAAATTGGTGCTGACCACGCCGAGCGCCACACGCGTCCACGATACGCAGTTGGGCGAGGCGCGGGTGGAGCAGGTGTTTTCGATTGCCGCGGATGCACGATTGGAGGTCTGGCCGGAAATTCTGATTCCCCAAGGTAGCGCGCGCTATCACCAGAAAACGCGCATTGAAATCGAAGCGGGCGGTGAACTTCTTTTCATGGAAGCCCTCGCGCCGGGCCGCGTCGCTTTCGGTGAAGTTTTCGCCTTCGAACGTTTGGATTGGGAAACGGATATCCTGTATTGCGGCAGGAAAATCGCGCGGGAACGCTATGTGATCACGCGGGAAAACGGATCATTGGAAGCGCTTCAAGCCGCTTTTCCACAGGCTTACCAGGCGAGCCTTTTTCTGGTGAGCGAACGCATCTCCGATCACGCGCCTTGCTGGAAATTGCTGCGACAGCTCCAGGGTGAACATGTCTGGCTGGGCTTCAGCCGGTTGAGCCAGGCGGGCTGGACGATCAAGTTATTGGCGCGCGACAGCCTGGCGCTCCGACGCGCGCTGGCCGCGATTCGCGCGGCGCTCTACGCCTCGGCTGGGTGGCCCGATTCTGCGCTCAGGAAATTATAGGACATTTCCTGGCGGGCGTGTCGGGCACTACTTCCCATCTTTTGCGAGTTGGATGGCGGCTTGAATTCCAAGTGCGCGCCCTTCCTTCCAGCCTTCGCGAAAAGCGGGCTCCGGCACAAGTTGGTGGAGATGATCCAAGGCGCGTTGATACGAGATCTTTTCCGTCACCGAAAAGGCCAGCGCCAGCGCTTCCCGCTGGGCCGAAGCCGCTCCATAAAGTCGCACGGCGCGGGCAGCCTGATTCTCGACCGCATAGATGTCGGCCAGCCCTTCCAGGGCGTAGGGCACTGACCAGTTGTTGCCGAGATCCCGGGTGATGGTCAGGGCCTCCCAGATATATCGCTGCGCCGAGGCGTAATCTCCGGCCGCGAAGCAAACCCGGCCGAGGCTGCCGGTGATCAGGCTGATCGCCCAGCGATCTCCGATGGTTTGGAAAGCCTCGATGGCCTTTTGCTTGGCAGCCCGCGCCGCGGCAAAATCTCCGCTCCGGGCGGCGAGAGTTCCCAGGCCGTGCAGAGACATGGCCTTGACCCGTTCCAGATTCAATTCCTCTCCCATTTTCTGTGCCCGCTCGAAGTGTTGCCGGGCGGCGGAATTATTTCCCTCGTTGGCTTCAACGAAACCAATGAAGGCCTCGATCAGCGCGGCCTGATCGATCTTGCCCACACTCTCATAAAGTCTTTGCGCGGCCCGGCAATGCTTCAGCGCCTCGATGTCGCGATCCTGGGCCCACGACATCCTTCCCGCGCCGAGTTCCGCCTTCGCCTGGACCTCCAATTCGACCGAATCATCCATGCGGGCGAGCAGCGCCTGAAATTGGCCGGATCCCTCGGTCAAATAACTGCGGACCTCCCAGTAGCGGGTCAGCGCACCGGCCAGACGCAGGCCGAGCCCGATCGTTTCCTGGCTGCCCAAACTGGTGCGCAACGCGAGATCCAGGTTGGGATGCTCGACGCTTAATTTCTCCAGCCAGACTTTCTGATCCGGGCCAAAAAGGTGGGGCTCGATTTCCTCGGCAAAGCGAACGAAGAACTCGAGATGCTTCCGGCGGTAAGCGGCGGTCTCGCCGTGCTGGTTGAGCTTCTCCTCCGCATAATCGTAGATCGATTCCAGCATGGTGTAACGCGTCTCCCCCGCAGGGCCGGTCTCGACCATCACGAGCGATTTTTCCACCAGGGAATAAAGCAGGTCGAAGACCTCCGCCGAGGCGATGCCGTCACCCGCGCAGACCGCCTCCGCCATCTCCAGCGTGCGGCCCACCACAAAGACCGCGAGTCGCCGCAACAAAATCCGTTCCGGCTCCGAGAGGAGATCGTAACTCCAGTCGATCAGCGCGCCGAGCGTCTGTTGCCGGGGCAGGGCCGTGCGGCTGCCACCGGTCAGGAGCCGGAACCGGTCGTCGAGCCGGGTCAGGATTTGGGGGAGAGGCAGGACCTTCACCCGTGCCGCCGCCAGTTCCAAGGCGAGGGGAATGCCATCCAGGCGCCAGCAAATCCTCGCCACCAGCGCAGCGTTCTCCGGGGTTAAGGCAAAGCCGGGATGGATCGCCGCCGCGCGCTCGACGAAGAGCTGCACCGCTTCGAAATCTCCCAGTCGGTCGAGTTCCAGCGTTCCGCCGGATCGTCCAAAATCGGGAACGGCCAGCGCGGAAACGGACCAGATGACTTCGCCCTCGATGCTCAGCGGTTCGCGGCTGCTGGCAATGATTTTGAGCTGCGGACAATGACGAAGCAGCGTTGTGGAGATTTGCGCACAGGCCGAGATGAGATGCTCGCAGTTATCGAGCACCAGCAGCAGGTTCCGCGCGCGCAACGCCTCGATGAGCGTGCTTAATGGCGCGCGATCCGGTTCCTCCCGAATATTGACGGCGTTGAGAATCGCCTCCGGGATAAGCTCGGGATCGGAAATGGTGGAAAGCTCTACCAGCCACACTCCATGGGGAAATTGGTCGAGAAGCTCGGCCGCCACCTGGAGGGAAAGGCGGGTCTTGCCCGTGCCGCCGGTGCCGGTCAGCGTGAGCAGGCGGGTGGTGCCAATCAGCCGCTTGAGTTCCGCCATTTCCCGTTCGCGTCCGACGAAGCTGGTAACCTGCGCGGGCAGGTTATTGGGAAGGACTTCCAGTGAGCGGAGAGGGGGGAAATCCGTGGGCAGATCCTTGGCCACCAGTTGGAAAATCCGTTCAGGCCGGCTGAGATCCTTGAGCCGCCTCTCGCCGAGATCGCGCATGGAAATCTCATCGGGAAGGAAGGTGCGCACGGTCTCGGTGGTCACAAAAGTCAGCAGGGTCTGCCCGCCATGGCCGGTGGCCAGCACGCGCGCCACGCGGTTCAGGGTCGGGCCGAAGTAATCGCCATCGCGCTGCTCGGCATCGCCACTGTGTATCGCCATGCGGACCCGAAGCGGACCCGTTTCCTCCCAGGCGGCGGAGGCCAGTCTGCGTTGCGCCGTCGTGGCCGCCTGGACCGCATCCAGCGCGTGAACGAACGCGACACAAAACGCGTCACCCATGGTCTTGAAGATATGGCCGCGATATTCGGGAAAAATGCCTCGCAGCAAATCATCATGCTGCGCCAATGCCCTGCCCATGGCCTGGGGATGCATCTCCCACAACTCGGAGCTGCGCTCGATATCGGTGAAGAGAAAGGTGACGGTTTGTCGAACGGGTGGCATGGGTATGGGGTCCAGGATAGCTCTCGCACGTATGAGGCCAAAACTTCCTGATTTATTCTAGCAACATTATACTGTCCCAGATCGGGATAGTTTTTACATCGACGAAAAGGGATAAACCGATAATGCCCTAACGCTGAAGTCATTCGGACTAAAAAAATCTGGTATTATCAACCTGGTTGCATTATTTTCCACCCAGTTTCTCTTCAAGGGATTAAGAGGCTGGGAGAGCGGTTCTATTACTTGGATTGGATGATTTGACTCTATATTGCGATGAGCTTCAAGGATTGCGGTTGCCAGTAACGTGCATTTTAGGAAATGCCGAGTAGGTTTTACGAATCTCATAGGATCGAAATATCCTACTGGGTAAAACATAAGGGTGAGGATGGAATAACACGGGAAAGATGACTACGGTTATGGGCTCTCCATCTACTAGAAATATTGACGAGCTAGCCTCTCAATTGGTCCTTTTT
The DNA here is from genome assembly GCA_026225555.1 of Methylacidiphilales bacterium. Taxonomy (GTDB): domain Bacteria; phylum Verrucomicrobiota; class Verrucomicrobiia; order Methylacidiphilales; family UBA1321; genus JABDGH01. The sequence continues at coordinate 97,182 of JAMFSY010000114.1, forward strand.
GGTCTGGATGACCAACGCTACGCCCTGCGGCTTTCCGCGGTGGAACAGATCGTTCGCATGGTTGAGATCACGTCTCTACCTCATGCGCCCGGGATTATCTCCGGGATCATTAATATCCGCGGACGGGTCGTTCCCGTCTTCGATATCCGGCAACGATTCCATCTGCCGGAAAGGGAGATCGGCCTGAGCGATCACCTGCTCGTGGCGCGCGCGGCGCAACGGACGGTGGCGTTGGTGGTGGACAAGGTCCTGGGCGTGACGGCGCGGTCCGCCGGGGAGATGACCTCCACGGATCGGATTTTCTCGGGTCTCGCCTATATCGAAGGCGTGATGAAACTCGAGGACGGTTTGGTGTTCATTCATGACCTCGACACCTTTCTTTCCGCCGATGAGAAAGCCATGATGGAGCGCGCGCTGGCGCCGGTCTAGGAGCTGCCATGTCACCTGGGCTATCCAAACCACTCCTGTCCCAGTTAAGTCAATCTATCGCGGATCAAACCGGGCTGCATTTCCCGCCGGAACGTTGGGCCGATCTGGAAAGAGGAATTCGGGCAGCCGCCATCAAATTGGGCCATGGCGATCTCGAGTCCTGCGTCGAATGGATTCTTTCCGCTCCGCTAAACCGGAAGGCGTTGGAGATCGTCGCGACCGAGTTGACGGTGGGTGAGACTTATTTCTTCCGGGAAATGCACGGGCTTGAAATCGTTTCCGAGCAAATTCTTCCGGAACTAGCACGTCTCCGGCGGCAGACCGAACGGCGGCTGCGCATCTGGAGCGCGGGTTGCTGCAGCGGGGAGGAGCCCTATACCATCGCCATCCTGCTCGACCGGTTCTTTCCCGAGTTTCGGGATTGGCATGTGACCATCCTTGGCACGGACATCAATCCGCTCTTTCTCCAGAAGGCCAAGGAAGGAATTTACAGCGAGTGGTCCTTTCGCGATGCGCCCCCGTGGCTGAAGGCCAATTACTTCAAGCCGATCAATGCCAAGCACTACGCCATCGCGCCCCGGATCAAGGAGCGGGTCAGCTTCGCCTATCTCAACCTGGGCGAAGATTGCTACCCCTCTCTCGCGACCAACACGAACGCGATGGACCTGATCTTCTGCCGGAATGTGCTGATGTACTTCACACCCGAGCGAGTAAAAAAAGTCGTTCGCCATTTTCAACAGACCTTGGTGGAAGGCGGCTGGCTGCTCGTCAGCCCCACGGAAACTTCCTCGGAGATTTTCACTTCGTTTTCCCGCGTGCAGTTTGAGTCAGCCCTCCTTTATCGCAAGGGAGGGAAGTCATCAGCTCCCGCCCATGAAGCTCTTTCACCGGAAAGAACGGCGGCGTTTCTGAAGGAGAGTCAGCCTCTTTTTCAGCTTCCGCTTGTGGAGCCGACTATTGTTGCCTCGACGCCCGATCTGCCCGTGGAGCTAGCAACGCCGCCCGATCCTTATCGGGAGGCGCTTGCCCTGTTCGAGCAGGGACACTACGCCGAAGCTGGCGAAAAACTTCCCCTGGATCCGACTTCATCCGGGACATCGACCGAGCGGGCCATCCTGCTGGCGCGGATTTGGGCCAACCTTGGCGATCTTACCCAAGCGCGTTCGTGGGCCGAGCAGGCGCTCCGATCCGACAAGCTCAACGCGGGTTTAAATTATCTTCGCGCCATGATTCTCCAGGAGCAGGGCGCGGAGGAGACCATGGCCGCGTTCAAGCGGGTGCTTTATCTCGATCCGAAATTCGTCCTGGCGCATTTTGCTCTGGGCCATCTGGCATTGCGGGAGGGGAAAGATAAGGAAGCCGCCAAGTATTTCGAAAATGTCCTGGGGCTTTTAGTCGATTATCAACCCAACGACCTCTTGTTGCATTCCGACGGGATGGTGGCTGGGAGATTAAGGGAAATGGTCGAAACGGCCCTGGCCATGGAGAGAGCGGCATGAGCGAATCAAAAAAGTCCGGCCCCGATTTCGCCACGGCCATCGATTGGAAGGCCGTGCATCGACGACTCGACCACGCGGCGGAAATGCTCGCGCAAAAGATGGCGCCCAGTGTCGGGGAAAAGAAAACCATTCTCCACGAACGGGCCCGGAAACTGGCGCAGGAGACCAAGCCCGATAACCCCGGGAAAGAGTGGCTGGTTGCCATCGAATTTTTCCTGGCCTACGAACGGTACGCGCTGGCTTCGTCCTTCGTCCGCGAAGTCTACGCCCTGAAGGACATCACGCCGTTGCCCGGTACGCCGTCCTTCGTCATGGGAATCATCAACGTGCGGGGGCAGATCGTTTCCGTCGTTGATATGAGGAAATTTTTTGATCTGCCGGACCGAGGTTTGTCGGAACTCAATAAAGTCATTATCATTCGCGACGATTCCATGGAGTTCGGGTTACTGGCTGATGCGGTCATCGGCGTGCGCCGGATTCCCCTGGAAGAGATCCAGCCGCCGCTGCCCACCCTGACGGGCATTCGCGCGGAATATCTCAGGGGAGTGACGGCTGACCGTTTGGTGGTGCTGGATGCGGCCAAACTTCTCGCGGCACCCGCGCTTAAAGTTTCTCAGTCATCGGACACTTAATTCAAAGAAAAGGCCCAAAGGAAAAATATCATGAAATGGACGATTGGAACAAAAATTGGCGGAGGCTTTGCCCTGGCCCTGCTGGCCCTGGTAATCATCGGCGTAGTCTCCTACCGCAGCACGACGGGGTTGGTCGATACGGCGACGATGGTGGACCACAGTCATCAGGTCCTGGAAAATCTTGAGCAACTTCTCTCCATCATGAAGGACGCCGAGACAGGCCAGCGGGGCTTTGTCATCACTGGAGAAGAGAGTTATCTGGATCCCTATAACGCCGCCATCGCGCAGAACGAACAACTCCTCGGAAAGATTCGAGAATTGGTCCAGGACAATGCCGATCAGGAACAGAGAATCGAGGCGTTGACTCCCCTGATCGCGAGCAAGTTTGCTGAGCTCAAGGAGGTCATCGACGCGCGAAGGAATCCGATCGGCGGTTTTGAAGCCGCCCGGCAAATCGTGGCGACCGACAAGGGAAAAGTGACGATGGATGGCATCCGGAAGATCGTGGATGACATGGAGGCCGAGGAAAACGGACTCCTGAAAAAGCGTTCGGACGAAGCCACGCTCAGCGCCCAACAAACCCATTCCACGATTGTGTGGGGCACGATCTTTGCCTTCGCCTTTCTTTCGGTGGTGGGCTTCTCAATCACCCGGAATATCTCCCGGCCGCTCAATGAGATTTCAGACGTGGCGGAGAAAATCGCCGCCGGCGATTTAAGTTCCGAGGTGGTGACAGACAAGCGCGGAGACGAGGTGGGCCGCCTGACCCGGAGTTTCTTTGGGATGAACGGCTCATTGCGGGAAATGGCCGATGTGGCGAGGCGGATTGCGGCAAGCGACCTCCGCGTGCAGGTGAAGCCCCAATCGGATAAGGATATCCTGGGCAACGCCTTTCTCACCATGGTGGACAATCTTCGCCGCTCGACGGCGGAACTGTCGGAGGGCGTTAATGTCCTGGCCTCTTCGGCCAGTGAAATCCTGGCGGCAACCAGCCAGGTGGCGTCCGGCGCGGCGGAGACCGGCACGGCCATCGCCCAGACCACCAGCACGGTTGAGGAAGTCAAACAGACCGCGCTGGTCTCCAGTCAGAAGGCCAAATACGTTTCCGACAGCGCACAGAAGGCGGCGCAGGTGGCCCAGACCGGCCGCAAGTCGGTAGAGGCTTCCATCGACGGCATGAAGCGGATCCAGACGCAAATGGAGTCGATCGCCGAAAGCGTGGTCAAGCTCAGCGAGCAGAGCCAGGCGATCGGGGAGATCATCGCCTCGGTGAACGATCTGGCCGAACAATCCAACCTGCTTTCGGTCAACGCGGCCATCGAGGCGGCCAAGGCGGGCGAGCAGGGCAAGGGATTCGCGGTCGTGGCGCAGGAAATCAAAAATCTCGCCGAGCAATCGAAGCAGGCAACCTCGCAGGTGCGGACCATTCTCAACGACATCCAGAAAGCCACCACCACCGCCGTGCTCGCCACCGAGCAGGGAAGCAAGGCGGTGGAAATGGGCGTGAAGCAATCAGCCGACGCGGGTGAATCGATTCGGCTGCTCGCGGACAGCATCACCGAGGCCGCGCAGGCCGCGACGCAGATCGCCGCGTCCAATCAGCAACAGTTGGTTGGAACCGAACAGGTGGGCCTGGCGATGGAAAACATTAAGCAGGCAAGCGCGCAAAACCTCGCGGGCACAAAGCAAGCGGAGGTCGCGGCTCACGGCCTGCATGAACTTGGCCAGAAGCTCAAAAAGTTGATCGAACAATATAAGATGTAACGGATACCTCATCCCCAGCCCTCATGCCCACTCCCGATGCCGTTTTGCTGAAGCGATTGCTCGCGACCTTCAAGGTCGAGGCGCGGGAGCATATCGAGGCCATCGCCTCGGGGCTGGTCGGGCTGGAAAGCGCCCCCAGCCCGGAGACAAAAAAGAGCATCTTTGACGCAACCTTCCGCTCGGCCCACAGCCTGAAAGGCGCGGCCCGCGCCGTTAATGCGGCGGAAATCGAGACGCTCTGCCATGCGCTGGAAAGCGTCTTCTCCGCCCTAAAACGGCAGGAGCTTTCCCCTTCGCCCGAGCTGTTCGATCTTCTCCACCGGACGGTCGATGCGCTGGGGCAATTGGCCGAGTTCATCGATTCGGCGTCCTCCTCATCCGCCCGGCCCCGGGTCGCGGAACTCAGCGAATCACTTCGGGCCCTTCTCGCGGGAGATCATCCCGCCCCGCCGCTGCCTGCGGTTCCCGAAGTTGCGGCGGGAAGCTCGGCCCTGACGAGTCCGGAGAAAAGACGCGAGCCGGTCGGAACGGTGCGTGTCTCCACGGCCAAGCTCGACGCCGTTCTCTTGCAGGCCGAGGAGATGCTCTCCGCCAAACAGGCCGCTTCGCATCATGCGGCGATGCTCGGTCGGATCAGCCGGGCGCCCTACGAATGGAGAAGGAAATGGGCCAAGTTGCGACCCGATGTGCGTCTCGTCCAGCGAACGATCGAAACCGGGGATGAGGGAAATGGACGCTCTGCCGCCAGCCCGCATTTGGCGCGGATCGTGGAGTTTCTGGAATGGAGCGGCGATTTCGTCGAAACGCTCGACCGGGAATTGGTGGAATTGGCGGGAACCTCGCTCCGTGACGAGCGCGCCGTCGGGGCAATGGTGGACAATCTCCTGGACGAGATGAAGAAGGTGGTGATGCAGCCTTTCTCCACCCTGCTCGATGTTTTTCCCCGCTTTGTCCGCGAGTTGTCGCGCGACCAGGGCAAGGAGGTCGAGCTTGTCATCGAGGGCGGTGAGATCGAGATCGACCGCAGGATTCTCGAGGAGATGAAGGACCCGCTGATCCATCTCGTGCGGAATTGCCTCGATCACGGAATCGAACTGCCTGCGGAGCGCGTGCGCCGGGGCAAATCCTCGCGGGGCAAAATCTCCCTGGGAATCTCCTCCCGCCATGGCAACAACGTTGAATTGCTGATTAAGGATGACGGCGGCGGCATCGATGCGGGAAGAGTCAAAAGCGCCGCCTTGAAGCTGCGCCTCCTCTCGCCGGAAAAGCTGGATTTACTCAGCGAGCGGGAGGCCCTTTCCCTCATTTTCCAATCCGGGCTTTCCACCAGCCCCATGGTCACCGACATTTCCGGCCTCGGTCTCGGCCTCGCCATTGTAAAGGAGAAGGTTGAAAAGCTGAGCGGCACGCTTGCAGTCGAAACTAATGGCGCGGAGGGCACCAGTTTTCGAATCAATCTGCCGTTGACGCTTACCCGATTCCACGGCGTCGTGGTGCGGGTGGGCGAGCAGCTCTTTGTCGTGCCCAACAGCCATGTGGAGCGCGTGATGCGAGTCCGCCGGGCAGAGGTGCAGACCATCGAGAATCGCGAGACGATCGTCATCGGCGAACAGGCGGTCTCGCTTGCTCAACTTCATGAAGTGCTCGAAGTGGCGGCCAAACCGGTCGCGCCGGACATTCTTCCGATTCTGGTGCTGACTTCCGTCAGCCAGCGCGTTGCGTTCGCGGTCGATGAGATCCTTTACGAGCAGGAAGTCATGGTGAAAACGTTGGGCCGGCACCTGGTTCGTGTCCGGAATATTGCCGGCGCCACCGTTCTCGAGACGGGTCGCGTGGTGCCGATTCTCAACGTTCCGGACCTGATCCAATCGGCCATTCGGCAGAGTGGCACCGGCATCCACGCTGCCGCTCCCCTGGCCGTGGTGGCGACCGGCAAAAAATCGGTGCTGGTGGCCGAGGATTCCATCACCTCGAGGACGCTCCTGAAGAATATTCTCGAATCGGCGGGTTACCAGGTGGTGACCGCGGTGGACGGCATCGAGGCGTTCGCGAAACTGCGTAGCGGCGAATTCGACCTGGTGGTTTCCGATGTCGACATGCCGCGCCTGAATGGGTTCGGCCTGACGGCGAAGATCCGCGCCGACAAAAAATTCTCCGAGTTGCCGGTGATCCTGGTCACGGCGCTCGATTCCCGGGAGGATCGCGAACACGGCATCGACGTCGGCGCCACCGCATATATCGTGAAGGGTAGCTTCGACCAGAGCAACCTGCTGGACGTCATCCGGAGATCGATATGAAAGTCGGCGAAGACAAAAGCATCCGCGTTCTCATCGTGGAAGATTCGCGCGTCGTTTCCGAATTCATCTCCCGCGTGCTTAATTCGGATCCGATGATCGAGGTGGTGGGAATCGCCGCCGATGGCCGGGAGGCGGTGGAAGCGGCGCGGCGCACTCGTCCGCACGTCATCACCATGGATATTCATATGCCCGGGGTGGACGGTTTCCAGGCAACGCGGAACATCATGGAAACCGTTCCGACGCCGATCATCATCGTCAGCGCCAGTTCGGCTCCCGATAATGTCGCGATCCAATTCCAGGCGATCGAGGCGGGTGCGCTGACCGTCGCGGCCCTGCCCCACGGTCCCGGTCATCCGGAGCATGAGGACTCGGCGAAGCAATTGATCGACGCGGTCAAATTGATGTCGGAAGTAAAGGTGGTCCGGCGCTGGGTCCGACCCAAACCGCCATCGACGGCGACGGCCAGCGGCCCGTTGAAGCAGGTCAAACCCACGCACTGGCCGATCCGAGTAGTAGCCATTGGCGCCTCCACCGGCGGACCTCTTGCCCTGCAAGTTCTCCTGGCCGCGTTGCCCAAAGATCTTTCCGTGCCGGTGCTGGTCGTCCAACACATGACGCCCGGCTTCACGCATGGTTTTGTTGAATGGCTGGCCAAGTCCACCGGCTTCCCCGTGCGGTTGGCGGTTAATGGGGAATCCCTCCTGCCGGGGCACGCCTATGTCGCGCCGGATGACTTCCAGATGGGAGTGAATTCCGAGCATCACATTATCCTTACCCGGCACGAGCGGGAAAATGGCATGCGGCCCTCGGTCTCCTTTCTCTTCCGATCCGTCGAGGCGGCGTTTGGCGCGCAGGCCGCCGGAGTACTGCTGACCGGCATGGGGGTGGACGGCGTGGAAGAATTGTGGCAACTGAGAAAAGTCGGCGCCATTACTCTCGCCCAGGATGAGGAAAGTTCCATCATTCACGGGATGCCCGGACAGGCCATCAAGGCCGGGGCCGCCATGCATATCTTGTCGCCGGAAGGAATCGCCAAAGCCTTAACCACCATCGTGAGCGCACCATGACTGCAGACCCCATTTCAAATCCCGTGAAGATCCTCATCGTGGAGGACAGTCCCACCCAGGCCGAACAACTCCGCTACATTTTGGAGCGGCGCGAATTTAGGGTCATCTCCGCCCGCAACGGACGAGAGGCGCTTGAGATCATGCACGCGCAGAAGCCCACCATGGTGATCACCGACATCAACATGCCGGAGATGGACGGGTATGAACTCTGCCATCGCATCCGGGGCGATGCCCAACTCGCAGAGGTCCCGGTAATCCTGCTCACGTCGCTTTCGGACTCGGAAGATGTTTTCAAGGGCCTGGAGTGCGGGGCGGATAATTTCATTACCAAGCCCTACGATGAGAATAATCTCCTGGCGCGGATCCACTATCTCCTGGCGAATGTACACCTGCGCAATCGCGAGACCATGCAGATCAGCATGGAAGTCTATTTGGCCGGCCGGAGGCATGTCATCACCTCGAACCGGGCGCAGATTCTCAACCTGCTTCTCTCCACCTATGAAGCGGCCGTGCAAAAGAACCGGGAGCTTTCCCGCGCGCGCGACGACCTGGCGCAGTTAAACGGACAACTGGAGGAAAAGGTGGTCGAGCGGACGGCCTCGCTGTCGGCGGAAATCGTCGAGCGGAAGCGGGTGCAGGAATCGATGACCCTGTTTCGCGCCCTGATCGATCAGTCGAGCGACGCCATCGTGGTGATCGATCCCGAGACGGGCCGGTATCTCGACGTCAACGAGAGCACCTGCCAGAGGCTCGGCTATACGCGCGAGGAGATGCTCGCCATGAACATCTCGGACGTTGAGATCATCGCCGTCACCGTCTCGTCCATGCATGCCATCGCGGAGGAATTACGCCGGTCGGGATCCAAAATGGTGGAGGGCCGTCACCGCCGGAAAGACGGCACCACGTTCCCGGTTGAGATCAATGTCCAGTACATCACCCTGAACCGCAGCTACCTCGTCGCGGTGGTTCGCGATATCACCGAGCGCAAACGCGCCGCGGAACAGATCGAGGAGCAGGCGGCCCTCCTGAACAAGACGCAGGATGCCATCATCGTGCGCAGCCTCGAGGGAGGAATCTTGTTTTGGAACAAGGGCGCGGAGCGCATGTACGGCTGGGTGCGTGAGGAAGTCCTCGGGCGAAATGTTGGTGAATTACTTTACGCGAATCCTCGCTGGTTTGAGGAAATCGAGAACCTGGCGATCCGGCGTGGGGAATGGTCCGGTGAAATCCAGCATTTGGCCAAAGATGGCAGCGAATTGACGGTGGAAACCCGCCTGACGCTGGTCCGGGACAATGATGGAAATCCCAAATCGGTGCTCGCGATCAATACGGACATCACCGAGAAGAAGAAGATCGAGGCCCAGTTCATGCGCGCGCAGCGGATGGAGAGCATTGGCACGCTCGCCGGAGGCATCGCCCACGATCTGAACAACATTCTCGCGCCGATCATGATGTCGATCGACATCCTCAAGACCACCGCGACCCATCCTCAGGCGAAAAACATCCTGGAAACGATCGAGGTCAGCACCCGGCGCGGCGCGGACATCGTGCGCCAGGTCCTCTCTTTTGCGCGCGGGCTCGAAGGCCAGCGGATCGAGGTCCAGCCGAAGCATCTACTCAAGGACATCGAAACCATCATCAAGGACACTTTCCCCAAGGACATCCGCTTCCAGATTTCCATTCCGGACGATGTTTGGACGCTTTTGGGTGATCCCACGCAACTGCACCAGATCCTGCTCAATCTCTGTGTGAACGCACGGGACGCCATGCCGGAGGGAGGAGTCCTGACCATCGATGTCGGCAACCAACTGCTCGACGAACAATATGTAGCCATGAACATCCAGGCCACCGTGGGCCCTCACGTGGTTCTCAGCGTCACGGATACGGGGACTGGCATTCCCAAGGCGATCTTCGAGAAGATCTTCGAGCCTTTCTTCACGACCAAGGAGGTTGGCAAGGGAACCGGGCTTGGTCTTTCGACCGTCATGGCCATCGCCAAAAGTCATGGCGGATTCGTCAACGTCTACAGTGAGGCGGGGAAGGGGACGACCTTCAAGGTCTATATCCCGGCGCATCTGGCCGCGACGAATTTGGGCGAGCAACCGGAGCCGGTCAATCTGCCCCGCGGCCACGGCGAGACGATCCTGATCATCGACGATGAAGCCTCCATCCTGACCATCACCAGCCAGACATTGCAGGCCTTCGGCTACCGCGTGTTGACCGCCAGCGATGGCGCGGCTGCGGTGGCCGTCTACGCGGAACACCGAAGGGAGATTGCCGTGGTGTTGACCGACATGGCGATGCCGGTGATGGATGGGACGGCGACCATTCACGCCCTGCTGCGCATGAACCCGAAGGTGAAGCTGATCGCGGCCAGTGGACTGGGCGCGAATGGAAGTGTGCTCAAGGCCTCCGAAGCCGGCGTCACCCATTTCCTCCTGAAGCCTTACACGGCGGGAACCTTGCTGAAAATGCTGAAGCTCGTGTTGGAAACGCCCTGACCAGGGGCGGGCATGATGAGCGCCAAGGCATCGCGCCGGGAGTTGAACCCAAAGGGCGACGGAGACGGGACTGCGATCGCGTTGAAACCTCGGATCACCCAAAACGAGCTCGCCCGGAGGTTGAGGCTATCCCGATCGACGGTGGCCGCGGCGGCGCTCAATCCGGCATCTTCGATCAAGTTGACCGAGGAAACCCGGCGGCGCATGGCCCAAGCCGCGGAGAAGTGGAACTTTCTGCTCGGATCGCTACGCGCGGGGGAAGGAGCGGGCTGATCGGGATGCTCCATTTCGGCGGACTTCTTCAGGTCGCCGCCGGGTGCTGCGAAATTCCCCTGACAACTATTCGCCAGCCTGATCGTTTGATGGCCGATGCAGCGATCCGGGTCCTTCACGAGCTCATTCAAGGAATCCGCACTCCCGAACCAAATGCGGTGGAAGTCTTCCCCTGCGAATTGGTCGTGCGGGCTTCCTGTGGCGCTGCGCTCAAATAGGCGGGAGCAAGAACGGGCTGGTCCGAAAGATCGATCGGGTTTCAAGTCGAGCGAGTGTGTTACGTTTGAGTCGCGCCTCTCTCTTTTTTGTGCCCGTCAGGCGCCGATTGTCGAGATCTCCTTCAACTTTCACCACTACTTAGTCGGTTTGGCGTAATGAAGATAGAGATGCTGCTTATAAACTAAAAAGCTGGATCGACCATATAGCCTTCAAATAGATAAACAGGTTCTGCAATTTTTTATTTTTGTGAACTAAAAGCTTAACAATGCCGCAATTGGGCCGACTTCTTTATCAAGCAGGATCAACAGGGAATGACATAAATAGGTCGGTTTAAGGAAAATCCTGGAGTTTAACCGCTTCTTTTTTGGAATCGCAGAGCGGAGAAGCTGCCGGATTTAAGGTTATTTGGGGATTGAGAATCAGGAGAGAAATCCTGGTTCGAACTGTTGTACTCGCCTCTCGGAAAGTTATGATGGATTTCTTAAAGCGATTCTTTTCTAGTGACGGTTTCATGCCGCATGGCATGTGTTACGAGTGGAACCCATCTGTCATTTGGCTTCATGTTATTTCGGATGGATTGATCGCCTTGGCGTACTACTCGATTCCGCTGACGCTCTTCTACTTTGTTCGCAATCGGCGCGATTTTCAGTTCGGATGGATCTTTCTCTGCTTTGCCATTTTCATCCTGGCGTGCGGAACGACGCACGTTTTGGAAATCTGGAATATCTGGCATCCCACCTATTGGCTCTCGGGCGGGGTTAAGGCGGTCACGGCATTTTCATCGGTGGTTACGGCCGTCTTGCTCGTGCGGCTGGTTCCCGAGGTGCTGGCCATGCCCACCGCCAGCGCTTTGCGACTGATCCGGGAGCAGTCGGAAAAGGAAACGGTAGAGCGGAGAAAGGTAGAGCGGAAATTTCGCGATCTTCTGGAAGCGGCGCCTGACGCCATCGTCATCGCGGATCGCCAGGGCGATATCGTGATCGTCAACGCCCAGACGGAGAAGCTTTTCGGTTATCCCCGAGAGGAACTCCTGGGGAAAAAAGTGGAGATGTTGGTGCCCGAACGCTTCCGGGGGCACCATTCGGAACACCGGGACGCCTTCTCTGCTCACCCCCGGACGCGGGCCATGGGGGCCGGCCTTGAGCTTTATGGATTGCGCAAGGACGGCACGGAGTTTCCGGTCGAGATCAGTCTCAGCCCGCTCGAGACCGAGGAGGGAATCCTCATTTCCAGCGCCATTCGCGACATTACCGAACGGCAAAAGGCGGACCAGGGATTGCGCGAAAGCGAGGAACGTTATCGCCTGCTGGTGGAAAATATTCAGGACTACGCCATCTTCCGGCTTGATCCCAACGGTAACGTCGCCACCTGGAATTTGGGCGCGCAGCGGACCAAGGGCTACACCGCCGAAGAGATTTTAGGTCAACATTTCTCCCGTTTCTATCCCCCGGAAGATTTAAGTGACGGCAAGCCCGCTCAGGAACTTGCCATCGCTGCGACGCAAGGCCGGTTCGAGGTTGAGGGCTGGCGGCTACGCAAGGACGGTTCCCGCTTTTGGGCCAATGTGATCATCACGGCTCTTCATGATGATCAGGGGAAGCTTTGCGGATTTTCCAAAGTCTCGCGCGATATCAGCGAGCGCAAACGGGTGGAAACGGCGCTGCGCGACCAGGCCCAGATCATGGATTTGGTGAACGACTCGGTCATGCTGCGGGATCTCGAGGACAAGATCACCTATTGGAACAAGGGCGCGCAACGGGTGTATGGCTGGACCCAGGAGGAAGTGCTGGGGCGCGTGACCCACGATTTGCTGAAGACAGTCTTTCCGCAGCCGCGGGACGAGATTAAAGCCAAGTTGATGGAAGAGGGACATTGGGAGGGCGAGCTCTTCCATAGCCGGCGCGATGGAAGTTCTCTCATCGTCTCGAGTCGCTGGACGTTGCAGGGGGACGCAACCGGACAATCGACCCGCATCGTTGAATTAAACTACGACATCACGGACCGGAAGCGTATCGAGCAGGCAATCCAGCAGAAGAACGCCGAATTGCAAAGCGCGGCGGAAAGTAAAAATCGCTTTCTGGCCAATATGTCGCACGAACTGCGCACGCCGCTCAACGGGATCATCGGTTTTGCCGAGTTCCTGGTCGATGGCAAGCCGGGCGCCCTGAACGTGAAACAGCGGGATTACCTGGGAGACATCCTAAATAGCGGACGGCATCTCCTCCAGCTTATCAATGACGTCCTCGATATCGCCAAAGTGGAGGCGGGAAAGATGGTGCTCAATTTGGAGACCTTCTCGCTACGCAAGGCTGTGGATGAGGTCTGCTCCGTGGCCAAGCCGCTGGTGGACAAGAAGGTCCTCCACGTTCAACTGGCAATCGCCCCGGAAATCGACAGCGTGACGCTCGACCAGCAAAAGTTCAAGCAGGTGCTTTATAATCTGCTTTCCAACGCGATCAAATTCACCAACGACGGCGGGCGGATAGATATTGTCATCAGCCCGGTGGATGCGAAGCACTTTACGCTGGCCATCCGCGACACCGGCATCGGCATCAAGCCGGAAAACCTGCAACGTCTCTTCCGGGAATTCGAGCAAATAGATTCGGGCGCGACGCGTCATTATCAAGGCACCGGCCTGGGACTGGCTTTGACCCGAAAGATTGCGGAACTCGTCGGAGGTCACGTTGCCGTCGAAAGCGATTTTGGGCGAGGCAGTACCTTCACAGTGACCCTGCCGTTGAACTTTCACCCGGAGGAAACATGAGCGCAGAACGCATTCTCGTGGTAGACGATAATCCCACCAATCTTAAGCTGATCTCCGATTTACTGGCCTTCGAGGGCTACGAGATCCTGCAAGCGATCGATGCCGAACAGGCACAGGAAATTGTCCGGCAAACTCCCCCGATTCTGATCCTCATGGATATTGCCCTGCCGGGGATGGATGGGCTGGCCTTGACCCGTCTGCTGAAGGCCGATGAAAAGACCCGTTCCATCATTATTATTGCGCTCACCGCCTTTGCGATGAAGGGGGATGACCAAAAGGCTTTCGATGCCGGCTGCGATGGATACATCACGAAGCCGATCGACACCCGCCAACTTCCCGGTCAGGTGGCTGCTTATCTGCCGGCCGCCGTGCCCGTGGAAACGAAATCCAGAATCAGAATTCTCATTATCGAAGATCACGCCCCCCAGATGAAACTCGCCAGCCATATCCTGAGCAGCGATGGACATCAGGTTAGTTGCATCGGGGATGCCGAGCAGGCCTTCGCGGCAATCCGGAAGGAGAAGCCCGAGGTCATTCTCCTGGATTTGGTCCTTCCTGCCATGGATGGCCTGACCCTGGCCCGGAGACTCAAGGCCAATCCGGAAACGAGGGACATTCCCATCGTGGCTGTGACCGGTTTTCCGGAACGTTTTCCCAAGGCCGATGCGCTGGCCGCCGGATGCGATGCCTACTTTCTCAAGCCAATTAATACGCGCGAGTTGCCGGTCCAACTGACCGATGCCGTTAAACGGGGTTCTCAAACACTTAGTTTATAAGGAGCTCTTTTGCAAATTCTCATTGTCGACGATACGCCGACCAACCTGAAGTTGCTGCGGGTGACCCTTGAGTCCGAGGGTTACGAGACTCTATCCGCGCGGGATGGCCAGGAGGCTTTGGAGATTTTAGAGCGCGAATCCGTCGATATCGTCATCTCCGATATCCTCATGCCCCGCATGGACGGTTATCGCCTGTGCTATGAGTTGCGGCGAAACGAGCGCCTGCATTGGATCCCGTTTATTTTCTATACCGCAACTTATACGTCGCCCGCGGATGAAAAGGTCGCCCTGGATTTTGGTGCGGATAAATTCATCTGCAAGCCCGCTTCGATGCGCGTCGTGATGGAAACCCTGCGGGAAGTAATGGCGGATGAAAAATATCGGCTGGCCCGGTTTTTCGAGCCGCCGCCAGCCCTGGAGGTGATGAAGGAATACAGCGAGCGCCTGGTGGCCAAGCTCGAGGAGAGAAATCTCGAACTGACCGCCCGCAATGAAAAATTACAGGAGAGCGAAGGGAAGTATCGCGGCCTGATGGAGCAGATGAGCAGGTTGAACGAGGAACTGGAACAGCGGGTCCTCAAGCGCACGGAGCAACTCACCGTGGCCAATCGGGAACTGGAGGCGTTCTCCTATTCCATCTCGCATGATTTGCGCGGACCCCTGCGCCATATCCTGGGATATGCCAGCCTATTGCAGGAGAAGGCGTCTCTTTTATCGGACGAAGTCAGCCAGGGTTATCTCGGAAACATTTCGCATTCCATCGCCCGAATGTCGGAATTAATCGATGATCTGCTCAACTTCTCCCGGATCGGGCGCGCCGGAATGCAGATGATCACCGTGGACTTGGATCGAGTCATCGAGGATGCCCTGCAGGATTTGAACGATGAAACCAAGGGGCGCGATATTTCCTGGGAGATTGGGTCCCTGGGAGAGGTCCGAGGGGATCGCTCCATGTTGCGCCAGGTGCTGGTCAACCTGCTGGGCAATTCTCTCAAGTTCAGCCGGGGCTGTAAGAGGCCTGAAATCAAGGTTGGAGGCGCGCCGGGAAAGGCAGGTGAGAAAATTTTCTTCATCCGCGACAACGGCGTTGGATTTGACATGAGTCATGCGGACAAGCTTTTCGGCGTATTTCAGCGGCTCCATCCAAAGGAAGAATTTGAAGGAACGGGGATCGGCCTCGCCCACGCACAACGCATCGTCAACCGGCATGGGGGCCGGATCTGGGCAGAGGGAATTGTCGGCGGCGGAGCCACTTTTTATTTTTCACTGCCTCTGTCCGTTTCCGGTATGACGTCATGACCATTCTTATCGTCGATGATATTCCCATCAATCTCAGATTGCTGCGGGCGATGTTGGAAGCCGAAGATCACACAATAGTCGAGGCCGCTGACGGTATTGAGGCGCTGGCGGTTTTGGAGCGAGAAAACGTGGATGTCATCATCTCGGATATTCTTATGCCGCGGATGGACGGCTATCGTTTTTGCTATGAGGTGCGGGCGAGCAAACGCTTTGGCCACCTCCCGATTATTATCTATACTTCCAGCTATATCTCAGATGGAGACGAGAGGCTTGCGCTGGAAGTCGGGGCGGACAAATTCATCCGCAAGCCCGCGCCGCTCAAGACGATTGTCGATGCCCTGGCCGAGGTGAAAGCTGGCAAGAGGCGCCCCCTGAGCCAGGCGAAGGAAGTGGGCGTGATGAAGGAATACAGCGAAAGGCTGGTGGCCAAGCTGGAGGAAAAAAATACGGAACTCACCGTCCGTAATCGCGAATTACAAGCGAGCGAGGAGCAATTGCGCTGGAGAACGGCTCTCTTTGAGGCCCAGATGAACTGTGCCCTGGATGGGATTTTGATCGTCGATAACGAGGGAAAGAAAGTGCTCCAGAATCAGCGGATGAGGGACATGTGGAAGATCCCCCAGGAGTTCTCGGACGAAAGTGATGATTCCAGGCAACTCCAGTTCATTACCGGACGGACCTGCAATCCGGCGGAATTCGCCAGGCGGGTCTCCTATCTCTATGCCCATCCGAATGAAATCAGCCGCGATGAAATCGAGCTGCTTGATGGGAGGACCTTCGATCGTTACTCGGCCCCGGTTCGCGATACGCAGGGAGGCTATTACGGCAGGATCTGGATGTTTCGCGATGTGACCGAGGGCAAAAAGGCGATGGAGCAAATCGCCGAACATGCCGAGCTTTTGGATAAAACCCAGGAAGCCATTACGGTCTGCGATCTGGAGGGACGGATCCTTTTCTGGAACAAAGGAGCGGAGAGGATGTATGGCTGGACCCGCCAGGATGCCACGGGGCGAATGGGCGACGAACTGATCCATAACGGCGATCCGCGGCATGAAGAGGGCTACCGCGCGGCCCTGACACAAAACGAATGGACCGGCGAAGTTCAATACAAGACCAAGGGCGGCCAGCAGTTGACCATCGAAGCGCGACTGACCCTGGTGAGAGACCGGGAGGGGCGCCCCAAATCGGTGCTCGCGATCAATACGGACATCACCGAGAAGAAAAAGATCGAGGCCCAGTTCATGCGCGCGCAGCGGATGGAGAGCATCGGTACTCTGGCCGGCGGCATCGCTCACGATCTGAACAACATTCTTGCCCCAATCATGATGGCCATTGATTTACTCAAGGACATGACCGACCGCGCGGACGCAAAAAGCATGCTGGAAGATATTGAAATCAGCGCCCGGCGAGGGGCGGATATCGTCCAGCAGGTCTTGTCCTTCGCCCGAGGTATGGATGGTCAGCGAATCGAGATTCAGCCGCAGCATCTGCTCAAGGACATCAATCACATTGTCAAAAATACCTTCCCGAAAGACATTCATCTCGAGCTCTCCATTCCCTCGTACACCTGGACGATTCTCGGCGATCCCACCCAGGTCCATCAGTTGGTCTTGAATCTCTGCGTCAATGCCAGGGATGCGATGCCGAATGGAGGCAATCTGACCATCAAGGCCGAAAACTTTCTCTTCGACGAACAATATGCGGCGATGAACCTGCAAGCGAAGGCCGGGCCCTACGTGATCATCTCCGTGACTGATTCCGGAACCGGAATTTCCCAGGATGTCATCGACAAGATCTTCGAGCCCTTTTTCACAACCAAAGAGGTGGGCAAAGGAACCGGTCTCGGTCTTTCAACCGCCATCGCCATTGTCAAAAGTCATCACGGATTTATCGACGTTTACAGCGAACCAGGTACGGGAACGACCTTCAAGGTTTGCCTTCCCGCTCAACGAACGACGGCCGAATATTGCGAAGGGCCCGCTGAACCGGTGATCCTTCCCCGTGGCGATGGCGAGATGGTTCTGGTGGTTGACGATGAGCCGACCATTCTCACTGTTACCGGCCAGACGCTTCGCGCATTCGGCTATCGGGTCCTGACGGCGAGCAACGGGGCCGAAGCGGTTGCGGTTTACGCCCAACATCGCAACGAGATCGATGTCGTTCTTACGGATATGGCCATGCCGATCATGGACGGCCCCGCCACCATTCACGCTCTGCTCAATATCAATCCCTTAATCCGGATCATCGCGGCCAGCGGCCTCAATACCAATGCCAGCGTGGCCAAGGCCGCCGGCGCGGGGGTCGAACATTTTCTTCCGAAGCCCTACACCTCTGGAACTTTGCTGAAGGCGCTCCAGCTCATTCTGAATAAAGCTTAGGCGTACCCGTTCTTGGGGTTCCGGGAAGCGAGGCCTCCCTTCAAAAGAGTTGTTCCATGGCCGGATCTGAGACTTGGCGAGGGAGCCGATTACGCGGTGAAATGGTGACCGGATAATCTTCCCGATTGATGGAAGATGGCTGGCTCTTCTGCATGATCAAAGGAGGTGATTTGAGGGCGCCGATCAGGGCGGCTTTAGCATAGTGATTACTTCCCATCATCAGGGCGAGCTGGCTTACGGCCGAGACAAGTTCCTCATTCTCGCGTTGAATCTTGCCGGCCTCCTCGGCTTGTTCGCCGGACTTTGTGCTATGAGAATTCGTGAGATAGGCAATCTCCTTGAGCGCCTCATCCACCGACTTGATGCCTTCGCTTTGCTTGCAGCCCGTCTTGTTCAGATGGAGGATAAGACCATCCACCTCGCGAAATCCTGTGAGGATTTGGGTGAGATCGGATTGGAGCGCGCCGGAAGTTTGAATCATGGCCTCCAGATTGCTCATGACCTTGGTGTTGATTTGGACGCCGTCGTCGCTGCGTGTGATCGCGGTCTCGATCAGGGTGCTGGTCTCATTGGCCGCATCGGCGGAACGCTTGGCCAGATTGCGGACTTCATCAGCCACCACCGCGAAGCCCAGGCCCGCCTCGCCCGCCCGGGCTGCTTCGACGGCGGCATTCAAGGCGAGGATATTGGTTTGGAAAGCGATTTCATCGATGGTCTTGATGATCTTGGAAATCGCATTGCTGGATTGTTTGATTCCATCCATCGAGCGGGTCATTTCCTGTCCGGAAATTTTGACCACGTCCAAAATAGTCGTCAGTTTTTTCATCCCGTTTTCGCAGGTCTCCGCGGTCTTTCGGGAGACCATGATTTGCTCGCGAGCCTGATCGATGCAGACGGAGGAATCTTTGACCAATCCGGAAATCTCCCCCATGGAAGCACAGGTCTTCTGAACTGAGGTGGCCTGCTTCGAGGCGTCGTGAGCCAGGGTTTCGGCGCTATAAATCAGCGAGCGAGAAGTTCCGCTGAGGCGATTGACGGTCTCGTCCAGACGATAAAGTGCCAGGTTGCCGCCAATCATGTAGTTGTAAAAGGCCCGCGCAATCATACAGGATGGAATGCTGGAAAGGACGACAAAGACGGCATGTTCCACCACAATCCAGATCGAAGCCTGGTAATTGAAAACACTCGACGGCAAGAGAAGAAAGAAAGCCAGATGATGAAGCGCGATGACCACCGCCGCCACGATGATGACCCGTGAATCGGCGAACACGGCCAAAAATGAGATCGAGGCGAAAATGTAGAAATGCATTTCGATCTGTCCCTTGCCCAAATGAATGAGCAGCGCGCCAAGACACTGGCTGGTGATACCGATGGAAAGCGCGCCGAGGAGACTCCCAGGCGCGCAAAAGTAGAGCAACGTGGGGCCGGCCAGGATGGCGGACCCGATCCAAAAGGCTTGAAAGTAGCTCGTGTCAAACAGCCACGCGACACCCATCAGCACGGGAATATGTGCCCAAAAGGCAATGAGAAAGATGCGGGTCATTCTCGAGAAATGTTTTTCTATTTCTAGTTTAATGCGGTCGTTCATGGAGTTTGTCTTTCGATCGGGATGTTTTATTTAAGTGACCCCTATTTCAATCCAAGGGGGTCCATCTGATGTCTTAGTTTTTGGGTGATAAAGCATCCAAAAGCGGCCAGCGGTTTGGGAGATTGTCCGTTTTCCAGGGATGTCAGCATGACCAGGTCCTGAAAGGGCTCGCGTGGAGAATGGATCGGGCGTCCCAGATAGCCGCCGCTATAGACTAATTTTTCATGGGAATCATAGATCAGCAGCCAAGGAGCTCCACCCGGACCGAACTTCGCTTCGGCATCGGACTCACTCAGGGATGTGACCTTCCATCCGGCCTGTTCCAGTTGAGCCGAGAGGGCGGGGTTATTTCCGATAATGATGACCTGCTCCCGGGCGGAAAGGGACGGATGGCGATTCTCCAGATAGACCGCCAAGTTGGCCGAGCAGGGGCAATCCGCCGCCAGAAGATGGACGACACTCCATTGATTTTCGGCGATCCCTGCAGGAGCTTTAAAGTTTCGATATCCCGGCAAGGGGGAGGCATGAATAAAAGAGAGGTAGCAGATCAATCCAGCGGCAAGAAATGCCCAACAGACAAAGATGCCCAGTTGGATCAGGTAGCAATAAAGTTGGGTGTTTTTCATTTCGGGGAGCGCCGAGTTTTTCCACTTCTCGGATTACTCTCATATCGGAATGAGGAGCTGGAATCTTAAGGCGGCTCGCCCAACTAAAAATTGGAGGCGCCTAGCTGCCGTCGATGACTTCCCGCACCTTGTTCGCCATGGCGGATGGTGTGAACGGCTTTTGAAGAAGGACGATTCCTGCGTTGAGAACGCCATGATGAACGATGGCGTTTTCGGTGAAAGCCGAAGTGAACAAGATCTTCACATCGGGATGAGAGATACGAATACGATCCGAAAGTTCCTTGCCATCAACTTGGGGCATGATGACGTCGGTGAAGAGAAGATCGATGTTTTTATTCCCAGGTTCCCCGGACAGGGCAAGTGCCTGGGCACCATCCGCTGCGGCCAGGATCCGATAACCCAGCCGGCTGAGAAACGTGGAAGCCATTTCCAGCAAGGCGGGGTCGTCCTCAACGAGGAGGATGGTCTCGGTGCCTCGCGGAATATGGGCCGGGGTGCGTGCAGGAAGAGGAATGAAATCTTTTTTCAAGGCCTGCGGGAGGTAAACCTTGAAGGTTGAGCCGCGGCCCGGCTCACTGTAGACGCTGATATGGCCGCCGCTTTGCTTGACGATGCCGTAGCAAGTAGCCAGGCCCAGACCAGTCCCCTGGCCGACGCCCTTGGTGGAGAAGAAGGGCTCAAAAGCATGGGACTTTACTTCCTCGCTCATACCTTCGCCCATATCGCTGATGGCCAGCATGACGTAGGCGCCCGGTTTCATCTCTGGATAGCGGCCGACTTTCTCGTTATCGAAAATGACGTTGGAAGTTTCCAGGGTCAGCTTGCCGCCTCGGGGCATGGCGTCACGGGCGTTGAGGGCGAGATTGATGATGACCTGCTCGATCTGCCCGGGATCGGCATTTACGTTCTGGAGGTCGGCGGCGGGAACGATGCGGATATCGATGTTCGTTCCCACGAGATGCCGCAGAACATGCTCCAGATGAAACAGGAGGCTGTTTAGACTCAGAAAATCAGGCTGCAAAATCTGCTTGCGGCCATAAGCAAGCAATTGGCGGGTGAGGACGGCCGCACGGTCTGCCGCCAGACGAATCTCATTGGCGTTGACCGAGAGGGGGTGATCCGAGGGAAGATCGCCGAGGAGCAATTCGCTCTGCCCGATGATCGCCGTCATGATGCTGTTGAATTCATGGGCGATGCCGCCGGCAAGCTTGCCCACAGTTTCCATTTTCTGGGCCTGGATCAACTGGACTTCGAGCTGCTTGCGCTCGGTGATATCGGTGAAGATAACGACGACGCCCGCGAGATTCCCTGCCTCATCGCGCACCGGCGTGCTGGTATATTCGACGGGAAAGCTGGTGCCGTCCTTGCGCCAGAAAATCTCATTCGTGACGCGGCGGATAAGTCCGTCTTTCAGCGTCAAATGGATTGGGCATTCCGTCACTGGGTAGGTAGATCCGTCGGCGTGAGTGTGATGTATCAGCACGTGTGCTGATTTGCCGATCAGCTCGGAGTTTTCGTACCCAAGTATTTTGGACGCGGCGGGATTCTCGAATTTAATCAGCCCATCCGCCCCCACCCACTGGACGCCTTCTCCGACCGAATCCAGAACTAGCCGATGCTCGGTACGCAATCGCTCCAGCCGCTCCTCGGCCAATTTTCGCTCGGTGACGTCGCGTCCCACACAATAGAGAAACTCCTCGCCCGGCACGGTGACGGAATTGATCTGGATCCATTTATAGGAAAGATCCTTGCAGCGAATGCGCCATTCGACGCCGGAAAGTTTTCTCTCCGTCACGACGCGTTTCAGGAAATCGACCGCCGTCGCGAGATCATCCGGATGGGCAAGATTCGGAAAGGGCTTCGTCAACAATTCGTGCTTGGAATATCCGAGAATCCGCTCGAAGGCCGGGTTGATCTGACGCAAATAACCATTGAGGTTGACGCTAAAAATCATGTCGGGAGAAAGGGCGAACATCCGGTCGAGTTGCTCCGTCGCCCGCTTGCGGTCAGTGACATCGACCATGCAGCCGACGAGCCGGGAGTGACTGCCATTAGCGTCGGGGAATAGGGCTCCCTGGGAGTAAAACCAGCGATAACCGCCATCCTGATGGCGAAGGCGAAACTCGGCGCGGTAGTTGGGCACCGGCTGCGCCACATAGGCGCGAAAATTGGCCATGAATGAATCGCGATCTTCCGGGTGAAGGCGAGTTTCCCATTCAAAGCTTTCGTCGGAAGGATCATTGTCCCGATAACCGAGGAGTTGTTTCCATTCCGGCGATAAATAACCCCGATTGGTTTTGATGTTCCACTCCCAGGCCCCAATGGAAGCCGCTTGGGCGGCCAACTGTAGCCGCTGTCTGCTCTCCACTAATTCCTGTTCTACCAGCCCGCGTTCGACGATTTCGTTTTCCAGTCGATAATTATCTTCTTTGAGTTTGCGTCCAACTTTGATGGCGACCCACCCGGTGCGGATGGCAATGAGAATGGCGATTCCAATGAACAAATTACTCGCGGTCCGAGCGCTGGAAATGAGATGAGAAGTCGCAGCGGAAACTTCACCGGCCTCCGTCTCGGACTTGTCGATCAGGAGCTCCAGGGCCTGTCGATAGGCGTCGTGCGCCGGATCCTGTTTGGTGCTGATCAATTGGTCGGCTTCCTTATCGCGATTAACCTCGGCGAGGACCTGTACTTCTTCGGTAAGTTGCCGATAGGTCTGTCTCTTTTGCAGGACTGTTTCGTAGAGGCGACTCTCCTCATCGCTCGCGAGATACTTCCGATAACCGGCAATTTCCTGCGTGATCCTTTCATCGATCCGCGAGATTGTTTGCCTGACCGGCTGAATCTCACCGGGATCGGTGGCATTCACCTCTCGAAAAATCTCGGTCTGCATCATCTCGGCGTCCTGGGCAATGTCGTCGGCCAACGCCAATTTAGTCAAGGCGCGGGATTGCTGGACCTGGTTACTGCGTTCAATCGCCCGCAAGCTGAGAAAAAGAAAAGCGCCAATGGCGAGAAGCGCGGCGCAGAGCGTCCCGAAAGTGAACGAGACCTGTCCAAGCGTCGGGATGTGTTTAAATTTGGGCATGCCTGAAGCGCCGGTTCACGCGGCATCTAGCACGTCACGTATTTTACGAGTGAGCGTCCCCAGATTGTAGGGTTTGGGTAAAAAGGCCGATTCCGTACCGTTCTGTCCCTCATGGGCCACGGTCTCGGCGGTGTAGCCCGAGGTAAAGAGAATTTTGAGATTGGGATAGGTCGCCTTCAGCCATTCCACCATCACTTTGCCCCCCATCTGTGGCATGACGATATCGGTAATGACCAGGTCGATCGGCGCGCCCTTGTGATCGCTGGCGACGCGCAAGCCTTCCTGTCCGGTCGCGGCTTGCAGGACGGTGTAACCTTGGGCTCGGAGCGCAATGACCGCCACGCGACGCAGAGCGGTTTCATCCTCCACGACGAGCAACGTTTCCGAGCCACGCGAACGCGAAAGAGTGGCGGTTTTCGTAAAAGTGGCGGCGCTTTCGAGCGGCTGTTCGATTCGTGGGAAATAAATGAGAAAGGTCGTCCCCTTGCCGGGAGCGCTGTCGACTTCGATATGGGCGCCGAGCTGTCTGGCGATGGTCTGGCAGGTGGCCAGCCCGAGGCCTGTGCCCTTGCCGGTTGGCTTGGTGGTAAAAAAAGGTTCGAAGAGATGCTTCCTGATTTCCTCGGAGATGCCGATTCCCGTGTCGCAAACGGAAAGGGCGACGTAGTCCCCGGGCACCAGACCGTGTCCAACCTGCAGGTCATTCGTGGGGAGCGTGACGTTGCGCGTCTTAATACTGAGGCGTCCGCCTTCAGGCATCGCGTCGCGGGCGTTGACGACAAGGTTCATCAACAATTGTCCGATGTAACCGGAATCGGCCTTGATGCGGCCAATGGGGCGTTCGGGAATAATCGCCAGTTCGATATTTTCCGCCGTCATACGGGACAACATCTTGTCCATGGAGGAGATGACTTCGTTGAGATCGAGTACTGTCGGTTGCAGGGTCTGATTGCGGCTAAAGACGAGAAGCTGCTGGGTCAGGGCGGCGGCGCGTTTGGCGGCATGCCGGATTTCCTCCAGATTCGTACGCAACGGATCGCCCGGTTTGAGGTGTCCCAGGGCGTAATCATTATTGCCCATGATGACGGCAATGACATTGTTGAAATCATGCGCCACGCCGCCGGAGAGCTGGCCGATCACTTCCATTTTTTGGGCCTGGATCAATTGTCTTTCCAACTCTTCATGCCCGAGGCGGGCCTCGATTTCATTCATGACGCGGCGCACTGCGGGGACGAGTTTTGAGGGATGATCCCTGAGGACGTAATCGGTCACGCCGCTCTCCAAAAGCTTGATGGCGATGTCGTCGTCGGTGACTCCGGAGACGAGAACGAACGGAAGTCGGGCTTGGTTCGTCCGGGCGAGATTTATCTCGGCGAGCACCTTGAAGCCGGACAAAGAATAATCGGCGATGACCAAGTCAAAAAACTGTCGATTGATTTCCGAGAGAAAAGCCCCGGATGTTTCCATATGCCGGATTGAGCAGGGAATCTTGGCCTGGATCAGGAGCGCCTCAACCAGCACCGCATCGTTGGGGGTCTTCTCAAGGAGTAAGATTTGCAGAGGATTTTTCATGGGCGGGATGTGCAAGGCGAAGATTCTTGGGCGGGAATAGCAAAAGCCACCTCGACGCATGTTCCCTCGGAGATTTTTGATTCGATGGAAAAAAGAGCCGAGCAGCGGGCCGCCAATTTCTGGACCAATTCCAGACCGAGGCCGAGGCCCTGTTGCTCGTATTTCTTCCGATCAAATTGTTGAAACGCACCGATCCGTTCGATCTGATCGCTGGACATGCCTCGCCCGTAATCGGTCATGCTGAATACTCCATTGGAGGAAAGATGAACTTTGATTGGCGTCCCTGCTTTCGAGTAATTGCAGGCGTTGTCCATTAGTTCCTCCGCGATCAATGCCAGATCCACCGGACAGGCGAGAGGGGAGGAATCCTCCAGTCGAATCACGACGTCCTCATCCCGTTTTGTCCGATGGAGCGAAGCCTTGATGCCGGCGAGGATACTCTTGTTCGCGGTCTTCGCGGGAAGAGGGTTGATGACCGGGGTGATCTTCCGCGCGGCTGTGCTCTGAAGATCGAGGATCATGAGATAATTTCGCAGGGTACGATGAAGCCGAAGCCCGGTTTGGTGAATATCTCCCGCCAAGCTCACAATCTCCTCGATAAGAAGAGTTTTTCCTTCCCCCATCAGGATTTCGGAGAGACCGATGATTCCACTGATGGGAGTGAAAAATTCATGGGGGAGGTTGGAGGGAAGACATTCCCGAAGCATAAACATCGAATTGTCTTCCATGCGGACGCGGTTCAATCGGGCCTCAACACAATGGAGGAGCGTCTCCTGACTGAACGGCTTGAGCAGAAAATCATCGGCTCCGGACTCCATGCCTTTGCGGGGGGTCAGAACTTCGGCGGCGCCGGTCATCAGCACCACCTGCCGGCAACTTAAATCCGGATCATGCCGAACGCGGTCGAGGACGAGCCGGCCGTCCCCGCCGGGCATGCAAACATCGGTCAGGATCAAGTCCGGCAACTGCTGCCGGGCCAATTCGTAGCCTGCCTGGCCGGAGGCTGCCTCGAGGACGCGGTAGCCGTGCTCACGCAAGGAACTGGCGAAGATGGAGCGGACCCCCTCGTCGTCGTCGATGAAAAGAATCGTTTTCATGGCACATCGGAAACGGACAAGGCGGTGGACAAGATGCGAACGGGAGCATCGTCGCCGGCCATGGCCGGCGCTGGCCGAAGATCAAGCTCGGCATTGGGATGTGGGGGAAGGGGGAGGGGCAAACCGGTGATGATGGCATGGGCCACGGGGGGCGCCGGAAGGACAGGAGCCGCCACGGCAGGAGGCGCCGATACGGGCGCCGGGGGAATAACGGCAGGCTTGATCAGTTGAACCGCGCTTGGAATCTTTTGCGGCGGAAGGGGATGGTCGACTTCCTTTTTCTGGGCGTCGTGCAGGGCCGTTTGCAGGACGGAAATCTGCTGTCGGATATCGGCCAGGGACGCACTTTGATCGTGGTTGTCTCTGCCGAGGGGAGCCAGGGAGGCCTGAAGCGTTTCGATTTTCGTGTTCAAATCAGCCAGAGTACTGCGGGTGGAAGTCAAAAATTCTTCCTGTGAAGTCTGGTGTTCCTGAAGAGCTAGAGAATTCTGGCTGATTTCCTTTTCGAGTCCGGCAAATTGCGCCTGAACGGTGAAGTGATAGGAGATGCCGGCCCCGGCCAAGGCGCAGGCAATCAGGATAAGCGCCCCAGTGCTGGAAGATTTTCGGGAAGAGGTCATAAGAATGAGTTGCGTGACGGCTGGTTTCGGAAATAGAGATTGAAGCATTCCAACGAATACTGCTGTTGGTCGTGCAGCACGTTCATCTGCGCGCTGATGATTTGCAGTTGGACCTCCACCTTTTTCCGGGATTGATATTCCAGGTCCGCGATCTGGGACCGGAGCATCAACAGGTCGTTGGATTCCTTTTCGATCGGACCCGGGGTCCAATCGAACTTCTTGAGATCTTCAGCCAGGGCTACCTTCTTAACCTTGAGCCCGGGCAAATCCTCCCACTTGCGATTTGAGATCGCGGAGAGTTCCCACATGAGCAACTCGGTAACGTTGCGTAAGAGAAGAGTCCTTTCGCGGATATCTTCGTCGTGGGTGCGGAACATGCCCATGCTATCGGTGTCCACGCCGGAAAACTTAGATTCCGATGGCCTCTATATATGGGGCCGGAAATGGAGCCCTGCCGCCGCCCCTGGTAATCGCGGCTCAGGTTTTTCCCGGGTGTACCGATGAAGCCTTTAGACCGGCATGATGTCGGTCCCAGGACGGATGGAGTCCTGCACAAAAACCCATCGTCCGGTAACCCCGGAAAGTTGCATGATGCGACTTCGATATAGGAAAGGAAATCCATATGTCAGTTATTGGCTATAATAGTGCGGCAGTTAATGCGGCGTTTTACCTGAATCAGAACACGATGAATTTGAATTCATCGATCCAGCGGCTCGCCTCGGGCAGCCGCCTGGCGAACCCGACAGATGATGCGGCCGGAGTGGCCGTAAGTGGTAATTTGGATGCTCGCGTCGGACGGCTGACCGCGGCTTCCCAAGGTGCGCAGAACGTCGTCTCGTTTGCCCAAACGACCGACGGCTTCCTGAGCACCATTCAGCAGCAGTTGACTCGCATGAGTGAGCTGGCCCAGAGCGCAACCAACGGCGCCTTTGGATCATCCGATCGTGCGAATTACGCTACTGAATTTAACACGCTCAAGACGCAGATCGACAACATCGCCACGAACGCGAGCTTCAACGGTAGCAGCTTGTTTACCGCCGGCAGCGTGAGTGTTGCGATTGACTCGGCTGGCAATACCGATTCGTTTACGACCTCCACCGTGGGGAATACGACGAGTCTCGGCATTGACAGCACCACCATCGATACCACGACAGCGGCCGATGCAGCCATCGCCGCGCTGAGCACGGCGATTACTTCGCTGACCAGCCGTCGCGCTTCGGTGAATGCGGACATCTCCAAGTTCAACTTCTACGTTCAGAACATCGCGACCGAATCGACGAACGTGCAAGCCGCGAACTCCCGCATCAAGGACGTTGATGTGGCGACGGAAAGCACCAACATGGCGAAGAACAACATTCTCCTCCAGGCCAGCACCTCCATGCTTGCCCAGGCGAATTCTTCCCAGCAGGCCATGCTGACGCTCCTCAAATAAGCGCCAGTTTAGTCTGATAGAGTCCAACGGGCCTCCGAAAGGGGGCCCGTTTTGCTTTTAGCGACAAGACCTCCCGACGATGGAATGGTTCACTGAACTTTTAATCTCGTCGGGTAAATTTCCCACCGCCGGCGACGTGCAGAAGGTAGCCGTCGCACGCCGTGCGACGGAGGGGAGAAGAAAAACTTCGACGTTCCCCGTCTCGTTCGAAAAGACACCACCGCACGGCGTGCGGCGGCTACCACTCCAGGCGATATCGCTCGAGCCGAAGCGAGTTTCGAGGAATTAGACCCAAGACATTAAACAGAAAGTACGGCGCTAAGAAAATCTGGAAGCGCTTTCGCGCAAACCAAAATTTAGACGCTCGCGGAAGGCGCGGAAACCAGCGAAGCGATGCGGTGGTCCCAAAGATGTTCCCGAATGGAACGGGAACGGGCCCGTTCTCCGCAGGCCAGGGCGCTATCGGGATCGTTCAGGCATTTGTCAGCCGCGGACTCGAGCCCGGCCAGGGAATCGACCATCATGATCTCTCCCTCATCATAGCAGGACCGGACATCGGGGCTGTCGAGATTGATGGAGAGCCGCCCGCTGGCCGCGATCTCGAAAAGCTTTTCGTTGGCCGTAGCGTCGCGGATGGAATTGGGCGCGTTGAGATGAGCGGCATACTTGCGGTAGTAGCCAGGCAAAGCGCCAAAGGTGATATAAGGCTTGGCCTCGATACCATAAGGCTTCCATTCATCGGGAGCACTGTAGACATCGATCCAGCCCCGTTTCCAGAGACGGTGGACGAAGGCGGGCCGATCGTAGCGATTGACCAGTTTGATCAGGAAGGCGAGGTCGAGAACGATGCCCTTTTCGTTTACAAATTCGAAAGCCCGCGGGTAATGAGTCCCGGCCAGTTGGAGAATCTGTAAAGCGGGTCGATAAGGAAATTGGCGGCGCGCCTCCAACGCCACAGCGAGGAGATTACGCACGCTCGGCTCCTCGGCGAACCATGCGACGGAGCGGGTGTCGGGATGCTGCAAAATCGCGTCGCGGCAGAAGGAGCGCAATTCCTCCAGCTCCGCTCCGGCGTCCATAAGCTTGACCGCCCCTTCGTGAGGCGTGCCGCGAAAGCCGGGATTGCCGATGAAAGCCAGTTGTTCGGTATGCTCGCAGGGAGATTGATTTTGTGCCAAATGCCGGGGCGCGGCCAAGCGGGTCAACCGTTGATTGGTGACGCCGAGGAGGCCGGCCTCAAGAGCCTGGCTGTTGCCGTAGAAGTGATGGGTGACCTTGGGATGTTTGACGTGGCGTTGAAAAACATCACCCGACGCCGGGAAGCAGGGATTCCAGGGCGAGGTGCACCAACTGCGAAAATCGTCGAACCAAAAGGAATGAATGGAGCGGATCGCGGCATCATCGATAAAGAGGCCCGGCGTCACATACCAGTTCAGGTCGAGGCTGATGACGGTATCGATGCCGGCATGCTCGATCAGTTCACGCAGCCCATCGCAAATGGCTTCCTGCGCGAGCGGGGCCTTCGCTTCCATTTCCCCGGAGTAGACGAAGGTGAGCAGACGCGCTTCAGCATGATCGCGAACATAGGCGGGAATCTGACGGCGTTCGAGCGCAGCGGCGAGGTAGTCGGAGGTTTTGGCGAAGGGAGTGAGCAGATCATTGCTCAGAATAAGGACGCCTTTGGGCGTGGAGGGCGTCGTCATGAGAAGATTTTCTCGAGGCGGTTTTCCCAGAGGTGTTCGCGGGCGGTGCGCTGGCGCGCGAGTTCTCCGCGGGCGAATGCCTCGGTGGGATTGTCGAGCACCCTGGCGGCGGCTGCTTCCAGGGCTTCGTCGGAGTCGGCGAGGACGATCTCCTCTTTTCCGTAGCAGGCCCGCACATCCGGGCTGTCGAGATTGAGTGAGAGCCGGGCGCACGCGGCGATTTCAAAGAGTTTCTCATTGGCAGTGGCGTCACGGGCGCAGTTGGCGGCGTTGAGATGGGCCGGATAGTGCCGATAGATCGAGGGCAATTTGACAAAGGGGACGGTGGGCCGGGCCTTGATTCCATAGGGCGCCCATTGCTCCGGTGTTCCATAGACATCCAGCCAGCCCCGCCGCCAGAGACGATGGGCGAGACCGGGACGGTCGTACCGGTTGACGAGTTTGACCAGCAATGCGGCATCTAGCATTAACCCGTTGCGGTTAAGAAAATCGAAGGCGTTAGGGTAGGCCTGGCCGGTTTGCACCAAAAGTGAAATGGCGGCCTCATGGGGACGAGCGAGGCGCTGTTCCGTGGCGGCGGCAAGTAGATCGGTCACCCCGGGTGACTGCCGAATCCAGAGCGCAGTTGACTCGGTTTGGGCGAGGCCATCTAAAACCTCCTGCCGGGCCAGACCGCGGAGCGTGGCCAGATCCTCTCCCCGCTCCATGGCGGCCAGGGCCACGCGTCCGGGCGGCGAGGCGAGACCGGGATTGCCGATGAAGGCGATCCGGTTGACTTGGACGCAAGGCTGGTTGGCGCGGAGATATTCGGCGGGCGCGGCGAGAGCGGAGGCGCGGATATTTTTTACGCCAAGAAGGCGAAGCTCCTCGGCCTGGCCCTGGCCGTAGCAATGGTGCACGACCTTGGGGCCGTTGATCAGTTCCTGCACTGTGCGCGGCGCGAGCGGGAACATGGGGGAGGTCTGGAGATGGGAGCGAAGGTCGTCGAACCAGAAGGAATGGATGCTCTTGATCTTGTTGCTCTCGACAAAAAGACGCGAGGTGAAGAGCCAGTTGAGGTCGAGACTGATGACCGTATCGACGCCGTAATCGAAGAGGAGCTTGCTCCATTTAGCCACGATGGCCGTTTCGCAGGCTTCCCGGCGCAGGGCGCTTTCCTGTTCCATCTGGCTCGCGGTCCAGCGGACCAGACGGGTATCGCGGCCGATCGCGCCATAGCCGAGCCTCCCCAGAGCCAGGGCCAGTTGGCGCGAGGTTTTCGATGCGGCGAGACTGAGATCGTTGCTCAGGACAAGGACAAGAGATCGTGCGGGCATCCTGAAAGAGGGGATCTGGCGGGTTCGAAACAGGTGGCTGAAGAAGAAGAGTCTATTTCAGCTATCGGCGCAAAAACCGATAACCTAAGGAAATGCCATGAAGATACGCTTCTATGTCCATTCGTCCCACGGCGACGCCATCCTCGATCCCGAGTATTGCGAGAACCATCCCTTGGGCGGAAGCGAGACGGCTGCGGTCCGGTTGGCGGGCAGTTTGAAAAAGCTGGGGATGGATGCCCAGGTGATCACGGACTTCAACCAACTGGCCACCTTGCGGTGCGATGTCTTTGTGGCGCTCCGGACCTGGGAGGTGTTTGCCCCCGGGGTGCGACCGGGCCGCTTAAATTATCTTTGGTGCCAGGATGATGTGGACCAGCAATTGGTGGTTCCCTTAAAGGATCCGGAAATAGCGCGAAGGGTTTACGACGCCTGCGATGGCGTGATCATGATTTCCCATTATCAGGCGAATCGTTGGCTTGCGAATCTTCATGTTCCGCCCGAAAAGATTTTTATGAGCTCGAACGGCATTGATTTGGAGCGATTCCCGTATCGGGCTTCGCGGACCACCGGCCGTCCGGCCCATGCCTACTATGCCTCGACTCCCTTTCGCGGATTAAAGCCATTGCT
This sequence comes from Methylacidiphilales bacterium, assembly GCA_026225555.1. Lineage (GTDB taxonomy): Bacteria > Verrucomicrobiota > Verrucomicrobiia > Methylacidiphilales > UBA1321 > JABDGH01. The sequence continues at coordinate 128,746 of JAMFSY010000114.1, forward strand.
CGATCTGTGGCCCGAGGTGTATGGCGCCTTGGGTGATCGAGCCCGACTGACCATTTGCAGTTCCTTGAAAGTTTATGGCACATCGGACGAAGCGGCCTATGAGCCTCTCTACGAGCAGGCGCGGCAAACGAAGGGAGTTGTCTATTTGGGATCCGTCGGGCAAAGGCAACTTCGCGAGGTTGCCGTCTCCAACCGGGCACTGGCCTATCCCTGCACATTCCCGGAAACGGGATGCATCGCGGCGATGGAAGCCATGGCGGCGGGCTGCGCGGTGGTCAGCACAGCGTTGGGAGTTTTACCTGAAACAGCCTGGCGCAATCCGCTGGTAGCCCCGACCGATGGCTGGGCCGATTTGTGGTTGGAGGAATTGATCCGGGTCCTGGTCGATGATGAATATTACCGGGAACTGGCCGAAGCCAATTTGCACCTGGCTAAGTTGATGGGTTGGGACTCGGTGGCCCGTCGCTGGCTGATGCGCTTCCGCTCCGACGGGATCAAGCGGACGGCTAATCACGCAATGTCATCATTGGAACGGATCGGGGCTTGAGGAAAGAATTGGGATCGCAATGCTGGGCGATTTGCCGCCAGCGGATTTCCCACGTGTGCCCATTAAGGAAGCACTGATGCATTCGCGCCGCCTGTTCCTGCAGGTCGCTTTGCGATGAGGCAAAAAGCCGGGCCGATTCCGTCTGCAGCGCCTGCTCATCGGTGGCTGTCACCAAGCCCGATCCTTCAGGAAAGAGCTCGGCCAACTCGAGTCGATAATCACTGAGCAGAGGCACACTGCACGCCGCGCATTCGAAGATGCGGAACGGCAGGCCGCCCAAGATTGATTGAGGATCAATGATTTGGATCTGCCATTTTCCCGTGCAAAAAAGGTGACTCCAGGATGAGGAGGGAACCGAGGCAGTATCGGCATAAACCCAATCGGCTCCTCGTGGCAAGACGGCGCGCAACTCATCCTCACCCGCATAGGATTCGATGCCATGCCCGCTTAAAATGGCAATGGGTCCGGCCTCGGCGATGGCAGCGAGCCCCCGCAGCCGTGCGATCCGTTTACCCAAGCGCCAAATCAGGTGATTCCACAGCGCCCGTAGCAGAGGAGCTTTGAGCAGGGCGTCAATCGCGAGGCGTTGCTTGCCGCCCAAGAGGGAGTGATAAGTCTGAAAAATGTCATAGGGCCGAATCGGCCAAGCCGCGCCGCGCATGGCTTCGCGAATATCTTCGAGCAGCCGCCCCAGGGACGCGGGGAACGATTGGGCAACCGCATCGAGTGAGCGCAGCGAGGGAATGGTGCCGACAAAAACGGCGCGATCGTTCCAGTCGGAGTTCCACGCCTCTGCGCCAGGACAAAGGCGTTGAGGGTCAGCCGCCAGATGGATCGGAAACGCTTCGCTGCCGGTCAAGGCTTTCCAGCGGAGACGCCAGTAGCCATCCCAGATTCCGACCCGGACTCCATCACGTTGTTGCCAACGACGCCAGATTTCAGGATGGGCGAGTGTCTTGGGTGAGCGTTGGAAGTCGTCGAACCAGAGGGAGATTTTATCGACTCCGGTCAGCTCGGGAGAGTTCCAGAGGTCCTCCAGATCGAGGGGTGCATCCATCAGGAAGCAAACGGTATCGGGCCTTTTTTTCAGTAAATCGAGCCGGAGTTCATCGACGGCCCGATGACGTCCGGAGGCATCGGTAAGAAAAACCATTTCGGTTTCCCATCCGGCCGCCTTCGCACCGGAACGAAGGCCGCTGGTGAAAAGCGACTCCGTGCCGTGAAAGCTCTCAAGGAAGACGACCCGGCGAGGTTTGGACATGGGAGGATCAGGGCAGGCCGCGCGCCTTACGCCGCCTGGGCATGAGGGACGGAAGCCAGTTGGTCCGCCTCAATCCAGGTCTTCTTGAGATCCAGAAGGAGGGGCAGGATGGCGCGAATGCGCTCCGGCTCGCATTTCTCAAACGCGTCCGAGATTTCCCGGGTGAAAAAGAGATAGAGATCGCTCAGGTTGCCGCACAATTCGGGGCTGATCTCATGATTGAGGGTGGTATTGAGTTCCGTGAGAATATCGATACAGCGGGAAACGGATAGTGCGGCACGCGCGCGATCGTTTGGCCTCTCTTGGGCGGAGATCTCCGCCTGCACGGTATCGGCATGGTCGATCAGAGCCTCGTAGAGCATGATCAATCTTTGAGCGGGGGTGGAATTGTTGATCTTAATTTCCAGATAGCGGAGTCGTTGATCCATATAGTAATCCTAGTCGTGCAGGGTTGAGACGAGTTGACGGCAGCTTTCCAAAAAGGCCCTCGATTGCCGAAGCCAGGGCAGAAGGCGGAGTTCGATCGAATCGGAGATTCCCATGGTGTCGCCTCGATTAAAGGCGGCATGCAGTTCCCACATGACCTTGCCGAGTTCCGCCAGTTGCCGGTCGATGATGTGAGTGACCTGCGCATCGGTGAGCAGGCCGGAGAGTCGGGGAAGAAAACCGACCTGAAGCTTGATTTCCTCGCAGATCAACTGCCATGAAATAGCCACCTCCGCGGGTTCGCCCACGAGCGCTTCGGTGACCAGCGTTTCGCACTCGCCTTCCAGTTGGCGGGCCTTCTGGCACTGCTGGTTTAGGGCCGCCTCCAGGGCGCTGGCGAGGGGAACCGAAGCGATCCGGCAGATTTCGCAGCGGGAGAAAAGATCGTGGGCCTCTTCGAGGTTGACGACGGGGATGCCGTCGAACTCACAGGAACCGATGGAAAGATTATCTGCGAGAAGAATTTCCATGATTCGGGCGCAAAATTCGGAGAAATCTTTCGCTTCGGGAAGACCGCTTTCCACGGGGTGATTGTCGATGAGTATTTTCATAGTTTTTCTTAAGAACTGCTTAGTGTGTTGCTACCGACCGTGCCCATGCTGCTAGGGGTGCTGCTGCTACTGCTGCTTGAGGAACTGCTGGAACTGGGCGTTCCGTTGAGCACGCTGCTCATTCCCTGGGAGGTTCCCTCGATGGAATCCAGCGCGGCAAATTCCATTTCGAGCTGCGTCTGCTCTGCCGCCATGCGTTCCTGCATCTGGGCAATCTGGGTATTGTTGTAAGTGAGCTGGGATTTGATCTGGGCTTGTTCGTTGGTGATGATGCCGTTGAGTGAATCGTTGTAGCCCGCGATGACGTTTTGCAGGGTCGTGGTCAGACCCGTTTTGGGATCGTTGAACAGAGCAACCACGTCGCTGAGATTATTGGAAAGAGCGGCTGTCAGTTTCGCCGAATCAACGTGGGTGATGGTGTTGTCGTTGGCATTCGTCTCGATGCCGAGATCGCTCAACATGCGGATAACGGAAGTATTATTGACGGCACCCGAGGTAATCTGGCGAAGTTGGGGGGCAAGAAAGGTCAGGTTCGTATCGCTGGCGAGGCTGCCGTTTTTCGTGGGATCGGTCGTATTCAGGCTCGTGTAGCCGGCGATGATACTTTGTGTCGAATTATACTGATCGATGAACGCGTTGATCGCGGTCGCGATCGTGGTGGTGTCGGGCGCCACGGTGACCTGGGTGGTGCCGGTGCCGGTCGCGGTGAAGGTGATGCCAGGTACCCCGAGATCGCTGCTGCTGATAATATTGCTATCGCTTTGGCGCACCGTGGCGCTGTCTCCCACGGTAAAGAGAGTCGGCCTGCCGACCTGCAACTGGCTGTCGCTGGTCGAGAGGCGTAAGGCGCTGGCAATGTTGCCGGTGCCGTCGGCCACGGTGATGTTCTGGGGACCCCGTTGTGTGGAAGTGAGGACGAGTTGATCGTTATAGGTGTCGTAAACCGCAGTTACACCGGCCTTGCTCGCATTGATCTCTCCGATAAGCGAGTTGAGGGAATCGCCGCTCGTGTAGGTGATGGGCACGCCATTGATCGAAAAAGTTCCAGCCGTCAGCGGAGTGCGTAAGGGGGTCGAAGCAAGATCGGCGGTGGGATCGATGCGACCAATTCCCGTGGTTGAAATGACGCTGCCTGTCCCGTTATTAAAGAGTTGGGCCTGATGAAGAAAGTCACTGGTATCGGTGGCCGATCCGAGAATGACGGGCGAGGAGGATTGAAGCGAGATGGCGCCGGTGGTGCTGTTGTAGGAAGCAGTCACCCCGGCGCCGGAATTGTTGATTTTACCAATAACAGAGGCCGTGGAATTGGGGTTGCCGTCGTCCAGCACATCCGTCGCCGCCAGCGTGATCTGTTTCCCGTTCAGGGTGAAGGTCTGGCCATCGACGGAAGTCTCGTTAAGGACGGTCCCGACGAGGGCCGTGCCCGCCGGCGGGGCGGTGAGCTTGATGTCGGAAAAGGCGCCGCCGGCTGAACCGCCCCGAAGGGCGGTAGTGCTGGCGAGTTGGGTGATGTTGAGGCTGAAGGCGCCGACATTGGCCGTGCTGTCCGTGGCGGCGGTGCCGGTGGCGGTGGCCGAAACGGTCGCAAGCCGGGAGGTAAAAAGGCTATTGGCGTTGAGGCTTTGCAGCGTGGTGCTCAGGCTCCCGAGGCTCGTCCCCAGTGAGCCGAGATCCGAGCTGTTATTGGTCAGCGTGGTATTGGTCGTCTGGAGGTTTGTGATGGGAATACTGTCTGCCGCGATGATCGATGAGATGATCGAGGAGACATTTAATCCGCTGAAGGTGCCGCCAATAGTAATACCCATAATACCGTTAGATATTCCATCTATCGGTATGAGCGGGCCGTTCCTTGACCCGAATCGGAATGTTACTTTGAGGGGATTTCCTGCGGCTCGTCGTCGGCATCCGCATCGCTGTCGGTGGCGGACTGGCCCTGATATTCCTTCAACTTGTTGCGCAGGGTGCGAACGTTGATGCCGATGAGATCGGCGGCTTCATTGCGATTGCCGGAAGTTTTTTTAAGCGCGAGAGAAATCAGTCGTTTCTCCACTTCGGCCAAAGTGGGAAAACCAGTACCCGAATCGAGGATTGGATCTCCCGCCGAGGAGGTGGAAAAAGGAACGATGTCGCCATAAGTGAGTTCGGTTTCCTGAGTGGAAAGAATCACCGCCCGTTCGGCATAATTGCGCAATTCGCGCACGTTGCCCGGCCAGGAATAGCGGGCGAGCTGGTCGAGCGCGATGGAGCTGATTTTTGGAACCGGCTTGTTATGTTGTTTGGCGAAACGATCGAGAAATTTACCCAGCAGATATTCGACCTCGCCCTTGCGTTCGGATAAGCGCGGCACCCGGATGGGAACGACATTAAGCCGGTAGTAGAGATCCTGCCGGAATTGTCCCGCCTTCACCGCCTCGGCCAGATTGCGATTGGTGGTGGCGAGAATCCGGACATCGATGCGGATGGTGCGGTTTCCGCCCACTCTTTCGAATTCCTGTTCCTGAAGGACGCGCAGTAATTTCGCCTGAAGCGGAAGCGATATCTCGGTGATTTCATCGAGGAGGAGCGTGCCGCCGTTGGCCAGTTCGAAGCGCCCTTCGCGCCTCGCGGTCGCGCCGGTGAAGGCGCCTTTCTCATGGCCGAAGAATTCGCTCTCCAGGAGATTCTCGGGAACGGCCGCGCAGTTGACTTTGATGTAGGGCTTTTCCCGGCGCAGGCTTTTTTCGTAAAGGGTGCGCGCGATGACTTCCTTGCCGGTGCCGCTCTCGCCCTCGATCAGGACGGTGGCATCCGTGGGCGCGACTTGCAGCACCAGTTTCAGGACCTGCTGCATTTCGGTACTGCAGAGCAGCAGGGACGACGCATCGGACTGTTCCGCAAGCTGACTCTTGAGATAAGTGTTTTGCTTGCGCAGCTCCTTCTGTTCGGAGAGGAGGTTAACGGCGAGCTCCAGCTGGCTGCTGGTGAAAGGCTTGAGCAGGTAATTCGAGGCGCCGTTCTTCATCGCCTCCACCGCCGATTCAATCGTGCCGAATCCGGTCATGATGATGACTTCGACCGCCTTGTTGGCCTGCTTGAATTGCTGAAGCAATTCCATGCCGTTGCCATCGGGAAGCTGAAGATCGGTAATGATCAAATCCGCCGGTTCCTTTTGTTGTTCCTCCCTCGCCTGGCTGCAATTGCTGACGGCCAGGACGGAGAGGCCCATCTTTTGAAAGGCGCTGACCAATAGCCGACGGACGATGGGATCGTCCTCAACAACCATGATTTTTTCGAATCGAATCAAGTTTTAACGGAGGGTAAGGGGCTGATCGGACGGAGTGGAGAAAGTGGGAGGAAGGAGACGATTCAAGGACAGGTCCAAGTTCTGGAGAGCTTTTTCGTCGGAGAGAAGGGAGGAGATGTTTGTTTGCGAAGGGGAACTGGCTCCGTTTTCGGGGACATCCGAAAACTTGGTTTGAAAGGCAACAAGCCTACTATAATGATCGAGCGTTGCCTGCCAAGGTTTACCTTCCGGAGGCAGATCCAATGCCTTCTGAAGAAGGGGCGCCATGACGGTTGTGTTGCTCTTGTTCAGGGTAAGGAGAAATTCCGCCGTCCGCTTTTGCCAATAGGATTCATCCTGGGGCCAAACCGTGCGGACGGTCCAAACCAGCGCCTGCAATTCCTGCTGCGCGCGAATGGGATCATTCTTGAGGAGATAAAGATGATAGAGGCGCAGTCGCGCTTCCGGGGCGAGGGGATGAAACGGATTCTGTTGCAGGGTTTGTTCGTAAAGACCTTGCGCTTGGTCGGCCTGCTTCAGCTGATAATAACAATCCGCCTGAAGAAACGAGGCCCGCGCCCGGGAGGCCGGGGAAGCGGTTGGCGCGGCCTTTTGATAGCGATCGAAGAGCTTGGCGGCGCGAGCCCATTGGCCGCCGTTATATTCGTTTTCAGCCAATCCCAGGAGGGTCGCCTCGGTCAGCCGAGTATATTGTTTGAGGTCCTCCGCGCTCTGCACTTCGCCCTGGTTGACCGTGGAGGAAAGAGTCCGGTAGTAGGCGTCGCGGGCGAGATCGAATAGCCCCATCCTGGAATAAAGTGTCCCCGTGCGGTAGGCAACCGCCCCGGCTTCGGGACGTCCGGGAAAAAGTTCCAGCCAGATTTTAAGCCAGGACAGTGCCTCGGCATCTTCATTCCGGGCCGTCAGGCAATCGGCCAATTCCAGGATGGCCCTGGCCCGCTCAGGTGGAGAGAGATCACGATTCGAGGCAACCTGACGAAGATAAGCGATGGCCAGCACCGTATCGTTATGGTCGCGCAGATAATCGGCCCGTTTGAGAAAAGGCGGCAATTCTTCCGGAGCATCAGGTTTCTGCCTGGGAGATAACGGGTCCAGATTGGCGGGCGCAATGGAATCGGGCGGTGTGGCCAAAGGTTGCGGCATCGCCGGGGCGGCGTTCGTCGAGGCTGCTTCTTCTCCACTCAGGTGAAGAACGGGCAACAGGCAGACGATAAGGATCAACCAACAACGCATGGTGGTTTACCGTTGGGGTGTCTGGTAAATGGCGGCGGAGCCTCCAATAACGGGAGGACTGCTTTCACTGGAGTTGAGCAGGGGCGGAAGCCAGTAAGGATCGGCGCCGGAAGAGGTTCCTTTGCCGTTTGATGGGACGACGGCGGAGGACTGATAACTACCCGCCTGCTTTTTAGCGTCTGCCGCTGCGGTCTGCGGATTGTCTTTGATCCACTGGAGAAAGGGCGATACAGCGACAAGCGCTGGATTTTCCACGGGCTGCGGCACGGACGCCGGCTTGGGTGGTTGCGGTGTGGGGCTGGACGCGGCGGGTGGCGTGTCCTTCGGAGGCGGGAGCGTCGCGAGGGGGGCAGTAATCGAGGCCACCATGAGCCTTTTCCCGAGCGGTTTAAGCTGATCGGGCAAAGGAGGCATGGAGGCAAAGTGGGTCCAACCCGGCATGGGTTGAAATCTTCCGGGAGTCGGTGCGACCGGCGTGGGCGCAGGAAGTAAATCTTGTGGATCATCCTGCGGTAGGCCCGTCAATTCACCGGCGCGCAAAACAGAGGCGGGAGCCATGAAGAGAAGGGAAAGCCCAACCGTAGCGAGAAGAGTTCTAGAGAGGGAGGTATAGTCAAAGCCGGGCATAATCTTCCATGGGGGTTACTTCCGTTATCGGGTTGGTGTTGCGGAGTATTAGCGAAAATAATGAAGATCCGGGGCTAACCGGCTGAACGAGAGAAGGACCGAAAAGCTCCTCAGTTTTCCGCCCCCGAAGTCGATGTATGGAGGGAAGTCGCCGTGATGGCTTCTATGCTATGTCCTCCAAAAGTTCCTCCACCCGCCGGCTTAGTAACGGGAAAAGTATCTTCGATTATCTGGAAGATCCCAAGGCAACTGAGGCGTTGCCTTCCTTAAAGTCGGTCTTGAGCGAGCTGGACGTGCTGACGCAAAAAAACAATGTTCGCCTGGATGAAGTCACCGGGTTGGTGGAAGCGGACCAGGCCATGTCATTGCGAGTGCTCCGAATGGCCAATTCCGTTTATTATGCTCCGATTGTACCGATCATGGATGTGCAGGACGCCATTCTCTATATGGGACTGAGCACCTTTCGAGGGGCGGTTATTTCCGCGCGGTGTATCGAAAAAACCTGCCACATCCAGCAGAGCACTCTCGATTGGAAAGAATTTTGGATCCATGCCGCCGGCGTTGGGCGCATTTCGATGGATCTAGCCTCCCACCTCAGGGAAGCCAGTCCGGGTGGGGAATCCATCTACCTCATGGGCCTGTTGCACGACATCGGCAAGGTGGTGCTCGCCCAGTTGATGCCAGCAGAATTCGACCGCATTTATTTTCATGCCGCGCGGGAAAAGGTGTCTCCCGCGAAACTGGAAATGGAAACGCTGGGCATCGACCACGGGCATTTGGGGGCTTGGTATATGCAGCAACAGGGCCTTTCGATTTCGTTGTGTGAACCAGTTCGGTTTCATCATTCATCGATCGTGGAGGACAAGCCCCACTTGCGGCCCGCCCTTCTGATCAAGCTGGCCGATCTGTTGGCCCTTTGGTTCAACCTTGGGCAATCGGGAAATCACATCGATTCAGGAGATCCCTTTCTTTCGAAGGAATGGCAGTGGTATCTCGGGCAATGCGATCTGGCCGATTCCGATGGACGCCAGCTTCAGGAAACTGTGGCGGGGCAGGTGGAACGCACGGCCGACCTCGTGCATAAGATCATTGTGTAGAGGGCAGGAAATTTTTTCCTAAAATTTAGAAATAAAATACCGATAGCAGGACTAAGGCTTATGCAAATCAACGGAATCTCGGCTTCATCTTACGTGACGGGGAACAAAAACAACTCGGCAGCTTCCCCAAAACCCGCGCTCGACCAGGCGGTCATCGGGTTTTCAGCCGATTCCTTTTCCAAGCTCGTCAAGCAAGCTTCCCAAATGCCTGAAGTCCGGAGCGAAGTGGTTGATGCCTTCAAGTCCCGCATTCAATCCGGTGCCTACCCGCCTCCTGAAGTCATCGAGGGGCTGACCCATGTCATCGGCGGGCCGCTCGCCCGCCAGGCGCAGTTGGATTCCGCGCAAGGTTAGCGCGGTTTCTACTTAGATAATTGCGTCAATATTGCCGTCATCCTGAGCTTGTCGAAGGATCAGTTCTGCCGCGCTAAAAAGCAAAAAGGCAACTGAACTGATCCTTCGACAAGCTCAGGATGACTGACTTTGGAGCGATCATTTAATTGGAAAGCGGAGCGACGCTTCCGCATCAAGGGCCGGCAGTGATCAAGGTCCCGGATTATTTTTCCAAGGAATTTCCGGTTAGTGGATAAAATTTCCGAAACGGTTGCCACCTTCAAATCACTATCTCCATGCAGGAGGCCAAGTTACGGAATAAAACGCCCTATGGCATGTCCCGTGCATTAAGGGTGGCATGTCAACAGAAGGTCTCTTCATCAGCCCGACCCTGCAAAGCCTGCATATGGTCATGGATGAAACCGCGCTGCGACAGCAGGCGATTTCCTCCAATATCGCCAATCTCAACACCCCCGGCTACCAGCGGGTGGACGTCAGCTCGAGTTTCCAGCAGTCCTTGTCCACCGCGCTGAACCGCCTCGGTCGCGGAGAATCGGCCGGCGAGTTGCCCGCGCAATCGATCGAGACGGCTCAGGTGCAAGGTCCCGCCCGCCCGGATGGAAACACCGTCCAGGTCGAACAGGAAATGATCGGCCTGACGCAGAACAGCGCCCGCTATGAATTCGCGGCGCAAATGATGGCCAGCCAATACCACGGAATCAAGTACGCCATCACCGGGCAGAACCCGTGATCGGTTAAAGGAAAATTTTTATGGGAATGATACCAGGAATCGAATCGAGCAGCAGCGCTCTCCAAGCCGAGCAGACCCGGCTCGACGTCATTGCGGGCAATCTGGCCAACGCGCAGAACACCAGCGATGCGTCGGGCCAAGTCTATCGCCGCAAGATGGTCGTCTTCGAAAGCAAGCTGAACGACGCGATGGGAGCCACCGGCATGGGCGGCGCATCCCAGGTGGAAGTTGCCCGCGTCACGGACGATCCCAGCCCCCTCCAGAAGATCTACATGCCCGGCCATCCGAAGGCCGACGCGCAGGGGATGGTCTCCATGCCCAACGTCAATCCGCTCGATGAGATGGTCGATATGATGACCGCGAGCCGCTCCTACCAGGCGAACCTGCAGGTCATCCAGACGGGCCGCAGCATGTTCGAGCAGTCGTTGAAAATCGCCCAATAACTAACGATCCACTCCCGTGAACCCCATCGACGCTCTTTCCGCCCTGACCCAGATCCAGGCCCCCATGCCGGGTGCAGGCGGCCCTATGGCGCCCGGCATGGGGGCGCCGATCCGCGAAGGCTTTTATCTCCAGCCAACACCTCAAACGATCCCGGCCGCGACTGCCGTTTCCTCCGCCGAGGGACCAAGCACCTGGGGCCATCTCGTGCAGCAGATGGTCCTGGATGTGAATCAAAAGCAGCAGACCGCGGCGCAAAAAGTAAGCGACGTTCTTCAGGGCGGCCCGACGCCGGTACATGAAGCGATGGTGGCGACGGAGGAAGCAAATCTCTCTTTCGAATTCGTCGCCGAAATGCGGAACAAGATCATCGAATCCTATCAGCAGATCATGCAGATGCAGGTTTAACCCACGACCCCTTGACCAATTTTTATGGAAGAAATTAAAAAGAATCTCCTCGTTCTCTGGAACGGACTTTCGATCCAGCGCAAGGCATCGCTCTTCGCCAGTTTCGCACTCTCGCTCGCCGTGCTTGGCGCGGTGATTTACTTTGCGGGCAAGCCCCACTTGACGCTCTTGTACGGCGGATTGGCCCCGGCGGAGGCGGCCAAGGTCGTCGAATATCTCGATTCGAAGAAGATCACCTATGAGGTTGGCGACGGCGGCCGTTCCGTCATGGTGCCGGCTCAGCAGGTTTACAACGTGCGGCTCGGGCTGGCGTCGCAGGGTATCCCCACAATGTCGGATGGCGGCGCGGGATTTGAACTCTTCGACAAGCCCACCTTCGGAATGTCCGATTTCATGCAACGCGCCAATTACTACCGGGCCTTGCAGGGGGAATTGGCCCGCACCATCCGGCAATTGGATGAAGTGAGTAATGCCCGGGTGATGATCGTCGTCCCCGAGGATAAACTTTTCGGACAGGACCGCCAGGAAGCGAAGGCCTCGGTCTTCCTCCAGCTTCAGCCCGGACGCTCTCTCCAAGACAGTCAGGTGCGGGCAATCCGCTTTCTGGTTGCGAATGGCGTGGAGGGACTTCAACCCGAACGGGTGGCGGTCGTCGATAGCTCCGGCCGCGCCATGGCCGAGTCGGATTCCTCGCTGACCGGTGACGGCCCGACAAATGACAAACAACGCGAGGCCCGGGCCAGTCTGGAAAAGGAGCTCGAGGAAAAAGCGCAAAGCATGCTCGACCAGGTGCTCGGGCCAGGCCAGGCGGTGGTGCGGATCACCTCGGAAATCGATTACAGCCAGGTCCAGCAAACCACGGAGCGTTATGACCCGAAGAATGCCGCGGTTCGCACCGAAACGACCACCTCGGAGACCGAGACGACACATTCCCAGGACAACTCGAACGGCGCTGGTGTGACCGCAAACACGGCGACGACGACCGATACGACAGGCAAGGTGAACGAGCAGAAGAAGGACAACACGACCAGCGAATATCAGGTCGGCAAAACGGTGGAAAGCCGGGTGATTGGTGGCGGTGCGATCAAGCGGTTGACCATCGCCCTGATGCTGAATGAGCGGCATGCGCCCGCAGGCGGCAAAGCCACCCCGCGATCCGCTCAGGAAGTCCTCTCGGTCGAAAATATCGTGAAGGCCGCAGTCGGCTTCACCCAAAACGACACCCGGCAGGACATGATCCAAAGCCAGGAAATCGCCTTTGCCGATCTCTTCGCGGACTCGAGCACTCCGACGCCCAAAACAGTCGAGCAACAAATGAGCGGCTGGATGCCCTATGTCACCCAGGGTTGCCTCATTCTGCTTGCGCTTGGTATCGTGCTCTATTTCCGCAGCGCCTTCTTTTCAACCAGCACTAAAAGTAACGACTCTCCAGACAGCTTCGAGGGTTTGTTGCAGACCTATCAGAACCACGAAAATGGCCTCAATGGCCATGCGGGTGGAAAGACGAACGGCGCCCTGCCGTTGGCGGGCATCCTGACCCCGGCGGAACTATCCCGCCTCATCCGCGAGAATCCCGACAACGCCTCGCAGGCGCTCAAGCAGTGGCTGCGGCGCAATTAACTTTCACCTGAACCAAAAAAATCCATGAGCTCCGCCACCGCCATTCCCACTTCAATCGAAGGACTGAGTAAAATTCAGAAACTTGCCGCCCTCCTGGTTGTGCTTGGCCCGGAGGAAGCCTCCACGCTTCTCTCGTCCTTCAATCAACGACAGATGGAACAGATCCTCGCGGAAATGGCCCGGATCGAGTTTCTCTCTCCCGATTTACAACAGGATCTCCTCAGGGAGTTCTCCTCCATCACGCTGGAGGCCGTCACCTCGGCGCTCGGCGGAGTGGAGAAAGCGCAGCACGTCCTGGAAAAATCGCTGGGCCCCGTCAAGGCCCGCGAGATGCTGGGCCGGGTCGCGCCCGATGCCGCGGTCTCGCCGATGCTGGAAGAGTTGCGGAATATGTCCGCCACGGCGTTCACCCAGATGCTGCGAGGGGAGGGTAGCCAGACTTGGGCGCTCGTCATGGCCCAACTCGAGGCGGAAAATTCGGCGGAAGTTTTTCGCACGATGGAGCCGATCTTTCGCGGTGATGTCATGCGCCGGATGGCTCGGATGGAACCGGTCTCGCCCGAGGTGCTGGACCGTCTCATCGAGAACTTGCTGGCCCGCCGATCCGAGGCCAGTTGCCGGGATTACGTCGAATCCGACGGCACTCAATATCTGACTGAAATCATGAAGCGTTTCGACCGGCAGGCGGCGAACAACGCGCTGGAAGTCCTGGCGCAAAAGGACCCGGAGCTTTCGGCCTCGATCCGCAAGCGGATGTTCATCTTCGAGGACCTGCTCCAACTCGATGCGGCGACCATGGCCGTCATTCTTCGGGAGGTCGATTTCAACACGCTGGCCATCGCGATGAAGGATTGCCCGGTCGCTCTGCGCGACATGATCTTCAAGTCGATCACCAAGCGCGCCGCCGAATCGCTCGAGGAAAACCTGCGCTTTATGACTGGCATACGCCGCAAGGAAATCGAGCAGTCCCGCAGCAAGGTCATGGAAACGGTCTTCGACCTGGAGCGGAAGGGCGAAATCACCTTGAGTCGGGAGGAATCCAGTGTCGCCGCTTGAAATTGTTTTGCCGATCCGGATCCAGCGGATTGAGAAATCGACCGCCCCCGTTCGTGGCCAGGAAGACGCGCACGGACAGGGTTTTTCCGCCGGTTATGAAGAGGGCCGCCTGCGCGCGGAATGGGAAGGGGAGCGTCAACGCCAGCAGGAAAAGGAGCGCGTGCAAGGTGTGATGCGCAAGCTGGAAAACCTTCACCACGAGTTTGAAGGCCTCCTCGCCGAGCATTTGCCCGATTTGATTCAGGGTGCGCTCAACCGGGTTTTTCGTGCCCATCCGTTCACCATCGCGCAGATCAGCGCGGAGGTCTCCAATCTTTTGCGCGACTTGGAACAGGCTGGTCGAATTTCTCTCGAATGCTCTCCGACGGATGCCGAGGAACTGCGGCTAAATTTGGAGCAGGGCGGCGCCATTCCCGATGATTCCAAATGGCTGATGCAGGCCAATCCTGCTCTGAGCGCGGGCGAATTTTTACTTAAGAGCGATCTGGGCGATGTCGATGGCCGGTACTCGTCCCGCGTCCGGCAAATCCATTCGGCATTGGAGACCAAGTTATGAACGACGGACTCTTTCAAACCTATCGCGAACGCCTGCACCGATTAAACGGAGCGGGCCCAGTGGGTCGTGTGGCGAAGGTGGTTGGCCTGACCGTGGAGTCGCAGGGGCCTCCGGCGGCCTTGGGCGAGGCCTGTGCGATCACGACACGTGGCGGACGGGAAACCCTCGCCGAGGTTGTCGGCTTTCGCGATGGGCGCGTGCTTCTGATGCCGTGGGATCCGCTGGATGGAATTTCCGCTGGAGCCACGGTGCGCTCGACGGGCGATGCCTTGCGCGTGCCGGTGGGACAGGCCGTCCTGGGGCGAATTATCGATCCGCTCGGACGGCCGCTGGACGATCTCGGTCCTCTTCCGGCGAACCGGGAGGAAAGCAAGATCGTGCGCGCGGTGCCGAATCCCTCCCATCGTGGCCGCATTCGCGAGACGTTGACGACCGGCGTACGCGTCCTGGATGCCTTTGCCACCTGCGGGCGCGGACAGCGTCTCGGCATTTTCGCCGGAAGCGGCGTCGGCAAGAGCAGCCTGCTCGGCATGATCAGCCGCCATAGTTCGGCCGAGATCAATGTCATTGCCCTGATCGGCGAACGGGGACGCGAGGTTTTGGAATTTGTCGAAAAGGACCTCGGACCGGAAGCGTTGAAACGAAGCGTGATTATCGTCGCGACCTCGGACCAACCCGCGCTCGTGCGTATCAAGGCCGCCTTCACCGCCAATACCATCGCCGCCCATTTTCGCGACCAGGGAAAACATGTCCTTCTCCTGATGGATTCGCTCACCCGCCTGGCCATGGCGCAGCGCGAAGTGGGACTGGCGGTCGGCGAACCCCCGGCGACGCGCGGCTATCCGCCTTCGGTTTTTGGACTCCTGCCCGTGGTCCTGGAGCAGGCGGGCTGCAACAATCACGGGGCCATTACCGGTTTCTATACGGTGCTGACGGAGGGTGATGACTGGAACGATCCGATCAGCGATTGCGCGCGCTCGATTCTCGATGGGCATATTCTCCTGAGCCGCCGCCTGGCTTCGGAAAACCAGTATCCCGCCGTGGAAGTGCTGGAGAGCTTGAGCCGGCTGCAAACCGATCTCATCACGCCCGAACGCCTGCGGATCGTGGCCGCCGCCCGGCATGTGCTGTCCATTCATCGGCAGTATCGCGAGTTGATCGACATCGGCGCCTACAAGGCCGGAACCAATCCGCAACTCGACCAGGCGCTGAATATTCATCCGCACCTGATGGAATTCCTTCGCCAGCCGATCGCCACCAAAAGCTCGCTGGCCGCAACCTTCGACACCCTCCACCAAATCCTGACCCCGACCAAGAAAGGCTCCCTATGAAAAGCCACTCGCTTAACGTTTTGTACCGTTACCGGAAATTTTTATTGGAAAAGGAGCAGGTTCTCCTTCAGGAAGCGATTGCGGAAGAAAATGTGCAGAAGGACCGCATGACCCAGATTCAGGGCCGGGTCAGGAAGACCCACGACGCCAAACTGAAGGCGGAAACCGTTGAAGGGATGTGCGTGCTTGATGAGGCGGCGGCCTACCTGCACGGACGCATGGTCATGGTCAAACGCACCATCGGCCTGGCCGGGCTCGCCCGGGAGGAGGCCCTGGCCCGGACGCTGAAGGCCAAGCAGGCCCGGGACCAAGTCGGGTTGCTTTTGGAAAAGGGACGCCGTGAATACCAGCGGGAACAGGACGAGGCGGAGCGACGTCAGATGGACGATCTCGTGACCTCACGCTACGCGATGGCGGCGGGGAGACTCCACGCGTGAAAAAGCTTTTGCCGGGGGCCATCATCGGCCTGTTGTTTCTCATTGGCGGTTTCGGCATCGGCCTGCGGTTGGCGAAATTTCCGAGTCCCCCCGCGCCGAAGAGCAAGGTGCCGGAGCTCGCGGCAGTTGTGGCCATCACGGCGCCGACCGATCCGATCACCCCGGAGGCCTTGCGCAAAACTTCGGAGGGAATGATGGAACTAAACCAGAGCCTGAAGACCCGCGAGCAGCAAGTGGCGCTACGCGAACAAAAGGCGAAGGAACAGGAAGAGGAACTTCACGCCGAGCAGGATGCGCTGGTCCGTTCGCACGAGAAATTCAATCAGCTCTTTCTTCAATTTCAGAATCGTCTGCAATTGGTGGAGGCCAATCAGCTTGAGCAGGCGCAACGCCAGAACGAAATCTATCAGGCGATGGACCCCATGCAGGCCATCGATATCTTGCGCGGACGCGACGATGCCTCGCTGACCCGCCTGTTTTCGGTGATGGAGGTCAAGCCGCTCGCGAAATTGATCGCCGGATGGAAGACCAAGTATCCGGATGATACCGCCCGGTTGCTAGGGGCGCTCGACGCCATGGGACAGGTCATGCCAAAGGACAAGATCTCCCTTCCCGAGGCAGTCCCCCCTGCCGATTCTGGAACGCCCGTCGCCGCCTCCGATGCCGCTCCGCCAGCCAATCCTGGTGCTCCGGCCCCAACTGCGGACGTGCCGTCCGCGGCTTCCACGGTTGATCCCGCCTCGGCCCCGGTGTCCGATCCGGCTTCAAATTCCGCCGCCCCAACGGCCGGCCAATAGCGCGAGCATGAGAGCCTCCGCAAGTTCGGTTTCCGAAGGCACACTTTCGGGAGCGGCCCTTTCTTCTCGCGACCCGGCCAGGGCCGTCAACGCCAAGAAGGACACGACGAGTTTCGGTGACGTCTTACAAAAGGAAACGGGAACTCATTCGGAAAAATCTTCCCCTACGAAGACGGGGGGAGAGACTGCATCGCCGAAAACGGGACAAACCGCCTCCAAGCCGGGACCACAAGTTCCTGAAGCTCCCCAGACGGGTAGTCCGGCAACTTTCCCGACCGATAAGGCCGCCTCTGAGCCAGAGCAAGCCATCCTGCCATCTCCGGTGGAGGAGCAGCAGCCGGAGAGTCCACCGCCTGCCGCAACCGTGGGGGCGAATTTTTCAGCCATGATCGCCCAAGCCGCTCTTTTCGCGGCAAGCGGCGGCAAGGGCCTTATCTCGCCGGGGAACGGATTACCACCGGCGGTTCCGGAGAAGGGACCGGGAACGGGCACCGCGAAGGAAAAAAAATCCGCTCCTCCAACACCGGAAGGGACTTTTCTTCAACTGCCTGGGGAAGGGACAGCGCCCGCTTTGGGAAATCCAGGGGGACTCATCTCATCACTGGCCTACGCTCTGCCGCCCTCTGGAAATCAACCATTTCAGGCCATCGGAGGGAGCCCCAATTGGTCGTCGAATCGCTCCGCTCTCAGTGGCTTGCCAGGCGCTGGCATAGCGAATGATGAGAAGGGGAAAGCAATGAACGACTCGACCAACCTCCAGGAAATGACCGGGACCGATACGCTGCTGTGGCAGAACGCTCCAGCCCTAAGCGCCTACGGCACGGCGGATATCGTGCTGGGTTCCAATCAGGATTTCGAGACCGCGCTCAAGCACGTCATGCAAGTCGCGCAGTCGGGTGAATCAACTAACGTTCCCCGGCGCATTTCGATTGAAATTCAGACGCCGCCCGGCGCGATCGTGAATGTTTATGTCTCGCGGCAGAATGATCAATGGCGCGCGCAACTGGGCACGAATGATCCCCAGGCCTTGAAGTGGGTTCAGAACCAGATGGAGGCCTTGCGCCAGACCGGCGGATTAGGTGCGGAAGTGACCTGGTTACCTCCGCAGATGGAGACCAACGCCGGACAAAATCCCAACTTTACGGGAAACCAGGGCCGCGAAGGCCGTCCCGATCAGGAAGCTCAACAGGAAAAACGGGCCTCCCGGAACCGCCTTTCAGCTCCCGAAAACTCTTTTATGAATACCATCAATGAACTGGGGAGGGCCGCGTGATTCCCGCTCTCCTCGCCGCTCCGATTGTCGAAGGTGTGTTGGGACAGGTGGTTGGCCACCTGATGCCGGCTCAACCTTCCACCCCGCAGATTAGCCCATTCCTCAAGCACCTGGCGACGGCTTCGGCAGCGAAGGCATCGCCGACCACCTCGTCCAGCGGCACCGCGAATGCCGACCAATGGAGCCAATGGGGCGCGACCAATTTGCAGGCATGGATGCAGGGCCTTGTCGGACGTCACGTCGATGTGACCGATGTCTCCGGGCGCACGATCTCGGGCGTCGTCAGCGGCGTCCAGCAGTCCGGCGGCGCAAATGCGCTGAACATTGGCGGACATATCGTCTCTCTTTCTCAACTTCAACAAGTCGCCTGGAACCCCCCGGCGGCCTAATTCATCAACGACCATGAGCACAACAATCAATACGACCAATCCGGCGGCGAATCTTCCCCCCACCACTTCCTCCACCGCCACTGCCACCCCGGCCCTAACGCAGAACGACTTTCTGAAAATCATGGTGGCGCAATTCACTCAGCAGGATCCCCTGAGCGGTGATTCCAGCGGCGGCAGCGGCAGCGGCACCAGTGATTACGTGAATCAACTGATGAGCATGACCAATCTCACCACCATGCAGACGATGTCGGGCCAGATGACCACCTCCACGCAACAACAAGCGATGGAACTGGCCCAATCTCTTCCGGGAGCGAGCGTCGAAATTTCGAATAATGGCGCGACGGTCCAGGGCGAAGTCCAACGGGCACGGCTCGACGGCGCCGGCGGAGTTTTCCTGACTGTAGGCGGCCAGGAATATTCCAGCGCAAACCTCATCTCCGTGGATCAAACAGCGGCCCAGGCCGCCGCTGCAGCAGCAGCTGCCGCGGCAACAGCCGCAGCGACGCCCGTTACCCCCGCAGCAACCAATTAAGCAGAGATCGATTTCAACCAACCTTCCGGTCTTCTTTCCAAAGCCAGCCGGAGCAACCAAAAAAATCCCATGTTACAGTCTTTATTTTCCGGCGTCAGCGGCATGCTCGCCAATCAAAGTGAAATGGATGTCATCGGCAATAACATTGCCAATGCCAACACCACGGCCTTTAAGGGTGGCAGCGCCAACTTCACAGAATCCTTCCAACAGGTCAGCGATGAGGCCACCGCGAACAAGCCCGTTGGCCTATCGGTTGGTCTCGGTACCCAGGTCAATTCCACCACGACCGATTTTAG
The DNA here is from genome assembly GCA_026225555.1 of Methylacidiphilales bacterium. GTDB lineage: Bacteria > Verrucomicrobiota > Verrucomicrobiia > Methylacidiphilales > UBA1321 > JABDGH01. The sequence continues at coordinate 148,051 of JAMFSY010000114.1, forward strand.
TCAGGGGGTTTTTCAGCGGACAAATGTTCCCACCGACATGGCGATCAATGGAGACGGCTGGTTCGCCGTTCAGAGTGCGGGCGGGGCGAATTATGTAACGCGTAGCGGTGATTTTGTGCAGGACAATAATGGCTACCTGCGCACGGCGGACGGCAATTTTCTCCTGGGCACTTCCGGCTCGGCGGCTCCCGCCTCTCCCGCGACGGGTTTTCCTCCGGACAAGCTGCAGATTCCGGCAACCATCACCGCGAGCGGCTCACCCGTTGTCAGTTTCTCGGTCGATACGACCGGGGCGATCACGGTGACGGGTCAGGACGGCAGCTCGCAGATTTCCGGCTACATCAGCCTCCAGCACTACAGCAACAATAACGGCCTCGCCAATCAGGGCAGCGGACTTTACAGCTACCAGCCCGCCGCGGGGACGAACCAGAATTACTCCGGCGGGAGCTCCGGTGTCGGCACGATCCAGACGGGCGTGCTCGAATCCTCCAACGTCGATCTCTCGACGGAGTTCAGCAACATGATCATCGCGCAGCGCGGCTTCGAAGCCAGCGCCCGCGTCATTTCGGTCAGTGACAACATGCTCCAGACCGTCACGCAGCTGAAGACGCAGTAATCCCTCCAACGGAAACACGACCATGGCTGATAAACCACCTGCAACCGACAAGACCGCGAAGGCTCCCGCCGAGGAAAAAGCGGCGGCGCCCCAGGGCCTTAAGCCTATGTTGATTTCCTCATTCGTCATGGCAGTTACGCTGGGAGCGATCGGTTTCGCCCTGGCCTACCTGGTTCTTCCCAGCCGCTTGGCCGCGCAGATGCAGTTACCGGTCGCCCCGGCTGGCGATCCGGCCGCGCCCGTGGTCAAGGAACACACGGAGCGGACGGCGGCCGATGTCGCGTCCGTCGGCGGAAAAGTGGTCACTAAATTCACCATTGAGGAAGTGACCGTTAATATTGCCGATACGCAAGGCAACCGTTTCGTCCGCGCCGGGGTTTACTTCGAGGCGCCTCCCGAAGTGTTGGAGGAACTCGAGGGCAATCGCGCCCGGATCATCGATACAGTGGAACAGGTGCTTTCCGCCAAGACCATGGGTGAACTGACCTCTCCCTCCATTCGCGGAACCTTGCGCCAGGAATTGCTCGGCATCATCAACCCCACGCTCAAGCAGGGACGCATCGACAACGTCTACTTCACCGATTTGCTCGTGCAGTAAGGATCACACCCATGACCGCCACCGCTGAAATCTCCGAGCCCGTGGCCGAAAGTCCGGCTGCCTCTCCGACCCCTTCCTTCCATTTTTCCTCCGCCTCGGCTCTCTCCTCGGCCCGGCAGGAGAGTCTGGAAAACTGGCACCGTCAATTTCTGCGCACCGCTTCCGGTAGCCTGGCTGATCTTCTTCGCCAGGATCTGGATCTCGAACTGGCCTCCGTCCAGATTCAGACCTACGGCGAGATGGTCAAGGAGCGCGGCGAGGATAATCAATGCGTCCTGTTCCGCATGCATCCCCAGCCTGGCATCTGGCTGATGGACGTTCCGGTGACGCTTTCCCTTCTGCTGGTCGAACGAATGATGGGCGGTCCCGGCGTCTTGCCCACTGGAAAAGCGCCTGATTTGACACAGCTTGAGCAGACCGTTTTTCAGCAATTTGCCGAGACTTTCCTCGCCGATTATGCCCGCAACTGGCGGCCGCACGCCGAGCTCAAGGCCGACATTCTCCGGCAGGTGCGCAACCTCAATTACCAGCTCATTCACCAAGCCGATGATCTGATCCTGCGCGTTGGTGTGCGGGCCGTATTCAAGGGCGGCAACGCCGTCCTCTGGCTGGTCGTTCCCATCGCTTCGGTGGAAGATTTATTGCTGCGCACGCTGGCGCCTGCCGCCGGCGCGAAACCGGAGGAACCTGTCCTGAATAAGGACAAAAAGTCACCGTTGGGTTCCGTGCCGATTCCGGTTTCCCTGCGGTGGCAGGGCTTCGATATTTCCCTGCGCGAAGTGGAAGCCATGGCACCGGGAGATGTTCTCGTTCTCGATAATCGGAAATGCGACCAGGTGGCGATATGGCTGGGGAATATCGCCAAGTTCGAAGGCCGTCTGGTCCGTGAAGCTCAAAAAACAACGGTAACGATCACCCGTCCTCTGGAATAAAATTATGCAACAGGAAGCCACTCAAACCGCGTCGAGAAACCTTGTGATGGATATCCCCGTCTCGCTCAGCGTCGAACTCGGGCAGACCCAGATGGAAATTCGCGAGGTGCTGGGACTCGGCGCCGGATCGGTCATCGAGCTTCACAAGCTCCAGGAGGAGCCGGTCGATGTGCGCATTAACGGACGGCTGATTGCGCGCGGGGAAGTTGTTTTGGTGAACAACAGTCTGGCGGTCAAAATCACCGAGTTGCTCAACGGGTAATCGCCATGTACGACGCTATCCGATGGACATGCCTGGTCCTGCTTTTTGCCGGACTTCTCGGTTTCTGGCTCTGGTCCCGCCGCCGGGCCGCGCAGTCGGGCGGTCCGCGCGGACGGGGTGGCAAAGCATTCACCGTCGTGCAGAAGCGCTGGGTGGACAAGGGCACGGGCGTCTGTCTCGTGGAGTCGGAAGGGCAGACTTTTCTTCTGGCCTACAGCGTGGGTGGCGGCGTCAGTTGGCAGGTGTTGGAAGAAAAGTCCTACCAGGCCGTTGAGGCCGACGCCCTGCGAAATGCTTCCAATTTTACCTCTGAGGCGGGACGTCGATGAACTGGAAAAAGATCATCGCCCCGCTCGTGTTTGCCCTCGTGATGAGTGTGCCCTCCGTGGCGCAGGCCCAAATCATCCCGGCCAACCCCCAGGTCCAGATCTCCATCCAGAATGGCCCGGGTGGAAATGCCAATCTCAGCGTCAATCTCCAGTTGCTGATCCTCTTCACCGTCCTCAGCGTGGCGCCTTCGCTCCTGATCATGATGACCTCGTTTGTGCGGATCATCATCGTGCTTTCGTTCCTGCGCACCGGACTCTCCCTGCAACAGCCCTCCAATCAGGTCATGCTTTCGCTCGCGCTGTTTATCACCTTTTTCGTCATGGCGCCCACCTTCCAGAATATCAAGCGGGAAGCGCTCGATCCGTTGCAGGCTGGACAGATCACCACGCAGGTCGCGCTGGATCATTCCCTCGAGGAGATGAAGACCTTCATGCTCCGTTACACGCGGCAGAAGGACCTCGCACTCTTTATGTCGATGTCGACTCCGCCGCCCCGGGTCAACTCGGCCCATGAACTTTCCGCGGCGATCATTATTCCGGCCTACATGTTGTCCGAGTTAAAGACCGGCTTTCAGATGGGCGTGCTCGTGCTTCTGCCCTTTCTGGTCATCGACATGGTCGTGGCCTCCATCCTGATGTCGATGGGCATGATGATGCTGCCGCCGCCGATCGTTTCGCTTCCGCTCAAGGTGATGGTTTTCGTGCTGGTGGATGGATGGACGCTGGTCATTCACTCGATCGTACAAAGCTTTCACTAAAAAAACTCGCCATGGATTCCATTCACGAAGTGATCAAGATGTGCCTCACCACCGGCTTGATGGTGGCCGCGCCCATCGTGCTGACCGCGCTGATCGTCGGCACCGTGGTGAGTCTTCTGCAAACGCTGACCTCCATCCAGGAGCAGACCCTGTCGTTCGTTCCCAAGCTGCTGGCATGCGGGTTTTGCCTCTGGCTCATGGCGCCCTGGATGCTGGAGCAACTCGGCTCGCTTTTTGAAATGATGTTGACCAAGGCCGGGACTTTCACGCCATGAGCCTCTTCCTCAACGTCGTGGTTTTTTGGATGCTGGCGACGCGCCTGACCGGTTTTTTTCTCATGGCGCCCGGCGTCCAGGATATGCAGTTGCCCAAGCTCGTCCGGGCGGCATTGATCATCTGGCTTGCCTGTTTTATGACGCCGCTGGTGGCAGCGCCGCCGGCCATGGATTTATTCTGGGGCAATCTGCTGACCGGCCTTGTGGCGGAATTTCTTTTCGGCCTTGGCCTCGGCCTCGTGACGCGTCTGGTCCTGTGCGCGGTGCAGGTTGGGGGCGCGATGATGGACAATGATCTCTCCCTGTCGGCCGCCCAACAGCTCAGCCCGCAGCTGGGAATTTCCGGCGGTGTGATGAACCGAATCCTTATGCTGGTCGGCCTCGCCTTCTTCTGGTCCTCCGATTATCTCTCCGCTCTTTTAGTAGGCATCCAACAATCGCTGCGCGTTTTGCCGCTGGGCAGCGCCGCACTCAATCACGCTTCACTCGAAGTGATGATCCGCTTGGGCGGCGACTTGTTTGCCTCCGGGCTGATCCTGGCCGCGCCGATTGCCATCCTGACCTTCATCGTGACGATGGCGCTCGGTTTTCTTTCCCGCTCCGTGCAGCAGCTCAATATTTTCAACGAGAGTTTCACGCTGCGAGTCGTCGTCGGTGGAAGCGGTCTGATTCTTTTCCTGCCCCTGCTTTTGTCCCTCGTCCGTTCCGGACTGGAGCGGATGCTTCCCGCTGCGGCCGATTACTTCAAGGCCATGTCATGAGTGAGGATGGTGGAGATAAAAAGTTCGAGCTCTCGGCCCAGCGCCGCGAAAAGCTCCGGCAGGAGGGGAACATCCCCCGCAGCCACGACATCTCGACCACGCTCATTCTGGCCATCGGGTTGGGCATGCTGGTCTGGGGCGGCGGTGTTCTGGTCGGCTTCCTGCGCGAGATGATGGTGAAGTCGTTCGGGCAGATCGGCCAATCGAGTCTTTCCCTCACGCCGCAAACCGTCGGATCGGTCTTCGCTAACGGACTCTGGTTGTGGCTGGCGATTTTCACCGGGGCCATCGCCGCCGGAGTGGCCATTTCGCAAGTCGCGCAGGTGGGGCTCAACGTCATGGACGACGCGATCGGCTTCAAGTTCGACCGTATCAATCCATTGGCTGGATTCACCCGGCTTTTTTCCCTCAATCGCCTGGTCCAGACCGGCCAAAGCCTGATCAAGCTGGGCATGGTGACGGCGTTCGCTTATCTCGCTCTGAAGGAAATTCAGGGCAGTGCCGTCTTTTCACGTCCGGTGAGCCTCGAGGAATTGGCCGCCACGTACCGGAATGTCGCCTGGTCTCTGGGCTGGAGGGTCATCATGGTTTTGCTCGTGCTCGCCGGGGCGGACTACTTCTATCAATTTTGGAAATTCAACCACGACAACCGCATGACTTTCGAGGAGATGAAAGAAGAGCGGCGCTCCGGAGAAGCCTCGCCGGAAGTGATCAAAAAGCGCCGCATGATGGGCCGTCGCCTTTCCATGCGGCGCATGCTCGAAGATATGAGCGAGGCGACCATCGTGGTGACCAACCCGACCCACTTTGCCGTGGCCCTGAAGTATCGTCGGGGTGAAACCGAGGCGCCGATCATCGTGGCCAAGGGTACGCGCCGGAGCGCCCTGCGGATCAAGGAGCACGCCTACGACCTGCGCATCGCCGTGCGGGAAAACAAGCCGCTCGCACAGGGACTTTATAAGTATGGAAAGGTCGGCCAGCCGATCCCACCAATTTTTTACCAGGGCGTCGCCGTTATTCTGGCCTCTCTTTACAAGCAGGGCTTCCGCCCATCGGATAACGAGCCTCGGCCCGAATCCGAAATGTCTCACGACGATGAAATCTGGAACAAGGAGAACGACTGATGAATAAGGGATTTAGTTGGGAACAGCTTATTCGCCGGGGCAATTTGCTGTTTAGCGTCGGCATGATCGGCATCGTCTTCATCCTCGTCCTGCCTTTGCCGACCTGGATGATCGACGTCCTGCTCAGCCTAAGCATCGCGATCTCGGTTCTGATCATCATGTTGATCTCGAACATCCGCCGGCCGACCGATTTCAGCGTATTTCCGACCCTGCTTCTTTTCGTCACTCTTTTCCGCCTGGGACTTAATATCGCCACCACGCGCGCCATTCTCACCCAGGGCGATGCGGGCAGCCTGATCACCGCCTTCGGCCAGTTCGTCGTGCAGGGGAACGTGGTCATCGGCCTGGTGATTTTCATCATCCTGACGATCATCAATTTCATCGTCATCACCAAGGGCGCGGGACGGGTGGCCGAAGTATCGGCCCGATTTACCCTCGACGCCATGCCGGGCAAGCAGATGAGCATCGACGCCGATCTCAATGCCGGAGTCATTTCTGAAAAGGACGCGCGGGATCGCCGCCGGTTCATCGAGAAAGAGGCCGATTTCTACGGCGCCATGGATGGCGCGAGCAAATTCGTGCGCGGCGATGCTATGGCGGGAATCCTGATCACGAGCATCAATCTCGTAGGTGGATTTGTCATCGGCATCCTCCAGATGGGGCTTTCGCCCGCCGACTCCGTGCAGCGGTTTTCCCTTCTGAGCGTGGGTGACGGTTTGATCTCCCAGATCCCGGCGCTGCTGATTTCCGCCGCAGCCGGTATCCTGGTGACCCGCTCCGGTTCCGAGGCCGGCCTCGGAGAGGACTTTATGCGTCAGTTGCTGAGCAACTCGCGGACGGTGATGATGACCGGCGTGATGCTTTGCGCCATGGTTCTCGTGCCCGGCTTTCCCAAGCTGATCCTCCTGATCATGGGCGCGATTTTCATCGGCCTGTCACGCTTGTTGCCGAAGACCGAGGCCGAAGCACAAGCTGGCACGACCCCTTCCGGCGCGAAAACGGCGGGAGCGAAAGAAGCAGGAGGCAAGCCCGGGGAACCGGCCACCTTCATCCCGAAGCCGGGCGAAGTGTTGACTCTGGAAATCGGGCTGGGCCTGTTGCCGCTGATCCAGGGCAACATGCAGAATCTCCTCGACCGCGTGTTGGCGTTGCGGAAAACGCTCTCCCAGGAGATGGGCGTCACCATTCCGCCGATTACGATCCGGGACCAAAGTTCCCTTGGCGCGCATCGCTATCAATTACTTTTGCGCGGGCATCCTCTCGCCCATGGCGAAGTCTTTTGCGGTCACCTGATGGCCATGGGGATGGGTAAGGGACAACGCCAGTTGCGCGGGCGCGAGACCATTGAACCGGCCTTCGGCATGCCCGCGGTCTGGATCGTCGAGGCAGAACGGCGTGAGGCGGAGAAGGCCGGTTACGTGGTCATTGATCCGCTCACGGTCATGATCACGCATCTCAGCGAAATGCTCAAACGTCACCTCGGCGAGATGATCTCACGCCAGGATGTGCAGGACCTCCTCAATCGCCTCAAGGAGTCCAACCAGGCGGTGGTTCAGGAGCTTGGCCAGCTTCAGATCAGCGTCGGCGTGGTGCAGCGCATTCTGCAGAATTTGTTGCGTGAAGGTGTCTCGGTGCGGGAGCTTTCCGTGATCCTGGAACGGCTCTGCGACCAATACCCCTATACGAAAAATATCGACGAACTGAGCGAGGCCTGCCGTCGCGCCCTTCACCTGGAGATCGCCCGCCAGTTGGATTCCGAGGACGAGAAACTGAAGGTTATCACTCTGCATCCCGATATCGAACAGCGGGTGATCGAAAGCGTCCGTCAGATGCCGCAGGAAGTCGTCCTCGTGCTTGATCCCGCGCTGGCCGGTCACATCCACGCGGAGTTGAAGAAGGGCATCCAGGCAATGTCCGGTTCGGGACGTCCGCCCACCCTGCTTTGCTCGCCCGCCATCCGCCTCGGGTTGAAGAAATTCTTCGAGGACAGTTTCCGGCTCCTGAAGATTTTCGCTTACAACGAAATTTCGCCCCAGCTCAAGCTTGAGCCGGTTTATACCATCGTCCCGGCGAAGGTCTGAGCGAACGCCCGACGTCTCACGCAGGATTCTTTGCGTGAACAAACAGGGCTCTTCTCATTTCTGGGAACATCTTTTCCCTTCGTTCTCATTCCGCCGATTTTTTCTTCAGGCGAAAATGCCCCTTTTTATTTTTGCGATGGAGTTATTTTCCAACGCCAATTTTCGAAACGGAAAAAAATTCTTTTTTGGCAGGCGTCAAAAGATTTCTCAATAAGAGATGGGGAACGCAAGTCGTTGATGTGATGTCGGATACATATCCGACATGGCGTTGGCATCCGGCATTGGTACCACCAGTGCTTAAGGAGAGATGCCATGAAAACAAAAGTCCCTCCCTTCATCCTGAAACTCTCTTTCCTCTCGGCTCTAACCGGTGGATTGATCGGGGTGCTCATCGGTTGGAACAACGGTGATGAGCTGGGTTGGTCTCTGTTGCGTGGCGCGGTGCTGCTTCTGGTGTTCGGAAGCGTGACGCGTTGGTTGCTGGCGAATATGGCCAAGGCGTGGCTGGAAAGTCGCCTGGAGTCCTTGCAAGTAAAGGTCTCCAAAACCCCGGAAAAACGTCCCGCTGCTCGCGTGGGCTAACAAAAAAATTAACAAAAAAAGGTTATCATGATCGCACTATTACAGGAACAGCCGCAGGAAATGACGACCGATGTCGTCGCCTTCAATGAAGGGACAGACCGTGAGGAAAAAATCCAGGGTCTTCTCTTTTTGGTTCAACACATCGCGGGACGCCTGGTCGCCCGGCTTCCCTCACACATCTCGAAAGAGGACCTAGTCAGCGCCGGCGTCGTCGGTCTGATCGACGCGGTGGATCGCTACAACGGAGCGAAGGGTTGCAGCCTCAAGACCTACAGCAGCCTGCGAATTCACGGTGCCATGGTGGATGAATTGCGCAGCCAGGATTGGATTCCCCGCACGGTGCATCGCGACGAAAAGATTTACGATCGGGCGGCGGAAAAACTGAGCCAGCAGTTCGGCCGCGAGGCTTCCACGGAGGAAATCCGGCAAGAGCTTGGCATGACGCCCCAGGCGTTCCAGCTCTTCGCGGAACGGACGCAGACCATCACCACGTTTTCGCTCAATGAATCCTGCTCCGACGAGGATGGCAACGCCATCGACCGCGGCGAGATCATGCCCAACCCCGATGCGCCCACGCCTTTCGATGAAGTGGTGCGGGAGGAAGACCGGGCCATGTTGCGCGAGGAATTAAACCGCCTGCCCCGGGCCGAGAAGCTCGTGCTGTCGCTTTACTATATGGAGGACCTTCGCCTGAAGGAGATCGCGCAGATTCTCGAAGTCAGCGAATCGCGGGTCTCCCAAATTCACACCGAGGCGCTGAAACGCCTGAACGCTTCCATGCGCAAAGCACGGAACAGCTAAGGAAATCTCGTTATGTTAATCCTACTAGGCTGGGTCATCGTCACGGTCGCTCTCCTGGGTGGGTTCACCTATTCGGGAGGGAAGCCGGCCACGCTGTTCGTGACCGGCGAATATATCATCATCCTGGGAATCTTCTTCGGCTACATCATTGCCTCTTCCAGCGGTGCAGTGCTGAAGATGATGCTCAAGTCGATCGTCATCGCCCTCAAAGGGTCGCCTTATACCCAGAAGCGGTATGTGGAGCTGATTCAGGCGATCTACCAAGTCCTGGTCCTGGCGCGGGAAAAAGGGGTGATCGGCCTGGAGGAACACATTCTTCAACCGCAAACCAGTTCGATTTTCGCCAAATACCCGAGCTTCCTCAAGGATCACCACGCTGTTCATTTCCTGCAGGATACTTTTCGCCCACTCCTGGATGGGAAGGTCAAGCCGGAGGAGTTATCGCGCTCGGTCGAGGCCCAACTCGATAATTTCTATTCCATGCACTCCCAGCCGGTGGCTGTCCTGACCAAGGCGTCCGACGCGCTTCCGGGCATCGGCATCGTTGCCGCGGTGCTGGGCATCGTCATTACCATGGCGAGCATCGCCGGAGAGAAGACCGAGATCGGGGAGAAAGTGGCCCACGCTCTGGTGGGGACTTTCCTCGGCCTGCTCCTGAGTTACGGTTTTGCACAACCGCTGGTCAATCGGATCGAGACCATCCACGAGGAGGAGCTCAGTTACCTCGCGGTGATCGGGCGCATGGTCATCAGTTATTCGATGGGAGCTCCGCCCATGGCGGCGGCGGAAGCGGGGCGCATCACGATGCCGGTCCACCATCAACCGAGCTGCGACGATCTCGAAGCTCTGTTGAAAAAAGGCAACGCGTAGAACCTCTCATCCGAGAATCTTATGGGTCGTAATAATCGTCGCGGTGGGGGAGGGGGGCATCACGGTGGCGCCTGGAAAGTCGCGTACGCCGACTTCGTGACCTCAATGATGGCCCTCTTTCTTGTCCTGTGGCTTGTCGGTTCCGATCAGGAAATCAAGCTTGCGGTGCAGCGCTATTTTCGCGGAGAGGTCAACCAGCAGGGTAAATCGGGAGCGCACGAGAATTCCAAGCTAGAGCCTTTCCAGACTCGAATTCGTGACAAGGTCAGTCGCAATCTCGTGGAGCAGGAGGACATGAAGCGCGAGTTGGAGAAACTCCGCCAGCAGCTTAACAATAGCAGCCAGGCCGGGGATGACTTGATCCGTTATGAATTCATCGCCGATGGCGTGAGGATTACGGTGATCGATAGCTCCTCCCGGCCGTTTTTCGATCCCGGAACGTCGCACTTGACCGCCTACGGGGAGTGGGTTCTCAAAACCACCGCATGGTTTCTGGATCGCTTCCCCTTCCAACTGGAGGTCGAGGGCCATACGCAAAAAGGCGCCGAGGCCGCTCCGGATTCAGGTGGAGGGTGGGATCTCTCCACAACCCGGGCCGTTGCCGCGCGGGACCTTTTGCAGAGCTCGGGCCTGGAGGAAGAACGTTTCTGGCGGGTGGTCGGCTATGCCGATCGCATTCCCCTGGATGGCGTCACTCCCGAGGCGGAAGAGAACCGGCGCATCACCATCGTAGCCCATCTTAAACCTGACGAAGCCGAAAAAATTACCCAAGGAGACACCCCATGAAAACCACCTATCCCGTCCGAATCCATGAATCGATTTTTCCCCAAGGCTCGTCCGCCCAGCCGGTGCGCCTGATCAAGGCGGCGCAGGCTGGACGTTTGATTCAGGCCAACGGCCACGCTCATGTCGAGACTCAGGCCGGCCCGTGCTTGCCCAAGGACGCGCAGATTCGTCTGCTTGGCTCCGGGCCGGGCTATAGCGATATGGAGGTTCATTGTGGTTGCGGTGAGACCGTTCAGGTTCGCTGTTGGCAGTCTCCCGCCGTCGCGGAAATGGAGCGGTCCAAGTGAATAAAATTCCGTCGCTTCGGATTATTATTCCGGAGACATCCACCAAGGTAACGATTGAGCCGCTGGATCTCAGAGGAGAAGTGAAAATCAGCGGAAAAAAATGGTCATGGCATGAGGCATGCAAGGAAGAGGTCAGACCATGAATATCGGATTATATAGCGGCGCGGCGGGAATGCGCGTGGGGCAGGATTATCAGGATCTCATCTCCGAGAATCTCTCCCTGCAAACCGTGCCCGGCTATCGCCAATCGCTTCCCGTTTTTTCCACAGTTGTGCCGGCCGCCACGGCCGGGGCCCCGACCTCCGCAGGCGGAAACGCCGCTTCGGTTAAAATGACCCGGGTCACTGATTTCTCCCAAGGCCCGGTGCAGCCCTCCGGCAGCCCCTATCATCTCGCCATCCAAGGGCAGAGTTTCTTCGAGGTGCGCGAAGCGGACGGTAAGTCAGGCTATACCCGCAACGGGGAATTCAGTCTGTCTCCCCAAGGCCAATTGCGCACCACGGACGGCGCGACGGTCCTGGGAGCCGGCGGATCGCCGGTCACCATCGATACGAGCAAGTCGTCCGCGATTTCCATCGGGCCGGACGGGACCATCTCGGCCGATGGAACCGTCCAGGGCAAACTGGAGCTAGCCCATTTCGATAATCCTTCCACGACTCTTCAGTCGCGGGCCTTTGGCCGCTTTGCGGCGGTGACTCCCGGCGCGGCGCAGGTCGGAATCGCTCCTGGAGATAAAGTTTTGCAGGGCTGTCTCGAGCAGAGCAACGGCAACCCCGTGCAGCAAATGTCCAGCATGATCCAGGCAGTCCGTCTTTACGAAGCGAATCAAAAATCGATTCAGGCAGTCGATGATTCGCAGAACCAACTCATCACCACTTTGGGGGGCCATCCGCAAGGGTGAAGTCCTCCGCACGTTTAAGAAAAAAAGGAAAAACACTTATGATTCGAGCTCTTTGGACATCCGCCAGCGGCATGGAGGCGCAGCAAATGAATCTGGACGTCATCGCCAATAATTTGGCCAACGTCAATACGCCTGGTTTCAAGAAATCGAACGTCCAGTTCCAGGAAATGATGTACGACACCGAGAAGGCGCCGGGCGCGAGCACGTCCGATTCGACGACGGGTCCGTCGGGGATCCAGGTCGGTTACGGGGCCAAACCTGTGGCGACCGTGCGCAATTTCTCCCAGGGCAATATTCAAAGCAGCGGCAACCCGCTGGACGTGGCAATTCAGGGCAAGGGCTTCTATAAGGTCGAACTTCCCGACGGCACTTTTGCCTATTCGCGAGACGGTTCCTTCGTGGTAAATGCCGACGGCCAGATGGTGACCAACCAGGGTTACAAAGTTTCCGGCGTCGGCCAGGTCGATCCAAAAGCCACCGACATCGCCATCGGTTCCGACGGCGCGATTTCCGCCACGGTCAACAATGTGGCAGTGAAAATCAGCCCGATCACGCTGACCGATTTTCCCAATCCCGAGGGACTCAAAAGCCTCGGCGATAATCTCTATCAGGAAACAGGCGCCTCCGGCAACGCGGTTGACGGCCAGATTCCCGGGCAGAATGGCATGGGCACGCTCGCGCAGGGTTATATCGAAACGTCGAACGTCCAGGTCGTGGAGGAAATGGTTCAGATGATTCAGGCTCAGCGGGCGTATGAAATCAATTCCAAGGCGATCCAGGCTTCGGATGACATGTTGGGCATGGCCAATAATCTGCGGCACTAACCGGAGTAACCGATGAAATTCATTTCGCTTTTTTTCGCATGGGCCGGACTGGGATTTCTCTCGACTCAAGTCCATGCCGTTGTCCTGGAGTTGAAAGATCAGGTCACCATTGCCAGCCCCAATCTCGCGCTGAATGACTTGCTGCAATCCTCGCAGGGATTAACGGCTGACGACCTCAATACCGTGGTTGCCGTCGCTCCTTCGCTCGGAAAAACCGAAGCCTGGACGCGGGCGCGTCTCGAAGCGGTGCTGCCCGATTCGATCAAGAACCAGCCCTATGAGTGGAGTGGCGCAGATTCTTGCCAGGTTAATAGGCCCGCCGTGCGTTATGATGAATCGGGAGTCCGCCAGATCATCACCGCAGAGTTGGAACGTCAGCTGCCGCCGCAAAGCCGTTTTGCGATCCTCGAAATACCGGAACTAAAACCCTTCCTGATCCCGGACGGAATCGTGGACGCTCGGGCCGAACTTGCTCCCGGTTCCCTGCGCAACGAGTGGGGTCAGGCCACGTTGAAATTTAGCGTGGAGGGTCAACTCGCGGTTACGCAGAACATCCGCTTCCATTGGTCTTACACCTGCCAGGTGTGGCAGGTGATCAGCCCGGTGCCTAATGGAGAGGCGCTCAATACGAGCACGTTCCAGCAAGTTGAGATCAATGTCCTGAAACTTCCTGGCTCCCTCTTGCCGACCATCGATTTTCCCGATGGCAAAATCGCGGCTCGCGCCTTGCCCGAAGGTAAAATTCTCATGGGCAACGACTGGATCGAGCCCTTGCTCGTAGCGCGGAATGATCTGGTCGCCATTCACTACGAACATCACGGCGTCTCCATCACGGTGGCGGCTCGGGCCCTGAGCAACGGCATGCGTGATCAGGTCATTCAGGTGCAGAATCTCAGTTCGCGAAAAATCTTCAACGCCCGTGTGGTGGACGAAAGGACCTTGGTTTATGACGAATAATTGCTTTTTAATCGCGGGCTTCGCCTTCGGTTCCACGCTTGCAGTTTGCGCGGACCCGGCGACGGCTCCCGTAGGCTCCGTGTGGGGACATACCTGCGCAGCATCAACGGGAACAGGATCTCTGTATGGAGACTCAACCGCTCACGACGTCGGGGATCTCGTCACGATTGTAGTGTCGCTGCAGAACCAGATCACGAAGGACCAGAACACGACCACGGGCAAGGACACGGCGGTGAATGGTACGATCAATTCGCTGATCTATCCGGTTTCTGGCACGAACAATGGCTGGGATTTCTATACGGCCCACGGTCTTGCTCCCACCACGTCGTGGAATAGCAGCCAGTCGTTTAAGGGCGGCGGCACGATCAACAATCAGGAAACCGTTTCCACCACCATCCAGGCGCGCATTGTCGATATCGAGCCCAATGGCGTCATGCGCATTGAAGCCACGAGACTCTCCAAAGCCGGCGAGGAAGATACCAGCACCTTCCTGACCGGGTTCGTGCGGGCCGAGGATCTCAGCTCGGCAAATTCGGTGAGTTCCAGCCGCGTGGCCGATTTGCAGATCATCCAGAAGGGCAAGGGCACCATTTCCAATAATCAGCGCAAGGGCTGGCTGACCAAACTCTATGAATTCATCCAACCATTTTAGTCGTGTCGGGCGGATGAGCCTCCGCCGGTTCATCGCTTTTTGCGTGATCGCAGCGCCGTTGGTTGTTGGGGCGCAGACACGCATCAAAGATGTGGCGACTGTCCAGGGCGCCCGTGATAATCAATTGATCGGCTATGGTCTCGTCGCCGGTTTGGACGGCCAGGGCGATTCCGACAAGCTCCTGACCCAACAGACCGCTGCCAATTTGGCCCAGCGTTTCGGCATCCAGATTCAGGCCGCGAATATCACGGCTCATAACATGGCCATCGTCATGGTCACGGCCACCATTCCCTCCTTTGCCCGGCAGGGCACTAAATTGGATGCCACCGTGGCTTCGCTCGCCGATGCTAAATCGCTTCAGGGAGGCGTGCTCTTGCAGACCCCGTTGGTCGGTGGCGATGGAAAAGTTTATGCGGTCGCGCAGGGTAGCGTCTTCCTGGGTGGTTTCGATGCGGGAACGGGCGGCGCCGGCGGGGCTTCCGTGCAGAAGAATCACACCACCTCAGGCGTCGTGACGGGAGGGGCTTTGGTGGAGAATGAAATTCCGACCTCGCTCTTTTCTCAAGGCGTGCTGGAGATCGTGCTTCGGCAGGGCGACTTTACCTCGGCGGTGCGGATGGCCAATGCCATCAATGAGCAGATCGCGCCCATGGCCGAGGCGGTGAGCCCGACAACGGTGCGGATTTTTGTGCCTAAGGAAATGCAAAGCCCAGAACGGCAGATGGAGTTCGTCGCCCGGGTTGAAAACGCATCTTTTGTTCCCGACGTGGCGGCCCGTGTTGTGATCAATGAACGCACCGGCACGATTGTTTCCAATGCCAATATCCAGATCACCAAAGTGGCGGTCGCTTTCGGGAACTTGACGGTGTCCATTTCCAGCACGCCCGAAGTCTCCCAGCCCAATTCCTTCACCGGCGGTGGCGATGGAGGACGAGGTGGAAAACGCGGAAAAGGCGGCGGGGGCGGAGGCGGAGCCAGCACGGAAGTGGTGAATCGCACGACGACGAGTGTAACCGAGGAGAAGCGCCGCATGGTCGTTTTCCCGGACATGCCGACGGTGGAAGATGTGGCCTTCGCCCTCAATTCCATGGGCGCCACGCCGCGTGAGTTGATGTCCATCCTTCAATCCATCAAGGACGCCGGCGCCCTCAACGCGGAGCTCGTCCTCGAATGAACACCGATTTTTCTCTTTCATCGATGACGCCGCTGGCGCCTCTCGACGCCTCGGCAAGTGGAACGGGAACACCCTCGGATATCCGCGTGAAGCAGGTCGCCCGCGCGATGGAGGGAATGTTTGCCGGCCAATTGATGGCGGAACTCGGCAAGGGCCTGGGAGGCTCTTCCAAGAGCGGCTCGGACTCTCCCTATCAGGATTTTATCCAGCAGGCGATGAGCCAGCAGGTGACCTCGGGTGGGGGATTCGGCCTGGCCAAGTTCATCGAGAATTATCTCCACAAAAACGTCCCGGAAGCACAAGCGACGACAACGAAAGGTATTCACTCTTATGGCCGCCGCATCGAATAATTCAGGTCGTCCCATTCTCAAGGAATTCGATCTCCTGCTTGAGGAGATGATCGCCCTGCAAAAGAAGGAGCAGTCGTTGATTCTGGAAAGGCGCACCGACGATCTCGCCCACGCCACCCGATCAATTGAACGGGTGGGCGAACGCATGCAAAGCATGGAGGTCGAGGTGCGGCGCGAATTGCAGAAAGCTCCGGCGAATGAAGCTCCGCAGGATCGATTGGAGGAAAAGCTGGGTCAAATCCGGCGACTCGCCCAGCAGAACCACACGCTGCTTGAGCACTCTCTCTATTTTTTACAGCAGCTTTTTCAGCAGGTCCTCGAAAGGGATACGCCATTGCATCTCTATAATTTTAACGGTCACGCCTTTCAGCGCGACAGCGGCGGGGCTCTCCTCGAAACCAAGATTTAACCCCACCGCTTCCAAAGGAATATCGATATGTCTGGAATTGGACTCAACGGCGCCTTGTTCATGGGCAGCCAATCGCTGAACGCCCAGCGCATCGCCATCGAAACGATTGGCAACAACATCTCCAACGTCAACACGCCGGGCTATGCGCGGCAACGCGCGAATCTGGTCGCTGACGTCGTCGTCAACCAGAATGGTGGCGAGAGCGGGACGGGCGCTTCCGTTTCCAATGTCGAGTCGCTGCGGAGCACACTTCTCGACGGTCTTGTCCAACAATCCATGGGCAACCAGGGTTTTGCCGACGATCAGGCCAGCCTATCCTCGACCGTTCAAGATGCGCTCGGCGAACAGCTGAGTTCGACCAGTACGGGCAGCTCGAGTTCCACCGCATCGGTGCAGAGCAGCGGTGCGATCCAGGATGCCATGTCTAATTTTTTCAGCGCCTTTCAGAATCTGGCCAGTTCGCCAACCGATCCCACCGCCCGGCAAGCCGTGGCGCAGGATGGGGCCGCGCTGGCCAGCGGCATCCAGGGCGCCTATCAGCGGCTGCAGCAAACGCAAAGTGGAATCGCGGCCGATGCTTCCGGGATCACCACCCAGATCAACCAGCTCTCCAAATCCATCGCCTCTCTCAACCAGCAAATCAAGGTGGTTGAGGCATCATCGGGCACGACGGCCAACGATTTGCGCGACACCCGCATCGCGGATACCGAAAAACTTTCCAACCTGGTCAACATCACCGCGACGACGCAGAACGATGGAACGGTCTCCGTGGCCCTGGCTGACAGTCCTTCCGTCCTGCTGGTCAGTGGCTCGAATGGCGGCGGGGCGGGCGCGACTCAGAGTCTAAGCGTTTCCTATAATGCCTCGGCGGTCGTGCCCCTGACCGTGTCTGGCAGCACGACCGGCGTGCTGGGAACCGGGGTTCCTTCCTCTGGCTCGCTCGGCTCGCACCTCGATGTGGCGAACAACCTGATCGGCTCTCCCGGTTCCAGCGGCGATACGGGAATTCTCGGCGCACTCGACGATGTGGCCAATCAATTGCGGACCCAGGTGAATACCCAGCATGGTCTTGGTTTCGACTCGAACGGCAATGCGGGCGGCGTCTTTTTCGATGGCACGGGAGCCGCGGATCTGGCGGTCGATCCAGCCATTACCAAGAATCCCTCACTCATCGCGGCGGGCAATGGCAGTGGCGTGCTGGACGGCAGCAACGCCCTCGCCTTGTCCCAGATCCAGAACCAGCCCGCGATCATTCCGGCGTTTCAGACGCTGGTCAGCAACCTCGGGACGACGGTCAGCACGGCGCAGACGAGCCAGACCACACAGGACCAGGTGACCACACAATTGCAAAATCAACGCGATTCCGTCTCCGGCGTGTCGATGGATGAAGAGATGACTAATCTCATCAGCTTTCAACAAGCCTATGATGCTTCGGCCCGTTTTATCACGACCATTTCCAATCTCTACGACACGCTCATCAACAAAACCGTCTAAAACCTCATGCGCGTAACCTCCAACACCTACACGGACCTGGTCCTCTCCAGTTCCCAGAACGCCCAGCAACGCCTGGCCCAGTTGCAGCAGCAAATCGCCACCGGCACCACAATTCAGGCTCCTTCGGACGACTCCATTGCCTATGGGCAGGCGGTGCGGACGCAGGCTTCGATTACGAAACTGAACGCCTACAGCCAGGCGGTTTCCCAGGCGACCTCCATGACGTCGCAAAACTACCAGGCGATGAGCAGTCTTCACCAAGTCGTGGCCAAGGCGGGGGAACTGGTCTCGGGCGTCAACTCGACGATGTCGTCAGCCGATCTGCAGGCCTACGGCACGCAGATGAGTTCCCTCCTTTCCCAGATGACGAGCATCGTCAATCAGGCGCCGGACGGCAACTACCTCTTTGGTGGTTCGAGCAACCAGCGCCCGCTTGATCCTTCCACTCAAGCCTACAATGCATCGACCAACAGTGAGGGCACCACCATCAATGTTCAGGATGGCAATGCCGTACCGGTGGGCATTGTCGCCGGGCGATCGGGGACGCCCCCGGTCGATGGTTTTCTCTATGATTCGACTTCGGGAGTCGATGTCGTCTCGGCCATCACTCAGGCCCGCGATGACCTCAATTCGGGAAATATCACCGCCCTCCAGACGACGGATCTGCCGGCGCTTAACAAAGCCCTCGATCATATTTCTCTCTACGTGGGCAGCACTGCGGCCAACATGGCCGCGGTTCAGACCGCCGATCAGTCCAACCAACAGCAGAATGTTTCCCAGCAAACACGATTGAATGGTTTGACCCAGACCAACCTGCCGAATGTCACCATCCAGTTGCAGCAGGTCCAGATGCAGTACCAAGCTTCGCTCCAGGCGGGAACGAGGATCATGGGCCTATCCATGCTCAATTACATGAGCTCCGTACCCAACTCTTAACCCAAAACTCTATTCTATGACTACCACAACCGACGACCTCACGGTGGAGCAGGCGCTTCACGAAAAAATCATTCATTTTCCCTCCGGCCTTCCGGGCTTTCCCGCCGACCGGGAATTCCTCATGGCGCAGCAGCCGGAGGAGCGGCCCTTCGCCTGGATGCAATCGATCAACGATCCCGAACTGACTTTCGCCGTGGTCGATGCCTATTCCTGGATCAAGGATTTCACCCTGGAAGTCGATGATGCCGTGCTCGAGGAAATGGGATCGATGGATCCCATGGACTACGCCGTTTATTTCATTCTTCGCATTGAGAAGAAGGACAATCGGACCACGCTTCACGCCAAACCCAACGCGCCCGTGCTCGTCAATGTGCGAAATCGGCAGGCCCGGCAGGTCGTTGTCCCGCTCGACTCCACCATGGAGCAAGCGGAAGCCCTTTGCCTTCAACTTTAAACCTGCTATTCAAAATCTATGCTCGTCCTAAGTCGCAAGGTTGGCGAGTCGATCAAACTCGCCGACGATATCGAAATCACCGTCCTCGCCGTCGATAACCAGCGGGTCCGCCTGGGTATTCGCGCGCCTCGCCACATTGAGGTTCGCCGCAGCGGTCCCGAGGTCAACGTCAGCGAAGACAATCGCGAAGCGGCCGTGCCGGCCGACGCGACCGACAAGACAACTCTTCTTCGCCAGGCAGCTTCCGCGAAAAAGAAGCAGGACTAGGTCCTTCTTTCGCTGGCCCGGTTTTCCGGGTCAGCGAAGCTTGACGGGAGTTCCAGCGCCGAATCTATCATGTAGAAAAGTCAGGAACTTATCATTCGACTTCGGGACGGGAGTCGAAGGGTTCGCCGCGCGATCAATCAGGAAATCGAAACGATCGAACGCGATGTCATTTAGATTGTTGGAACGCAGAAAGCGGCGCGCCTGCTCAAACCATCCGTTTCTAAGATAGCAACGCAGGACGATCTCGATCGACTCGTTATCCAATATCCCGCCTGCCTCGGTGGCGAGCGCATGCAGCAGCGCGAGGCTTCGCGGACGATTCAGCGCCGAAAGAAAGACAAGGCACAACTGCAGATCCATGAGTTCGAGTCGGCCCTGGCAGGCGTGATTCTCCACCGCGTCTTCCCACAGATTGATTTTATCGATCGCGGGTAGTTGGACGCCATAACCAAGATGCCGATCTCGCAGCAGGAGGAGCGCAGCAACGCAATCCTTCGGTTGACCCGGGACGAAGTTTCCACTCAATCGCGAAAGTTTCTCGTGCTGATTTCGGGACACGTATAGATAGAAAAGGATATTGGAAACGATCCCGATGGCTTTCTCCGGAATAGGGCCGATTTGTTCCACCGCATCGATGGCCCAGGCCCATTCCTCGCGTTCCATGGCGCGTTTGATCGCGGCCAGCCGGGATTGGAATTCAATTTGCATAGGAAAAGCGCCTCGCTTCGAACAATTGTTCAACGACCGCAACCACCTGTTTGGCCTCGATCGAATTGGTGCAGGGAGGGACCTCCTCCAACAAAGGGCATTGGCGCAGATAACTGGCGGTGGACCACCAGCAGCCGCCGCAAATGCGAGGCGCGATATTGATGTTCGATTTCATCCCGAAGAACTCCAGAGGAGTTGATCCGAAAAAGACGACGGAGGGAGTTTCCACCGCGCGGGCGAGGTTAACCAGGCCTCCCTCCGGGCCGAGCAGGAGCCGGGCGCCCTTGATCAGGCCGGCTGCTTCCAGAAGATTTGTTTTGCCGCGAAGATCATGATCGACCGGGTAATTCCCGGGATCGTTCGTTGTTCCCAACAGAAGCGTGGGAATCGCCAAAGTTTTAAGTTGAGAGAGAATTTCTCTCATGCGGGCGTGCGGTAGGCTCTTCGTCCAAAGGGAGCCCTGAAGGGGAAGCCATTCCGCCGCATTGCTCACCACGATATAATCCGACGGAAGGGAGAACCTGGCCAGGGCCGTCTCCTGATCGGGAAGATCAATTTGCAGCGCCTCGAAATCCTCATCGGGGAAGCCCGAGGTGTGGGCCATCAATTCATACATCGACCAACCCGCCGCACGGGCCTCCCGACAGAGAAAATCGTTGTCATAGGGAAAGTTCTGCACCTTGCCCAACCAACCTGTCTGGATCTTTTGGGCGTCTTCAATAAATTGAAGTTGTTCCCGATTAAAGCGGGGCCGAATCGAAAGGGTATATTTAATGACGTACCGGCATTCGACCAACAGGTCATAGGAATGCTCCTTCAATTTATTCCGGAGCAAATAGTGATAACCCGCCGGGATCCGAATATGTTTTTTGAGGTAGGAAACCGATTCCAATAACTTCGATCCCAGGGAATCAGAATGAACCAGAATGAAGGTCGCTTGGGGAAACGTCTTCCGCAAGGACCGAAGCAGGGGCGTGATTTGAATCACGTCCCCATAACTTCCCAATCCAAAAACAAGGATGACCTGTCCCGTTTGCGACTCCCTTTCGATGGAGTCAACTGCTTCGTTAATCCGCCGATTGATTTCGTTCGTCGGCTTGATCATCGAGGTTTTTTGAATCTGAAATCAAAACGTGATCGGCCCACTGATTACATATCCATGAACGAGTCGTGGGGATCGTTTCCGTTATGGCCGTTGTGACCATTATGCTTGGCGGTGGCCACGGGCTGGTTCTGGCGGCGAGTCAAGGTCATCGGCGCGATGGAAAGCGGCATTGATTTTTGGAGTGAGGGCTTACTCTTGGACGATTCTCTTGGGACGGCAGAGTTGCCCTTCACCAGCTTGACCAGAACTTCGACCCCGGCCCGTAGTTCGACCGATTGGGCGGTCAATTCTTCGGAGGCGCTGGCCGTCTGTTCCGAGCCGGCGGCATTGGCCTGCGTGACTTGATTCATCTGGGCGATGGCGCTGTTGATCTGCTCGAGTCCGGTATTTTGTTCCTTCGATGCATCGGTGATCTGGCCAACGAGGGAATCGACTTCCCTGGCCTTCGTGACGATATGGTTGAGACTTTCGCGGACGCCGTTCGCCTTCTGGACGACCTCGGCGATGCGGCTGGCCACCTTGCTGTTCACCTCGACCCCGCAGTTGCTTTGATTGACCGAGCTCTCGATCATCTGGGCTGTTTCCTTGGCGGCATCGGCGCTGCGCTTGGCCAGGTTGCGGACTTCCTCGGCGACGACCGCGAAGCCCATGCCGGCTTCTCCTGCCCGGGCGGCTTCCACCGCGGCGTTCAGGGCCAGGATATTGGTTTGAAAGGCGATTTCATCAATGGTCGAGATGATCTTGGAGACATCGTTACTGGAAGCCTTGATGCCCAGGATAGCCTGTCCCATTTCATTGCTGGCGAGTTGAATCGCCTCCATCGCACCCTGCATTTCCTCGGTGCGCTGGGCGCCGGTTTCGGCGGCGGTACGGGTTTCGCTGGAGAGTGTCTGGGCGTGTTTGGCATTTTCAGCGTTGCGCTTGGTCATGCTGCCAATCTCCTCCAGGGCGGCGCTGGTTTCTTCCAGCGAGGCGGCCTGTTCACTGGCGCCTTGGGCCAGGGCTTGGCTGGCGGAGGCGAGTTGGCTCGAGGCGGAGACGATCTGGCTGGCCCCTTCGCCCAGGGTTTCGGCCACTTGGGTCAAGACCCCGTTGAGACTGCGGACAATCAGATAACCGATGATGCCGCCGGCCAAAAGCGTGATGATCACCGATACGTTGACTCCCGCTGCACTAGCGTTCGCCAGGTTCGCGCTGGCCGTACTTTCCGTGTTGGCGCTGTTTTTATTGTAGTCAATCTCCGCCTGAAGAGCTTCGTGATACTTGAGAAGCGCCGGTTCGACCTGCTTCTGAAATAGATCATACGCGGCGGCATCTTTAAGTTCCGAGCTCAGTTGCCGTACCGGCGCCCAGGCTGCCCGATAAGTATCACGGGCTTCGATCGTTTTATCATAGAACGGCTTTTCGACAGGGTCGGCGTCGGCGATCAGTTTGTAATCGCCGAGCTCTTTATCGATCGACTCCCGGGCCGCAGTGATTTGGCTCTCATTGGCCTGCACGTCGGCCGGGGTGCTTGACATAATGTGTTTCAAAAGCAGGACATTGACGCCGGTAGTTTGTTGGAGAAGCTGGCTGAGAGTTTCGACGCTGGGAAATTGATTGTCGTGGATATCGTCCGCATAGAATTTGAGCTTATTGATGCTTAGCGAAGTGAGAACGCCCACGATCACATTGATCAGAACAAGAAGGCTCAGGCCGAGGATGACCCGCTTTTTGATGGTCCAGTTTTTCATAGATAGTTTTGCATTTTATCGGTTGGGGATGGGAGATTATTAGCGCTCTCTCCGGAGCGCTGTGCCTAGGCCGCCAGATTGAGGATTTCCTGGCCTGGATTTTCCAGCCGGACGAGCGCGGTCGGATCGAGGATCAAGCCGACACATCCGTCGCCGAGAATGGCGCCTCCAGAGATCATCGGATCGGTCTTAAAAACATCACCGAGATGCTTGATCACGACCTCCTGCTTGCCGAGAAGTTCGTCGGCGAGCAGACAACGCTTTTGTCCATCCGCCTCGATCACCACCATGATTCCAGCTCCGGTATAGGTAGAGGCCGTCTGAAATTGAAAGTGATCGTGCAGGCGAAGCAGGGGAATCAATTCCTTGCGCATTTGCACCACCTCACCACGGCCGGGCAGGGAGGTGATGTGGCAGGACTTTGGGTGGAACGATTCCCGCACCGAAATGGCGGGCAGGATATAGCGCTGCCCGCTCACCTTGATGATGAGGCCATCGATGATCGCCATGGTCAGCGGCAGCTGGATGGTAAAGCCGGTCCCGACGCCGGGGGCGGACCGAATATCGATCTTGCCGCGAAGCTTGCTGATATTTCTCTGCACCACATCCATGCCGACCCCGCGTCCGGAAATATCGGTGACCACTTCCGCAGTGGAAAAGCCGGGATGGAAAATGAGGCTGAAGATATCTTTGTCTTCCGGAACGACGCCGGGTTTGAGAAGGCCATTCCTGATCGCCTTTTGCACGATGCGTTCGCGGTTTAATCCCGCGCCGTCGTCCTCGACTTCGATCAGGATATGGCCGCTTTTATGATAGGCCCGAAGCAGGATGCGGCCCGCTGCTGGTTTTCCCGCGGCGATGCGCTGGGCCATCGGTTCGATCGCGTGATCGACCGCGTTGCGCACCATGTGCATCAGCGGGTCGCTGAGTTTTTCCACCAGGGTGCGATCGACCTCGGTGTCTTCGCCTTCCAGGACCAGGTGGACCTCCTTCTTTTGCCGGGCCGCTACGTCGCGGACCAGTCGATGCATTTTTTGAAAGATGCCGCGGATGGGAACCATGCGCATGGTCATCGCCGTGCGCTGGAGTTCCTTGCTGATCCGATTCAGTTGCGACAAGTTGCGCATCAAGGCGTGGCTGTCGAAGGTGCTTGAGGAGGCGATTTGAACAATGAGCGATTGGGCAATGAGAAGCTCTCCGGCCAAATCGACCAGGCTATCGAGCTTGGCGGTGGAAACTTTGACCGAGTTATTTTCGTTGCCGGCGAGAAGAGGGGATTTGGCGTTGGCGGAAGGCTCAACTGGCGCGGGCGGTTCGACGGGCGCCGTCTCTGCCGATTCTTCCGGCACGGAGGATTTCAGGGCGGGAATATCACAAGTGGCGGACTCATCACCATCCAGGATCCGGCGCACCGAGGCCTTCAGTGCCGAGGTGGGAATGAGAAGGGGTCGCCGGGTTTTCTTGCCTCGGACCTGCGCCTCGATTTCATCCACGAATTGTTTGAGCGTATCCCGTCCCTTCAGAATGATTTCGATAATTGCGGAATTGATCTCGAGATGGCCTTCCCGCACCTGGTCGAGCAACGATTCCAAGACGTGGGCCAGTTCACTGACCGCGGTCAAATCGAGAAATCCGGCATTTCCCTTGAAGGTATGAAATGCCCGGAAGATCGTGTTGACGACTTCCTGATTGTGGGCGTCTTCCTCGAGGACGAGTACCCCTTGCTCGATATGATCGAGATGGTCTCGGGCATCGTTGAGAAATTCCTGGAGCAGCTCCGAATCCGTTTCGGCGCTGATTTCCAAGGGAATCTCGCCGTTCAGTTCGGGGTCCTCGGGCATCGACGTCTAGGATTGGGCCGGGGTGGTTTCGAGGGCGGGGAAGGATAAGGGCAGGCCTTCGTGATCCTCCTGCACCATCTGGTCGATGTTCAGAAGCGCCTTCACCTGGCCGCGCACCTTGGCCATGTGCTCGATGCAACTGACCGTATTTCCATTGCCAAAATGGGGGGCCGGTTCGATGTCCTCCGCATTGATGGAATAGACCTCCTCGAGGGCGTCCACAATCAGCCCCATCAGCTTGGTGGCGGAAGCGATCTCGACCTGGGTGACAATGATGCAGGTGCGGTTCGTTGTGGTTGCTTCCGGCAGGCCGAACCTCATCCGGAGATCGATTACCGGGACAATCTTTCCGCGCAAATTGATCACACCCTTGATATGAGCGGGCAGCCGGGGAATGGGCGTGATATCGAGCAGACGAATGATTTCCCGGGCCTTGAGAATGGGAATCCCGTAGGCAACGCTGCCCACGATGAAGGTGAGATATTTTCCGGCCACTTTGCCGGCGACGGATTTTTCGAGTGTTGATGCGGGCATAAAAAGAGGAAGATTATTGGGCTGCCACGAGGAGTTGCAGATTGAGAATCTGGTTGGCCTGCGCCAGGAGTTGCTCGCCCTTGAAGGGCTTGGCGACGTAGCCGGCGACGTGCAACTGGTCGGCGCGCTCGATCGATTTATTGCCTGATTCCGCCGTCAGCATGATCACGGGCGTGGCCTGCAGCGCCTCGGTCTGCCGCAGCTTTTCCAGGACTTCGAGGCCGTTCATGTCTCCCATGGTGATATCGAGGAAGATCAGGTCGGGAAGAATGCTCGCGGCCATCGCCAGGCCATCGGCCCCATTGGAGGCCTCGAAGATCTCGCACTCGAAAGGCTGGAATGTTCTCGTGACGATCATTCGCACCATCTTGCTGTCATCCACCGTCAAAATTTTGTTACTCATAATATTCCAAGTTCCTTCTTCTCTTTTCGGTATAAGCCGAGGTTTCTTTAGTTTTCCGAAAATGGGTTGATGCAGAGATTCACGCCCAGCCCGCGCGTCCCCTGACGAAAGAAAAATTGTTCGCTGCTCGCGCCCGGAATCGAGTTGGCGACGAGGTCCTGATTGGCGCTGACCTGAGGGATCTCCATCTTCGAATCCAGGCCTGCATCGTGCAGCCGCGACTGCAGGTTGCCGGTTACGATGTTGACAATTTCACCTATGGCATCCGTGATGACGTCGAGTGGATATTCCCCCTCGTCGCCGTCGCCTAGGATTCGCGCGGCGATAAGTCCGCTGAGCTCTTGCGAAAAGGAAAGAGCGACTTTTCCGCTTGTTCTTCCGTTGAAATTGACCGAGGCGGTCAAATGTCCGTGCTCCTCGATCGGCATCAGGGAGGGGTCATCGGTTTCCAGTAGAATCGAGACCATCGTGGCGAATGTTTCCGTCACGGCCCGGGTGAGCAAATCTCCGATGAGAAGAACGATTGTGCAGTTAAGACCCAGGCGGGAAATCGCCATCTCCACCGTCGCTCCATCGCGGGCGGATATCCGAGGATA
>JAMFSY010000115.1 GCA_026225555.1 Methylacidiphilales bacterium
GGGCGCCGAGGAGGACGCCATAGGCCATCTGCTCCATGATGCGGAAGGCGAGATCGGGATCGTGGTACCGGGTCGAGAGCACCTCGCCCTGCTCGGTGACGCGGATCTTGGCGTCGTAAAGGCCGCATGGCTGGGCGAGGATCGCCTTCGCCGCCGGTCCGCCGCCGCGCGCGATGCTGCCACCACGGCCATGAAAAAGCGTCAGGCCCAACTTGTGCGACTGACAGACCTTCGAGATCGTTTCCTGCGCCTGAAACAGCGCCCAGTTGGCCGTCAGATAGCCGCAATCCTTATTGCTGTCCGAGTAACCCAGCATGATCATCTGGTGTTCCTTGCGCGTCCGAAGATGCGCGCGGTACGGCTCGCAGTTGAACATCTGCTCGAGAATTCCCGGCGCCGCCTCGAGGTCGCCCAGCGTTTCAAAAAGCGGCGCAATATCGAGCGAGACGCCAACCAGATATTGCAGCGCGAGCACCTCGATGATGTCGGAAAGATCGTGCGTCATGCTGATGACATAGGCGCCGACCGATTCTTCGCCGAAGAGTTCGATTGCCCGTTTGAGCACCTGCATGGAGCCGATGACATCCGCCGTCTCGGGCGTGAAGCTCGCGGAACCAAGTGGAACCGAGGGCTTTGAGAGCAGCTCCACCAGCAATTCAACCCGCTCCGCCTCATCCAATGCGGCGTAATTGGGCGTGATGTTGAGTGTCCGGAAAACTTCCGTGACCGCGCTTTCGTGCCGTCCCGAATGCTGCCGAACATCGAGCCGCGCCACGCTCAGCCCAAAAAGCGAGACCTGCTGGCGCAGGCGATGCAATTCGCCCTCGGCCAGAAGGGCGGCCCGATGCGACGCGAGGCTCTTCTCGATGGAATCGAGCACGTCCGCCACCTGCTCGGTCTTCACCGGGGCGACCGCGTCACCCTCCAGGCTGGTCGTGAGCAAAAGCCCCGGCTTTTCGGTTTCCTGCGCCGCCACGAGTCGGGCGCGCAGACCGGCGAGGGCGAGACGATAAGGCTCGAAGGGATAGCGGTCCCGCAGCGTGCTGAGGTGCGGATCGAGCACCGGATCGCTTTCGAGCACCTGCCGCAACTCGGGCGAAATATCATCCAGCCGGGAGGAAACCGAGAGCTGCCGCGAAAGCTGGAGCAGTGCTGTCGTGAGTTTTTCCAGCGCGAGCTTGCGGTGCAGCATCAGCGTGGAGGCGGTGACCTTCGGCGTGACGTTGGGGTTGCCGTCGCGATCCCCTCCCATCCAGGAACCGAAACGCAGCCAGCCGGTGGGCGCCTTGACCGTCGGGTAACTCTCCGCCAGCGCCCGCTCGAGCTCGTCCTGCAAAAGCGGCACGGTCTGCCACAACGTCGTATCAAAATACCAGAGCCCCGTCAGCACCTCGTCCGTCACTTCGGGCCGCGCCGAGCGCGAACGATCCGTGAGCCAGAGCGAGGTGATTTCCCGCTCCATGGCGAGCGGATCGGCAATGCCGGTGATCTCGTCCTCGATCAGGGATTGCGGATCGTGCAGCCGATGGGCCAGCCGCTGCAGCTTATTGAGCATGGTGCGGCGTTTCGCCTCGGTCGGATGCGCGGTGAAGACCAGCTCGATGGAGAGCTTATTGAGCAGCATCTGCACGGTCTCGGGCGAGACGTCGCGCGATTTCAGCTCGCGCAGGGCCGCCCCGATCGATTCCCGCATCGGCGTCCCACCGCTCGTGGCGTATTGCGCGCGGCGGCGTTTCCGCAACAGGCGCACGCGATGGGTTTCCTCCGCCAGGTTGACCAATTCGAAATAAACCGTGAAGGCCATCGCCATGCGGCTGGCCTCCGAGACGGTGAGATTGGAGATGGCCTTCGCCAGGTCGCGCTCGGCCTGGACATCGCCCGCCCGGCTGCTTTTCGCCAGCAGGCGCAGCCGTTCCTCGAGATCGAGGATTTCCTTGCCCTCCAGCTTGACGATGATGGAGCCAAGAATGTGGCCAAGTTTACGGATTTCCGCGGACAGGGTGTCCGCGTCGACTTCAGGAGATAAAAGGGCCATGACGGATTGAAACAGTGTGGAAGGAATGCCGGTTGTAAAAGGCAAATTTAGCAAGAGCCGGGCCAATCGAGAGAGGGTCAAGCCAACTGCCGATATTTCCGGGTCTCCGGCCCAGCCTACCCGCCTTTCACCTTATTCCTTCTCACTTTTTCTTTTTCCCTTCACCCTTCTGCCCCATGGCCGTCACCCTCACCACTTGGATCGCCTTTACCGCCGGCGTGATCGTGCTGCTTCTCTTCGATCTGCTCGTGTTGCGACGCGAAGAGCGATCCGCTTCCCTACTGGAATCGCTGGCCACCACTGTGGGTTGGATCGCCCTCGCGGCCGGATTCGGCCTTTGGATCGCCTCTAGCGGCGGAGCGGCCAAGGGACTCGAATTTCTCACCGGCTATCTCATCGAGTACACGCTGAGCATGGATAATATTTTTATCTTCGTGCTGATTTTCGCCTCCTTCCGCATCACTGGCGCACAACAGCATCGGCTGCTCTTCTGGGGCGTGCTCGGCGCGTTGATCATGCGCGGCGTCATGGTCGGGGCCGGGGCGGCGCTACTCAATCGCTTTGAGTGGGTCATCTATATCTTCGGCGCCTACATCCTTTATGCAGGCTGCTCGATGCTCTTTCAAAAGGAGGAAATCGAGATCGAGAAACAGTGGGTGGTGCGGGGCGCGCGATGGCTCCTGCCCCTGAGCGCGGAGAGTCAGCCCCGGCATTTTATGGTGCGGGAGGGAGGCCGCCGGAAGTTCACCCTCCTCGCGCTGGTGCTCATCATCATCGAGGGAACCGACCTCGTCTTCGCGCTCGATTCGGTTCCCGCCGTCTTCGGCGTCACGCGTGATCCGTTCATCGTTTATACCTCCAACATCTGCGCCATCCTCGGCCTGCGTTCGCTTTACTTCCTGCTGGCCGGCGCGATCAAGCACCTGACTTATCTTCATATCGGCCTCGCCGCGGTCCTGATCTTCATCGGCGCAAAAATGCTCGCGGGCCATTTCTACTCCATTTCGACCCAAGTTTCGCTCTGCGTCGTGGGCGGCATCCTTGGGCTCTCCGTCGTCGCCTCGCTGCTCAGGAAAACTCCGTCAACCTGAGCTTGTCGAAAGATCGGTTCGGCCTTTTCTTGGGAAGATGCACATTCTCGATGAGGAACTTTACCAGGCCGGCATGGCCATTGCCGCCTGCCCCACCGCGCCCTGCCACGAAGGCCACGTCCGGGCTTGCCTGATCGAGCGGCTGACGGGCCTGCCCCACGTCGCCACCCATCTCGACGAATTCGGCAATCTCCACGCCCATTATAACCATCAGGCCGCCGGACGCGATCCGGTGCGGCTGGTGGCTCACATGGATCATCCCGGTTTTGTGGTGCAGGGCTCCGAGCTCCATTTCGCGGGCGGGGTGGAGGAAAAATATTTCATCGGGAAAAAGATCACCTTCCACCACGAGCAGGACCGTCGGGCGCTGGGACACGCCACAATCACCGGCATTGATTTTTCCGGCGATGCCAAGCGCGTCCACCTCGATACCGGAATTCCCACCGAAGCCACCTTTGCCGTGTGGGACCTGCCGCCCGCGCGTTGCACGAAGCGCCTCTTCATCAGCCCCGCCTGCGACGATCTCGCGCAGGTTTCGACCGTGCTCGCGCTCCTGCGCCGCCTGGCGCTCAACGGAAGCGCGGCCCATGTCCACGCGCTCTTCACGCGGGCGGAAGA
>JAMFSY010000116.1 GCA_026225555.1 Methylacidiphilales bacterium
GTCCCTTGAGTTGAGCGATCTTGACCGCCAGGGGATATTTTTCCGGCGTCTGAAAGATGATCTGAGGGCCGATATAGTTATTCCAGCAACCGAGAAATGTGATCAGGAGAAAGGCACCGATCATCGGGCGAATAAGCGGAAGCACGATGGAAAAGAAGATGCGGAATTCCCCGCAGCCGTCGATGCGCGCGGCTTCCAGAAGTTCCGTCGGCACGGCGCCCAGCATACTCTGCCTAAATAGATAAATGCCAAAGGCCGGAGCGAGGGCGGGCAGGATCAGTCCGGCATAGGAGTCGAGCAGGCCCAGTCGATAGAGCACCTGATAAGTGGGCGCGATAAGCAGTGAGCCGGGAATGATGAGGCAACCCAGAATGAGGGTGATCATCGCCTCGCGCCCCCTGAACTGGAACTTCGACAGGGCATAGCCGCCCATCGCGCAAAAGAGGGTGGAAATGGATGCTGTGGTGGAGGCGTAAAAGATGGAGTTCAGCAGGCTTCGCGCGAAGTCGAATTCTTCTCTGGTCAGCAGGTCCCGATAGTAACCGGTGGTTAGCGATTTCCAGTCGAGGCCGAGAAATCCATGTCCGAGCGGCAGGAATTGATATTGAAAGAAGACATCCTGATTCTTGATCGAAGCGCAGAGCAACCACGCAAAGGGGATGAGCATGATGAAGGCGAAGAAGCCGAGAAAGCCGTAGGTGATGACTTTTTTCATGACCGTGTTTTTCAGGATTCATCCCGGGACAATCTTCTTTGCGTCAGGGCGATTCCCATCAGGACGATGGCCAGCGCCCATCCGATGGCACTGGCGAATCCGAGATCGTTGCGCTCAAATCCGTTTTGATAAAGATACATGACCAGGGTCAGTCCCTTTTGTTCAGGACCCGGGCCGCCGAGCAGCACGTAGGGAAGTTCGAAAAGCTGGAGGCTGCCGATGATCGAAAGAAGAATGACGAAGCCGAAGACCGGCTTGATCTCCGGGAAGGTCACATGCCGGAAACGCTGAAAGGCGCTGGCGCCGTCGATCGAGGCGGCCTCCAAGGCGTCCCTGCTCACGTTCTGCAGGGCGGCGAGGAAATAGACCATGTTGAATCCGACGTACATCCAGAGGGAGGCGACGATGAGCGACGTCATGATATATTTTTGCAGCCAGGGAAAGGTCGCGGGAAAGCCGGGCACCACGGAGCGCAGGACGGTATTCACCAGTCCCTCGCGATCGCCCAGGATGACGCTGAACATCATGGCGACGAAGACGACGCCGACGAGCGACGGCAGGAAAAAGATGAGACGAAAGAGCGAGCGTCCCTTCAGCCCAGGCTGGTTCAGGATCAGGGCCAGACCCAACGCCAACGGCAGTTGAATCGTGACGGAGGCCAGCGTGTAAATAGATGTGTTTTCCAGGGCGAGCCAAAAATTGGGATCTTGAAACAGGTGCCGGAAGTTACCCCAGCCCACCCAAATGCTATGACTGGGGCCGTAGGTCTGCGAGCCGGCCAGAATCGCGGATTCTACCAGCGGATAGGCCATGAAAATTGCGAAGGTGAGCAGGAACGGGCTCAGGAAAACGTAAGGCACCCACCAGGCTTGGCCGACCGATTTATTCATGGGCCTCCCTGGCGGAGAGTTGAAGGAAGGCGTTGGTCTCGATCTGGCGTTCGATGTCCGCCTGCGCCGCGGCCAGTTCGACATGGGCCTGGCTGATGAGCGAGGGAACATCATAGATGTTTTTGCTTTCAGCAAAGCGCCTGAGTCGGATCAGGGCATTATTCACGTCGATGGCCGCCTGCGGTTTATAAGGTGACGACGTGCGAAGGGGGACTTGCGCAGCCATTTGGACGAAAAGGCGACCGGAGGGTTGTCCGCAAAAATAAGGATTGGGCTCATCGTAAACCGGATCGCTCCAAAACGCGCGCACGGGAGAAATGATGCTGTCGGTCTTAAAGAGCGCGCGGGCCATGTCGGGATCGAAATAGAGATGTTTCGCGAACCTCCAGCTCTTTTCGAAATCGGGAGCGCGTTTGGGAATCCCGAGCATCGTTCCACCGAATACCGAGGTCCGCAGGCCGCCCTGGTCCCAAGCGGGGAGGGGCATGAGCTTGATCTTTCCCCCAAGTCCGGGAAGGTCCTTCTTCCAAATTCCGGCCAGCCAGTCGGGCATCAGGGAGCAAAGCACGTTGCCATGAAGAAAAAGATAATTGCCTTCGGCGTCGAAGGCGGGCGCGTTCATGCAGATGCGCTGGGGCCCGGCGATCCAGTTGACGATCGTGGAGAGGACCCGCGCGTTGACGTCGGAGTTGAGGACCGGTTTCAGGTTCCCGTCGAAGAAGCCGCCGCCCGCCTGGAGCATGAGGATTTCCATGTCTTGCGGATTGGTGTCCCACACATTCAGCAGGTAGCGCGGTGACTCGCTGCCGGTCCGGATGAGGGGACGCATGAGGCGCACGAAATCGTCCCAGGTCTGGATCTTCGTCACGTCGATTCCCGCCGCTTCGACCACGTCGGCCCGATAGGCCAGCAACACCGGATGAACGTCCTGGGGCAGGCCAAAAATCCGGCCCCGATTAGTCCATGGGCTGAACGAGGCGAGAGTCATCTGCTGGTCGAGACCCTCCTGATGAATCCGATCCGTCAGGTCGGTAAAACCGACGGCATCGAGTGGGCCGGAAAAGAAATTGGAAATCGAACTCGATTCGACCTCCGTCATATCGGGCACCGGTGTGCCGGAGAGGAAGCCTGACTGCAAGCGGCGGGCGAGCGTCCCCATGCCGATCACGTATTCCGTGACATGGTCTTTCTCCGTGGCTTGGGCCCGGTTCCAATCCTGGATCGCCGGTTCATACATCGCGGCATGATCCAGCGAGAAGGTCCAGAAGGTCTCGCCCTGCCTGACGGGGATGGGCCACAAGGCGATCGCCAAGGAGGAACACGCCGCCAGGACGAGAATGGACCAGCTGCCGGGCGAAAGTTGCATGGGGTTGCTGCCGATCAGGAGGCCAAGACCCCGAGATCGGACGGAGGGACTGTCTTTCTACGCGGTGTCGAATTGAGTCAACCGACCGAGATGAAATTTCATTTACCAATCATTACGCCACTAGCAACGAGGGTCAAGGTGGCCTTGCTCGTGTTTTGTTTCGCCCTGGAAATGAGCGGCCGAGTGACTCACTTAATGGGGCAACGTGAAATAAAACGTGGCACCGGAGTTGAACTTCCCCTCGGCCCAGGTGCGACCGCCATGCCGGGCGATGATCCTGCGAACATTGGCCAACCCAATGCCAGTGCCTTCGAATTCATCCTTGCGATGCAATCTTTGGAAGACGCCGAATAATTTGTCGGCGTATTGCATATCGAAACCCACCCCATTATCGCGGACGAAAATCGTGGTTTCCCTTGGGCCATGGACATAGCCAATTTCGATTTCGGCCACCTCGCGGGGACGGGTATATTTGACCGCGTTGAGGAGCAGGTTGCTAAAGACCTGGCGAAGGAGGGACGGATCACCCTGCACGGTGGGCAGCGGCCCTTTCTTCCATAGGATATTTCGACCGGCAATTTCCGGCTGAAGTTCCTCGATGACGGTTTCCAGTAAATTCTGGAGATCGACCCGGCTGCGCCGCATTTCGGCGCGACCCATCCGGGAGAAATCGAGCAGGTCTTCGATAAGGCAATTCATTTTTTCGGTCGCAGCGGTGATGCGGTTTAGATAATCCCGATCCGACGGCGCCAGCGAGGCTCCGCATGATTCATCCAGCAACTCGACGAAGCTGGCGATGTGATGCAGAGGCGTGCGCAGATCATGGGAAACGGAATAGGAAAAGGATTCCAACTCCTCATTCGCCGATTCCAGCTCGGCGGTCCGTTCCCGGATACGCCGTTCCAGCGCCGCATTCTCGAGCCGCAAACGCCGCACCGCGAGGGCCCGGTCCAGCACGGGAAGAATCGCGCTCAGGCGAAACGGTTTAAGAATAAAATCGAGCGCGCCTGATTTCATCGCCTCCACGGCCCGGGTGATTGTTCCCTCACCGGTCATGATGATGCCGACCAGATCGGCATTCTTTTGCAGGGCGGCTTTCAGCAACGCGATGCCGTCCATTTCCGGCATCATCAGATCGGTCAAAAGGAGATCGAAATTCGTTCCATCCATGGCTGCGAGAGCGGCGTGGGCTGAAACGAAGCCGAACGTTTCATAGCCGTGGTCCTTCAGCGTGTTGCACAGCGCCTTCATTTGCGCGGTTTCATCATCCACGATCAAAATTTTTACGGGGGAGATTTCGGCCATAGACTTTATGGGTTGAGCGGTTTCAGGCACTGGGCCAGGGCTTCGCGCAATTCGCGCAGCTTGGGCGGTTTATTGAGAATGCGATCGACGTGCGGGGGAATATCACCTTCGGCGAGAAGGCGCTGCCCCCAGCCGGTCAGAAGAATGATCGGAGTCGAGGGTGACATGGCCTTGATGGCGGCGGCCACCTGGCGTCCATTCACATGGGGCATGCCCAGGTCGGTGATTACCACGGAGAACGGTTCCTCGCGATCCTTGGCCGCGCGGAAGGCGTCGATACCTTCCTGGCCGCCAGTCGTGGCGACAACCTGATGGCCGTCCATTTCCAGTGTGTCGCGCAGAGATTTGATCAACAGCGGATCATCGTCCACGACCAGAAGACGGAGCCGTGTCGGCACCGTGAAGGGCACCGAGACCGGCGACGATTCGACCGCCGGCGTGGCGGGTACAGGAAAAACGAATCGAATGGTGGTGCCTAGCCCCACCGTGCTGTCGATTTCGATCTCGCCGTTATGTCGGCGGGCAATTCCATAAACCATGGCGAGCCCGAGGCCGGTGCCCCGTTCTCCTTTTGTCGTGAAGAACGGTTCGAGACACCGCCGCCGGGTGTCTTCGTCCATGCCGATGCCGGTGTCGCTTACCTCCACGTGAACCTGGGCGGGCGAGCCGGGTGTGCCTGAGGTGGCCTTGGTCCGAAGGGTCAGCGCGCCGCCCTCGGGCATGGCATCCACGGCATTGAAAACGAGATTGATCAGCGCCTCGCGAATTTCACTTTCGACTCCCAAGATGGCGGGCAGGTCGGGCGCCAATTCAGTCTTCATCTCGATGAAAACACCGCGCTGCAGCGGGATGTCGCTCCAGCGGGCGCGCGA
Organism: Methylacidiphilales bacterium; assembly: GCA_026225555.1. GTDB lineage: Bacteria > Verrucomicrobiota > Verrucomicrobiia > Methylacidiphilales > UBA1321 > JABDGH01. Next base: position 5,149 of record JAMFSY010000116.1, read on the forward strand.
CAGATCGATGACCTGTTGCATCAGGCGATTCAACTGCACCGGCACCAGGGTCAACTGGGGTTCGCGCTGCCGGTAAAATTCCTTCATGCGCGAGACCGTCTGCGCCACATCGTCGATCGCGTGCTGAATGGTCTCCAGATAATCACGCGCACGCGCGCTCAGTCCCCGCTCGTTTTCGAGCAGCGATTCGGTGTAAAGCGCGACAGGCGAAATGGCATTGTTGATGTCGTGCGCGATGCCGCTGGCCATCTGGCCGAGGGCGCGCAGACGCTCCTGTTGCATGACACTCTGCTGGGTCTGGCGCAGATCGTCATAGGCCTGATGCAGGGCTTCGTAGAGCTGCGTCTGGTGCGCGGCCAGGGCGACGTGTTCGCTCAATTGCCGGAGGAATTCGCATTCGCCGCTGCTGAAACCGTGGGGTTGGCGTCGTCCCGTGATGAGCAGGCCGAAGACTTTGCTTTCCGCCAGGAGCGGCGCCATGACCAGGGACCGCAGACCGCCGCGGGCGAGACGCTGGCAAAAGGGGAACTTCGATTCGTCCAGGTCCGGCTCGAAGACAAGTTGGCCCGCCACGGCCCGGGCCAGCCCATTTTGGTCGATATCGACACGCGTATAACGCGTCAGGGCCATGGCCATTGCCAGCGCTTCACTCTCAATGCCGACACTGGTAATGGTCAGTTGATCGGCACCCTGCTCGTAGAGACAGACGCAGCAGAAATCGATCGGCAGATGCTCCTCCAGGGTCCGAATCACCACTTGGAAAATACTGTGCAAGTCCTGCCGTTCGCTGATGGCCCGGGTGATGCGGTGCAATAATTCCAACCGGGCCAGTTGCGATTGGACGCGTTCCTCGGCGCCTTTGCGCTCGGCGATTTCCTGGTGCAACGAATCATTCACGGCCACCAGGGCCTTGTCGCGCTCCTCGATGCTCGCGAGCAATTGATTGAACCCGGAGCTCAACTGGCTGATTTCATTGCGGCCCTGCAGGGGCACGCGCACGGTGTAGTCCTTGGCTTCGGCGATCAGCCGGGCGGTATCGGCCAGAGCAAGAATCGGCTGCGAGATGGGCCGTTGCAGCCGGGATGAAAGCGCCAGACCCACCAGTACGGAACCGATCAGGACCATCGCGGTGATGCCCATGAACACGCGCAGTTGTCCGTACATTCCTTCCAAACCGGTTTGGAGATAAAGGGTGCCGATCCGATGCTCATTCAGGAAAATGGGGCGAAAAATAATCAGCCGGTCACGTTCGAAGTGATGGCCATCGCGACCCGGATGAGGAGGGAGATCGAGGGTCAGTCCCTGGCGGATATAGTTGGCGAACGGCGCACCCTTTTCGTCGTAAAGGCAGGCGGCGGCGACAGCCGGTTCGGCCTGAAGCGCCAACAGGGTCTCCGTCGCGGCACCCTCGTCCTGAAAGGTCAGCGCGGCCTGGGTATTCTTGGCCAGAACATCGACCAGCACCGTGGTATTGCGCACCATGGTTTGACGAAAATCGAACATCTGGTACACCGCCAGGACGCCGCAGGCGAGCAGCAGCACGACGAAGCAAGTCAGCAGGATGGCCACCGTCAGCTTTCGCCGGATGGGCAGGTCTTGCAGCCAATTCAAATAGAAGGATGGCCTGCTCATGGTTGAACAATTTTCCCCAGGCTTAAGAGTTGCGAGCTGATCCTCAGGCCGACTCGCCGCGCGGAACCGGGGTTGATTTCAAAATGGACCCTTCCTCCCTGAAGGTAAAAATCGATATCGCCGCCGTCCTGGGCGAAGCTGTCGATTTCGCTCACCGCCAGGATCGGCTTGGAATCGAGTTCGGATAGGATCTCCGTCACATGGCCTTCCTCCGACTTGCTGATAAAGATCATCTGGCAGTCCTGCAAATCCTCGATCCGTTGCGCCCGGTGAATGATCAACTGGCGATTGCCGATGGTTTCGCCCCGAATGGTTTCTTCCAGCGCCGGGCCGAAGGGGTCGGTGCCGAGGATGCCAATGGAAAACGGTGCGTCCGATTTGGCAAAGGAACCGGACGGCCATTCGACGAACTTCGCGAAGTTGAACAGGAACGCTGCCTTGATCTGGTATTCCTTGCTGGCGTCCGATTGCGCCCGAGCCGGTTTCGACCCCAGCAAGACCAGGGAAATGGCTAAAAGCAGCAGAGGGAGTCTCGTCCGCTCGGCCCTGGGAAAAGAGCCTAGAAATGCCATGCGATCTTTCCATACACGCTGGGCTCGGTGTTCTCTCGTAGCGGACTTGGATAACCATATTCAGGAGGCGATCCCACGAAGGAGACTACCCGGCGCAGGTCGGTATCGAACTCGATATTTTGCGGAAGATCCATGAAAGAGCGCAGGAGAATTGCTGTTGCGGATCGGTCGTCTCGGCGAGCCCGTGGCTGGCAGAGATGAAGCCCGGTTTGACGTGATGTATCCCATTAATAAATCATAACTCCCATGCAGACGCCACCAGTCGAGACTTGATCGCAGCAGGCGCCTGTCCGTAGGATTCAGGCCCGGGCGACGTCATGGTCCGTAATTCGTTCAAAATCAGGTTCTTATAGAGATCGTCCCTCCGGGCCAAAAGCTGCCATACATATTTGAGTGTGACTAACTAGGTGACAATGATTTAGGGAAAATTAACGAACAAATTAATACAAGCAAGTATTTTAGCGACAATGGAAAGTCGACTTCGGTAAATAGAAACCGGATAGGTTCGGTACCGTCATTAAGTAAAGTGGCACCGAGAGGGGACCATCGTCGCTGTCGCCTTGTAATCAAAACCCTTTGCTCCCCCCGCCCCAAATTTGGTTAAAGAGGTAAAAAATCGAAATTCTTAACAATAAAATATACCGGACAGTAACCATATTTTATCCTAGAATTTAACGGAATTAAAATTTCAAATATCATGGTTTATTAATCTCCCGGTAAGCTCCGACTTCATTGATCAGCCATTCTTTGCTTCATGAAAACGCCCCTTCGCATTCTTCACTTGGAGGACGATGCCAATGAAGCCTTCCTGGTCCAATCGTTGCTCAAAAAAGAAGGGGTGCTCTGCACAATTGAGCATGTGCAGGATCGAAGCGATTTTATCGCTGCTCTCGAAGCAGGCGGCGTCGATCTCGTCATTTCCGATCATTCCTTGCCCGGCTTTGACGGGATGAGCGCATTAAAAATCACCCGCGAGAAATCGCCCGATCTGCCCTTCATTCTCATGTCGGGCACCATGGGTGAAGAATTTGCCATCGAGTCGCTCAAAAGCGGCGCAACCGATTATGTGCTGAAGCAGCGGCGCTCGCGGCTTGTTCCCGCGTTGTATCGGGCCATGCGGGAGGTCGAGGAGAGGGCCGAGCGGAAGCTCCTGCAGGAGCAGTTTCTTCAGGCGCAGAAGATGGAAGTGATCGGACAGCTCTCCAGTGGTGTCGCGCATGATTTCAATAATCTTCTGGGCATTATCATCGGCAATAACGATTACATGTTGGGAAAAATCCCGGCGGAGGATCCCCTTCGCAAGAATAGCGAGGAGATCCAGCACGCCACGGAACGCGCCGCGGCGGTGACGCGACAGCTCCTCGTTTTTAGCCGGAACCAGACCGTCCAGCCAATCGTCCTGGATCTCAACGAAGTCATCCGGGAAATGGACAAGATGCTCTTCCGGCTTATCGATCACCCTATCGAAATGGCCCTCCATCTGGCCGAGAAAGTGGGCCGCATCAGAGCCGATTCGGGCTATCTGGGGCAACTTTTGATGAATCTCGTGATCAATGCCCGCGATGCCATGCCCGATGGAGGCACCCTGACCGTCTCGACGAGTAATATCGTCATTGGCGAAGATGAAGATCGCTCGGAGGAAAAGATCCCGTCCGGCGACTACGTCCTGCTCTCCGTCCGCGATACGGGAATCGGTATGACCGCCGAGATCAAGGCGCGGTTGTTCGAAGCCTTTTTCACAACCAAACCCAAGGGGAAGGGTACCGGCCTCGGCCTGGCGACCTGTTTAACCATCGTCAAACAGTCCAACGCCCATATTGTAGTCGAGAGTGAACCGGGACAGGGCGCGACTTTCAAAGTCTACTTCCCGCGCGTTGAACAGCCTCTTGCCGCCTCGTCCCGGCGGCATCCCTCGGGCGAATTGGCGCGCGGTACGGAGACGATCTTGATTGTGGAGGATGAGGCTTTGTTGCGCAGCATCACCTCGAGCGCGTTGGAGAGTCAGGGTTACATCGTCCTCCAGGCCGGCAGTGGTCAGGAAGGCTTGCGCGTGGCCACCGAACATAAGGGGCCGCCCATTTCCCTCGTTATCACCGATCTCGTCATGCCACAAATGAGCGGTACAGAGATGGTGGAAAAGCTGAAGCCCAACTTTCCCGATTTGAGGATTCTTTTTACTTCAGGCTATACGGCCGATGCCATTTCGCACCATGGCGTGCTGAATTCAGGCATCGCTTTCCTGCCCAAGCCCTACACCTTGGCCGCCCTGACCGGGAAAATCCGTGAGGTGCTGGATGCCGGAAATCCTGCCTAGTTTCAGTGCCTGAATCGTGGGAGCGGTGGTTTCGCTATTAGTGTGTGAACGATTACCTTCTGAAAGCCAAGTTAAGCAGCCAGTCGATCCAATTTGAGTCGCTGGGATTTTGAGGTGCGCTGGGGAAGGATGGATCGATTTCCTCGGCTCCGCCGCTTAAGTCAATCACCCTGCCTTTATAAACGGTCACCAGCAACTCGGGCAATCGGGGGTTGTCGCTGCGGTAATGATAGATGTTAGGTCCCACCTCGCTATTCGTGCAGCCGAAATCAATTACTTGAGAACTCCAGGGAAGCCGAAGCATATCAGCTTCGAGCATTCCCACCTGGATGGCCCCCGGGGGCGGCGGATAGGTGATCTTTCCATAGGAAGATCGTGGATGATAAATTTGGTCATCGAGATCACCACGATAGGTCTTGGTGCAGACGACGACATCGGAGTTTTTCGGATCAAGGGAGGCCATGTGAACTTCGAGCGATTCATCCTTTAACTCGATGGCCGCCGTGAGAGTCTCTCCTTGAGAGTTTTTGAAACTAAATTGATGATGGGCCCACTCCCCTTTTTGTCTTAACAGACGCTTTTCATCATGAACTAGGATTTCTGCCTTTTTAATGACGACATGAAATGAGGCGCGGTCGAAACAACGCCATTCGGCCACTACAGCCGGGGCTGGGGGGGAAATTGAACGGGACCGATGGCAGGCCGTGAGCAAAACAAAAGCCAGCAGAGCGGGAAGAAGAAGGCGATTATTCATGGTGCCTCTTTTGAAATCTCAAAAGTCGTAGAGACCGACATTAAAGAAACGACCGGGAATTACGGCCTTCACTTCGACATACTTTTTTTGATCCTTCCAAAGAATAATATCGAGGTGCTTATCGAGGGAGAGTCCACAAAGGAGCACGTACTGATCGGCGGATTCCACCTTCTTCCCATCCAAAGCCACGATGACATCGCCTTCATGGAATCCCAAGTGAGCTGCTGTTAAGTCCAGTCCTCTGAACACCGCGCCGTGCGGTCGTCCGCTAAAAGAGGAGAGCTGGACGTTGACCATGCCGTTCGGAAAATACTTGGTCATCACCTTCTTGTTTTGGATTGGATAGCGAGAAGGATTCCGGGCGTAAAAGAAGTCGAGAGGACGATCATTCTGATAACGGTCGTCGATATCTTGGCCGTTCTGTTCAGCCTCATCTAGGTGCCCAAGTCTTTCGAGCACCATCAAATCGGCCATGAGACCTGCTTCGGAATAAACGTCAGCGGCACGCTTTCCAATGGCCAGCGCTTCCTCGTTCAATCCATGGTCCAAGTCGTAGCAGAGGAGCTGCCAGACGCAATTAGACATGAGAACCTGATCGTAGGCCTGTGCGACGGCTTTGCGGTCCATCTCGGCGGCTTCATCCTCGTGCCCGGAGGCGCGGAGGATAGCTGCCAATTGGAATTGAGTATCGGGATCGAGCCGCACCTGCTTATGGAGAAGCATCTCCTCATCCGCCTCGATGAGATTGAAACCTCGAAGAGACTTAATGTAGCGGAGATTATGGTCAAGAATGGCGTCCACCTCGGGAGTGATCTGAAGGTGTTTGAGTTTTTCCTGATTGCCGGATGCCTGCGGTGCATTCACGAAAGTGGTCTGGCTTTGCGTCACGAGGCTAAAGTTATCGGGCGCTAGTTTAAGCATGGCCTTTTCCTCGCTGGAAAGCGGCGGAGGGGTGTACTTTTGAGGCTCCAATCGCTGGTCTTCGTTGAATTTTTTTTCGGCCGCCGGTTGCTCGCCCCTCGGCAATTGCGCGATCTCGCTATACTTCTCATCCGGGTTCGTGCCGCCATTCCGATAAAACTCCCGCTCACGATTGTTCCGGCGAAGATAATCCCGCGTTTCCGCTTGAAAGGCGGTGCCGAAAGGCACCGAACGGTTAAAAAAGCGATGCATTAGGTCATCGTTCTTTCGAATTTCGATGAACCCCACCGGCGCCTCCTCAATGGAGTAGGTTTGCGAATCCGGGTCGGAGTCCGAGTCCTCTGCCGTCTCGCATTCGACGAACTCAAATTGCGGAACGCCATGGAAAAGAATTTTCATGCGGGAGTGGAACGTCTCGCCCTCCGCCCGCAAACCCAGAGCGTTCTTTAAGCTATAAATGCCGGGGCGGATGTCGGTAAATAAGTGGTGACGCGTCGCGGACGCAAACGCCCCGGAGCCGACCACATGAATCGAAGGCTTTCCCTGGGCATCGGTGGAAACTGTTGGTTCCTGGGGACGAGAAAAAGTGGGTGCGAGATTTTCATGATCCAGGGGAGGCGCGCCTTCGATCTTCAATTCCGCGTCCAATTCCTGAAACTCCAATGTCATATTGGCCTGTCCGAATCGCTGGCCATTTTCCACGGAAAGTTCGTAGGTGGGTGCAACGATCGCCCGGCCCCAATCGGGAACACTTGTTTCTGAACTCGCTGGATCTGAAGACAGGATCTGATCGAGACGGCGGGTGGCGGCCAAGTCGGTCAGGTCGTGAGACAGCACTTGAAACCAGAGAATCTTGAGAAGAAGTGGCGAGGTGACGTCAACGGTGGCGATGCGCCAGTCCTCTTTTGCAAGCACGTGCAGACCGGTTAGCCAGATTTTGGCCGAATCAGGACAGTCGGGGCGAGCCTTCAACGCATCGAGCGTTGCGACTGAGTCGGGCTCCCGTCCGGACACCGTCAAAAGACCGGCTTCCGCCAGGAGGCCTGCCCACGATTCTGCCTGATCACCCCGCAGGGCCTGGGCCAGCGCGAGGTGGGCGGTGGCGCGATTGAGCAGGAGCCGGTTGTCCGTATATTCCCCCGCGTTCTCACGCAACGCCAGCGCGACCAGGACAAGCGCGGCAGCCTCATGATCGCTCACTGAGGCGGGAGATTGCTCCAAACGTTGTGAGACCGATACGTCTTCGTCGGCAATCTCGGCGCCGGTCAAGTCGAGCAGCCGGGTCACGATGTCAGGCGTCTCCGAGGCGGCCGGAGAAGGCAAATGGACTGTCTTCCCCAGGAGCTGCCGGGCGAGTTGCGCATACCCCTTGTCGTCCCAGGCAAAGGTTGGCGTGAGATCGGCCGACACACGATCTCCCTCTTCACCGGGCCATCCGACAATCTCCGCGTGGACTCGGGGCTGGAGAGGATCGACCGTGGCCGTGACCTGAAAAGAGGGCAGCGACTGGTTGGCATGAACGATCAGGAAAGCCATATCGGCCAACTCGCGGGAAATACTGGTCGCAAGCCAATTATCTTCCGTCTTGTACCCGTGATTATCGGCTAACGAAGCTCCCTCCCGGATGACAGCGGTCGCCTTGGACGCCCAGGCCGTCTTATCCCCGAGGGCTCGCGCGGTATCGCTCTCGTAGGCGAGGAGGAGGGGGATCGCCGCCATGGCCGTCGGCGAAAGCGTATGCAGCAATTTTGGATCAAGATTTGTTGTCTTCGAAGCGGCGATGACGGAAAGAGCCTGAAGATCGGCGGGCGTAAGGGCTTGAACAATAGCGTCACCGTTTGGCGGGGAGAAGTGCAGACGTTGTTTTATCTTCGCGATTTCGTCTTCAAGGCCTTGCTTGATTGCAGCGGGCGTTGGGCCGGATGCCGAAGAAGCTTGTGCCGAGCCGGACGGAACGACCGGGTTGTTTTGCCGAGCCGGCAGGGAGGGGAGCGGCCGCTTAAGAAATGTGACGGCAATCAGCGAGATGACCACCGCCGCGCCCGTCGCAATAACCATCAAAAAAAGGGCCTTGCTCAAGCGCATGGCGCGAAATATTCAGCTATCTTATTTTTAAGTAAATAAAATAATGGCGAAGGCGTAGTTATCGCCCACCTATCGAGATTTTGGAGGGTCGGCTCTGAGCAACCAGTTAGATCGCATCCGAAAAACGGAAAGGCGCCCCAGAGTGATCAGGCGCGAAAGCTGAGGTGCTAGAAAATAATCGTCGTGCGACAACCGAGAACCAGCGCATCGGGAATGGCCGACGATCCGCCTGGATGCAGGATGATTTGCAGATCCGGCTGTACGGTCCACCAGGGAGCGATTTGCGCGGAATAACTCACTTCGATATTTTGCTCGGCATCGGGTAACGGATTTTCTGTTCCATTCGCCTCATTGGCATCGGCGACGGAACCGCGTACGGCCGAACTCAAATGGCCATACGCGGTGGCAATGCCGAAGGAGTCATCGGGACGTCCGGGAATCAATCCCTTAAAGGTGACGCCCCCATCGAGACAATAATCGAAGAGACTCTGATCGTTCTGCGCATTCCCCGCGCAGAAAAACAGGCCAATCTCCCGGCTTTCATCTGCTTCTCCTTTTTTCAGCCAGATGGTTTGATCGGCGATAATGTAAAAACCACCATTGCCGTTTACCTTGCGTGGGTGTCCGTCGCTTTCGGAGTCGGCAAGAGGGACGCCATTGTTGTCATAACGCAAGTTACTGAACTCCCCGGAATGATACCATGCGCCCAATTTGTACGTTCCTGGTAAGCCGCGGGATTCCTTTTCCTGGTTGAGCTTGTACCAGAGTTCCGAGATCGCGAACGCGCCATCGTTACCATTAATATTAAACGCGGTGCCGGAGTTATCGAAATTACGGCCTGCCACATGGTCGGGATCTCCACAACGATCGGCGGCGGCGTTGCCGGAAAATACCGCAGCTTGCAGCACCCAATGCTCCTCCGGATCGATTCTCAGACGAGCGCCCAAGGCCCCATAGGGTTGGTTGGGCGTAGGTGAATTGGAGCTGATGATCGCAGGCCAGCCGTACGCGCTGTTGAGAAAAAGCACGCCATGAGAGCTGATAAAAAATTCCGAATCGGCTCCCATCTGGCCCAGTCGCAGAGAGGCTTTATCCTCGAAAAGTTTCTGCTCATACCACAGCTCAAAAAGCATCGGTGTGTTATAGGAGTTATTATTGCTGACGCCGAAAAGGTCATAAGTCCCGTTACACGATAGATTATTTCCCATGGAATAATTGCCGCTGACGTGGAAGGTGCCATCCCAGTCAGCGAGCTTCTTGAAATCGAGAGTCAGTTCGAGATCGAGGAAGCCATCATAGTCCGTCGCGTGCCGCAGTCCGCCGATCGGATTGCCGAATACTTCCGCCGCATAGTTAGCGTCGAAAAGAACTCCCTTGTCTTCCAAAGCCGACCTTTGTTCATCCAGATTGTCGAAGCCAAAGAGGTGATCCTGCGATAGGAATTCCTTCGGAGCTTCCTTGGCATCCTTCGGATCGGATTTATCCGGAGTCTCAGCCGAAGAGGGCACGCCAAGGACAATCCCGGTCAGAATCAGTATGGCCAGCCAGTGGATCTTATATTGGATTACGCGATTCATTAGGTTTGTAGGGTTCGATGAGGCAAGCCGATCAGCGCCTGCTTACATATCCATGAAAGAATCGTGAAGATCGTCTGTGTGCCGGCCGTTGCCATTGAGAGGTTTGTTCTGGCGGGGAGTCACGGTCATTGCCTCGATCAGAACCGGGGAGAATGCCTTCTTGGGCATTGCGCCATTTTTAACCGCATCCTTATAGCGAACCGGTTCGATGGAATTGCCTCCACGGACCAGTCGAACGAGGACTTCGACGCCGTTACGCAATTCAACCGATTGGGCGGTGAGTTCTTCTGAGGCACTGGCCGTCTGCTCAGAACCGGCGGCATTTGCCTGCGTCACCTGGTTCATCTGATTGATGGCACAGTTGATTTGCACCAAGCCGGAGTCCTGCTCCTTGGAAGCCTGGGAGATTTGACCTACCAGCGCATCGACTTCACGCGCCTTGCCCAGGATGTGGGTGAGACTGTCGCGCACGCCACCGGCCTTCGCCACCACCTCGCCGATGCGGGCGGTCA
>JAMFSY010000117.1 GCA_026225555.1 Methylacidiphilales bacterium
CTCGGCGCCATGCACGGCACGATCATGGTGTTCTTCGGCATCGTCCCGATCGGCTTCGCCGCCTTCGGCAATTACGTCATGCCCCTTCAGATCGGCGCGCCCGACATGGCCTTCCCCCGCCTGAACATGGGCAGTGTCATTCTCTTCTTCATCAGCGCGTTCATCATGGTCATCAGCCTCTTCGTCCCGGGCGGCGCGGCCAAGTCGGGCTGGACCTCCTACTCGCCGCTTTCGATCATCTCGGATCAGCCGCAGCAGGTCACCATGTTCGGCCATCATTTCCTCTGGCCGATGGCGCTGACCGGCCAGTCGATGTGGATCATTGGTCTCGCCTTCAACATCACCTCCTCGCTGCTCAGCAGCGTCAACTTCATCACCACCATCGTTCAGCTTCGGACCAAGGGTCTGGCCTGGATGCGGATGCCCTTCTTCGTCTGGACCCAGTTCGTCACGGCGTTCCTCCTGCTCCTCGCCTTTCCTCCCCTGGAAGCGGCGGCGTTCATGCAGTTGATGGATCGCGTGGGCGGCTCGAGCCTCTTCTCGCCGGCCGGTCTCGTCGTCGGCGGTTCACCCTGGCATGGCAGCGGCGGCGGCACGCCTCTCCTCTGGCAGCATCTCTTCTGGTTCCTCGGTCATCCGGAAGTTTACGTGTTGATTCTACCCGGCCTCGGCATCATCGCCGAAGTCGTCTCCAACAACGCGCGCAAGCCGCTCTGGGGCTACAAGCAGATGGTTTACGGCCTGCTCGTGCTCGGTTTTCTTTCCATGATCGTCTGGGCGCACCACATGTACCTGACCGGCATGGGCACGGCGGTCAGCGCGTTCTTCCAGCTGACCACGATCATCATCTCGGTGCCGACGATCCTGGTGCTGAGCTCGCTGATCATCTCGCTCTGGGGCGGCGCCATCCGCTTCACCGCGCCGATGCTCTGGGCCACGGCCTTCCTGCCGCTCTTCGGCATCGGCGGCTTGACCGGCATTCCGCTCGCCTTCAACGCGCCGGATACCTTCCTGCACGACTCCTATTACATCATCGCCCACTTCCATTACGTCATCGCGCCGGGCACGATCTTCGCCTTCTTCGCGGGCATCACCTACTGGTACCCCAAGGCGACGGGCCGGATGATGAGCGAGTTCTGGAACAAGGTCCACTTCTGGCCGACCATGATCCTGATGAATTGCATCTTCTTCCCCATGTTCCTCCAGGGCATGGCGGGCATGCATCGCCGCATGTATGATGGCGGCGCGACTTACGACATGCTGAACAAGAACATCCTGCACTGGAATGTGTTCATCTCCGAATCAGCCTGGCTGTTGGGCCTCGCGCAGATTCCCTTCATCCTGAATTTCTGCCTCGCCTGGAAATATGGCCGCAAGGTCTCCGATAATCCGTGGGAAGCGACCACGCTGGAATGGAGCGCGCCTTCCCCGCCGCCTCACGGCAACTTCGCTCATCCTGTCGTCGCCTATCGCGGGCCTTACGAATACAGCGTGCCCGAAGCCGCCAACGACTTCACGCCTCAGGCCGAGCCGCCGACCAGCACGAAGAAGATTCCGCTGACCGATATCCTGCCGGAAAACAAACGCATCATCGGCCTCGGGCCCTTATCCTGATTTTTTAGCCATGGAAATTCCCTACACAGTCACCGCGCGGCCCGATACCGGCCTTTGGAACGGCAAGCTCGGCATCTGGCTCTTCCTCGCCTCGGAGGTCATGCTTTTCGGCGCGCTCTTCACTGCTTATCTCTTCGTCCGGATCGGCGCGGAAGACGGCACCTGGCCCGATCACGTGCAGGATGTCCGGCTCGGTCTTTGCAACACGATCATTCTCATCATCTCGAGCATCACGATGGTCTATGCCTGGGTGGCGCTAAAGGAACGCAAGTTCAACAATTACCGCGTCGCCCTCGCCGTCACCATTCTCTGCGGCTTCACCTTCCTCGGCATCAAGGCCTACGAATATCACAGCAAGTACATCCACTGGGGCTTCTTCATCAAGGCCGAGGACATGGACAAGTACCTGCCCGGCCTGCAAAAGATGAACGCGTTCTATAGCGCGATTCCCTCCCAGCACGTCTTCGAGGTGCGCGGCCATCTGCATAGCGACCCCAACTCGGGCGACTACGTCATCGTGCCCGACAAGCAGCCCTCCTATCTCATCAACTTCGACAAGAGCAACCCGGCGGTGAACGCCGACAAGGGCGCGTCCTCCGGTTCGGAAGCGGCCTCGGATGAAGAGGCGACCTTTACGATTGCCCGCAACGACGTCGATCGCTTTGGGCGGCTGCTGCCCGCGTACGGCACCTATTACGCGATGTACTTTACCGTCACCGGCCTGCATGCGCTGCACATCATCGGAGGCATCGTCGTCATGCTCTATTTCCTCGGGCCCGGCGCCGCGATGTATCGCCGCAACCCGGAACAGTTGTCGAACCGGATCGAAGTCACTGGCATTTTCTGGCACTTCGTGGATCTGGTTTGGATCACCGTTTTCCCCATTCTCTACCTGACCTAACATGAGCGCCGCCCCCCTCGACCACGACGATCACGCCACGGAAACTCCCGTCGTGCACGACCACGAAGCCGAAGTGGCGCACGCGTGGAACGATCTGTATCGCGACATCAAGATCTTCGCCTGCTTCCTGAGCATCATCCTGCTCACGGTCCTCTCCTTCAGCATCAACCTCGGTTCGCCCTGGAACATGGTGGTCGCCTTCTTTTTCGGCGCGGCGCGGCTGGCGGTCATCGGTTACTTCTTCATCTGCCTCATTGGCACCTTCTCGCTTTTGGTCCGCACGATGATTTTCACCGCCATCTTTTTCGCCGGAATGGTGTATCTTTCCATGTGGGGCTCGATGCTTCCGCATGTGGGTAATCCGATCAAGCTACCGACGGTCACCGCCGTCCCCACCCGCTAAGCCATGTCACTCAAACTCGTCCATCAGGTCATCATCTTCGCCGCGATCGGCATTTCGCTGATCTTCGGTTTTTGGTGCTTCACCGATCCGAGCGTCGCCAATGACTGGCGCTACAAGGTCGCCGGGGTGCTGTCGGGGTTCGCCATCGTTGGCCTCATCGCCTACGAAATTCATTTCCTTCGTAAAACGCGCAAACTGATCCTGAGCTAACTCCATGAAAAATCCTTTGCTCTCCCACCTTCTGGCCTCGCTTGTTCTCATTGCCCTTTTCCTCGGCGCGACCAGTTCCAGCGCCCGCGCGTGTGCCGCCTGCTATGGCGACACGACCGGCAGCAAGATGGGCAATGCGGCCGACATCGGCATCATCGCCATGGTCATCATCATGTTTGGCATGCTCTCCGCCGTGGGCGCCTTCATCTGGCACCTTGCCTACCGCGCGAAACATCCGCTGCCCGATTACAGCGAACTCCTGAGCGAGGATGAGAACCACGCGGCCCTCCACGCCCAGCCGGAAGCCCTATGAAGTTCGCCCTGCTTATTGAAGCCCTCGGGATCGCGCCCAATGCCTCCCAGCATGGGTACAGCATCGACAGCATGCTCGAGATGCTGCACTGGTTCATGCTCCTGCTTTTCGCCGGCTGGGGTTCCTTTTACGCCTATACGCTCTGGCGTTTCCAGGCAAAGAAAAATCCCAAGGCCAGCTATACCGGCGCGGCCAGCCACCTTCCGACCAAGCTGGAAGGCGGCGTGCTTGTCCTGGAAGTCGTCCTGCTCATGGCCTTCGCCGCGCCTATCTGGGCGGATCGCGTCAGCCAGTTTCCCACCGGCCCGGATGTCATTCATCTCCGCGCCGTGGGCCAGCAGTTCCTCTGGAATTTCCAATACACCGGCCCCGATGCCAAATTCGGTGACCGCGAGCCCAAGCTCGTCAGCGCCTCGAATCCCCTGGGTCTCGACCGCAATGATCCCGACGCCTTCGACGACCTGACCGCCACCGGCGAAATGCATGTGCCGGTCAACCGGCCCATCATCGTCGATGTCATGTCGAAGGACGTGATCCACGATTTCTGCATCCCCAATATGCGCGTCGCGCAGGATGCGATTCCCGGTTCCATTATTCCGCTCTGGTTCATCCCGGTGAAGACCGGCAGCTACGAAATCGTCTGCGCCCAGCTCTGCGGCAATAATCACTCCCTGATGAAAGCGACGCTGGTGGTCGACACCGAAGCCGATTACGAGAAGTGGTTCAACGAAACCGCGAAGCTCAGCGGCGCCAAAGTGGTCGGCACGGAAATGCTGACGCCGGCGGCCCCGACCCTCGTCGCGAGTCACTAGAGCGATTTCCAGTTAAATAGTCGCATTAGAATCTGTCATCCTGAGCTTGTCGAAGGATCAGCCTCCGGCAAATACCCGAATGGAGAGAGCCGTCTTGCGAGAGTGGAAGTCAACGGCGGCTGATCCTTCGACAAGCTCAGGATGACTGACTTTGGAACTGTCAGTTCCAAGGGAAAGGAAAAGCGCTTACGCCACCCGCAGCGTTCCGTCCAGCCCCAACGTGGGGACCAGCGGATACTGATTTAGCTCCGCGCAAATCGGCACATCGGCTTCCAAGCCGACCTTGACCAATTCCTGTCCCGCCGCGGAAGCGAGCAGGGTCGCCGCCAGCTCACTCCGCACTGAGCGATAGAGCGAGACCAGCGGGTGATCCTGTTCCAGCGCCTCGGCCAAGGCGCCCGCCACGATGGCATCATCGAGGCCGAAGTGCCCCTCGTATCCAGCGCAGGCGATGATCCATGGCGGGCCGATTTCCCGAAGCCGCGCCGCCACCGCGTCCAGGTTAAGGAAACTTGCGGTCACGATCGCGCGTGCGCCCTGACAGGCAGCAAGGGCCTGGGTTCCGTTGGTCGTCGTCAGGATCACATCGCGCCCACCCACCCGTTCGAACGTCATCTCACGGGGCGAGTTGCCGAGATCGAAACCGGCCAGCGGCTGTCCGCCCCGTTCCCCCGCCAAAAGGGCGGCCGGATTCTGCGCTTTCAACGCGAAGGCCTCGTCCACGCCCGCGACCGGTCGGATGCTGGGCGCACCCTGCGCCAGGGCGACGAGCAAGGTGGAAGTTGCCCGGATCACATCGATGACCGCGCAGGCCGAGGCGCGCAAATGCTTTTCATCCAAGGCGCGCCATTGCGCCGGAAGGTAGCAGATCTCGAGATCCCTCATCGCCGGTAAATCGCCGTGTCGAGAGCGGACAGGACATGCTTGAGGAAGCCCAGGAAGAAAAGCCAGAGCACGCAAGCCAGGGCAAAATGGATGATCGCCATGAAGAGACGCCCCTGCACCAACTGGCCCAGCCCGGGAAGAAAGAAACTGCAAATCGCGGCGAGCACGTTTCCCGTGCTGCCGGGGCCGGTTGAATTCGCCATACCTTTTCTTACCCCACCGTGGCGCGAAGTCAAAATGTCGCCAGCGCCCGCTTGAGCCCAGGCCCGTGTGGCTTTAACCTCGCCTCCGTGAACATTCACGCCCCACGGTGGACCCGCCGCCGCTTTCTGCGCGCGCTGGGCCAGGGGGCGCTGCTCGCCTCTCTTCCCGTTCCGCTTCTCGCGGAGGAAGGCCGGACTGTCACCCTTTCCCTGCTGCACACGACCGATTTGCACGGCCACATTTTGCCCACGGTCGATTACAACGATCAGCCCGATCTCGGCGGCTTGGCGCGTTGCGCCACACAGATCCGCCAATGGCGGCGCGACAACCCGAACTCGATCCTCCTCGACATCGGCGACGTTTATCAGGGCACGCAAGTCAGCCTCGACTCGCGTGGCGCGCTAATGATTCGTTGCCTGAATGCGCTCGGCTATGAGGGTTGGGTGCTCGGGAATCACGACTTCGATTGGGGCATCGAGGCACTGAGTGAAAGTATCGGACTGGCCTCGATGCCGATTCTTTCCGGCAATGCTCTTGTCGATGGTCAGTCCATCAGCGGCGCCGCGGACAGCCGGCGTCCACTCTCCCGCATCCGCCCCTATCTGCTCAAGGACGTGGCTGGTTTTCGCGTGGCCATCATCGGCCTTACGACGCCGGGACTTTCCTCGTGGATGCCGCCGGAAAATCTGCGCGGTTACGAGGCGCTCGATCCAATCCAGTCCCTACGCTCCATTCTAGCCGAGATCGCTCTGCAGCATCCCGACGCGATCGTGCTCGCCGGTCATATGGGTCTCACCCGCCGGGACGATTTCGCCAACCAGGTTGGGGCGCTCACGCGTGCATTCCCGCAGATCACCGTTTTTCTCGGCGGCCATACGCACCAGAATCATTCCGGCGAATACGCCAATAACATTCTCTACACCCAGGCAGATCACTACGGCATTTACGCGGGCAAAGTCGATCTCACTTTCGATCGCGAAACCCGCCGCCTGCTGCATCGCGAAGCCACCACTGTGCAAATGAATGCCCAGATTCCATTCGATCCACTGGTGCTTTCCCTCAGTCAAAACGAACTCGACGTGGCCGACCATCTGCTCGCGCGGGAAGTGGGCGAATTGACAGAGCCCTTCAGCGTCGCCTCCACTTTCGGACAGCCCAGCGACGAGGAGCGGCTGATCGGCAGCGCCATCGTTGCGGCCCTGCGCAAGCAAAGCATCAACGTGGATGTCGTCGTCCACGGCTTGTTCGACAGCAAGCATCCGCTTCCAGCCGGAAGAAAAATCGTCGCCGATCTTTGGACAATCCTTCCCTACGAGAACCAGATCGTTACGCTTGAGATTTCCCACGCGGAACTGTTCGCGCTGGCTCAGGAACTTTCCGGTCCGCGCGATTTTCGGCAACTCATGGGCCTGCGGGTCGTCACGATGGGCACCGGAGAGCAATTGCGTGTGACGGAGCTGCTCGCCGTTGATGGTTCGCCGCTGCCGGTCAAAACGGTCTACCTCATCGCGCTTAATTCGTACGATTCACAATCGGCCGGTCGCCGCTTTCCGCTCCTCGGCCAATGGTCGGCGCGCGCGTCCAGCAACCGCACGCTCCATCCCATTCAGATTCGCGATGCCCTGCTCGATTTCTTCGTCACCCGGCAGAAAGTGGGACGCGATTCCCTTTTGGTTTAATTCAGAAAAGCCGAATCGTCAGCGGATAGCGATAGAAGCCACCTTCCGATGCGCGAATCGCCGCGATGATCGCGCAGACCGAGCCGAATAATCCGAGCGCGATCAATAAGGGAATGCCCACAATGAGAAAAACCAGCGGCACGCAAAGGATGCCGTAAAAGACGAGCGAGAGATGAAAATTCAACACCTCGCGCGCGTGCATTCCGACCACGGGCGAACTCTGGTTCATCACCAGGAAAACGATCAGCGGCAGGATAAATCCCACTCCGAGAAACAGCGACAAATGACACAGCACGATCAGCATCTTATCCGTTCCCGTCGCGGGTAACGGAGGCAGCGGAGACGAGGTCGATTCCATGGGAAAAGGTAGGTTGGCCCGGCCGATTGATAAAGCCCCATAGTTGAAATCGAACCATTGCCGGGGATCTTGGCGTTAGCGAGACGGTCGTCGCGGCCTGGGGCGATTTTAACCCGGCGCCGCCAACAAAGACGCCCGCCGCTTGAAGAGCCTCGCCATAGGCCCTTCCGGCGGCCTGGGCAGCTGCATTATCGCGATTGTCGAACTGCTTCTAGGATTGGTGAACGAGTAGTGCGTATTTCATGGTGTGATTGGCTGTCTTCTATTTACCGCCGCCGGAATTTATTCCCGGCTTCATAACGATGACGTTCAGTCCCCATGGATTTCGACATTTTGAAGTAAAAATTTGTTCATTGCGTCGTAGTGGCATTGAACAGATCACCAAGCCCCGTCCTCTTGGAGCAATGGCTAGGGCGGCCAGTGATTCAGAAACATCTTGGGCGCAGGCTAGGGCAGCCTTGCAACCAATCCGTAAGAATTTGAATATCGGTCCAGAAAACGGAGTTTTACCTCGATAAAGAAGTAATGGGCCCGGCGGGATTTGAACCCGCGACCAAGCGATTATGAGTCGCCTGCTCTAACCGCTGAGCTACAAGCCCGATGCCGCCACGTTACGATTCTTCCTGCGTGCCGTCGAGGATATCTGCCCTCCATGTCCGGAAGACGCGCCGCGATTGGAGGCTCTTTCCCGTTAGAAATAAAACGGAAAGCCCATCTTCTTGAAGGCTTCCTTGTCCGCCTTCAGGTACTTGTCACCCAGCGCGTCGAATCCCTTGTGCGCCTTGAAATCGCGCAGGAACGCATTGACCTGGGTCTCGAGCGCCGCGTTCCCTTTGCGAATGCCAATCGCCCACGATTCCTTTTGGAACGGTTCGAGCAGGCCGCGCGTGGCATCGGAAAATTTCTTTGCAAATTGGTAGATCGACATCTGGTCGTAGAGAAAGGCGTCCGCCTTGCCTTGGACCACTTCCAGCGCGCAGGCGGAATCCTGCTGAAACGCGAGCACGTTGGCCTGCGTCAAATGATCACGCGCGTAATCGGCCGAGGTCGTACCCGTTTTCACCACCACGTTCACGCCCGGCTTCGCGACATCGGCGATGCCCTGGATGGCGCTGTCCTTCCGGACGAGAATCGCCAGTCCGGTGTTCAGGTAGGGATCGGAAAAGTCGATCGATTTGCGGCGTTCATCCGTCGCCGTCATGGAGGAAATCACGAGATCAATGCGCCCGGTCTTCAAGGCCGGGATGAGACCCTCGAAGGGCATGTTTTCGATCGTGATTTCGCGATGCAAATACTGGCCCAGCGCATGGGCCAGATCGACGCCCACCCCGGTGGGATTTCCCGCGGGATCGGTCATCTCGAAAGGCGGGTAGTTCAATTCCATGCCAATCACCAGTGGCTGCGCCGCCTGCGCGCGCGCCGTGTTCCAGCCACCGAGGGCCAGCAGCGTCAGCAATCCGAGACCGAGCCGGAGCCAGAAGTTTTTCATGGCCGTGAGCATGTGCCGACCCACCGCCGCGAGGCAAGACTGGACACGCTGGAGATGAGTCCTAGGGCCGGTTGATCACAGCCTCAATCCGGTGGCCATCCGGATCGAAAACGAAAGCCGCGTAATAATTTTCTCCGTACTCGGGATGCAATCCGGAACCGCCATTGTCCCGGCCGCCCCGCTCCATCGCGACCCGGTGAAACGCCGCCACCGCCTTACGGGAAGGCGCGGCAAAGGCCACGTGAAAACCCGATCCCCCTCCGTCCGCGACTGGAGAACGAAGCTTGATGGCAAACTTATCGCCGCCTTTGGGAAGGCCGTAACCGACCGCCGTTTCGTCCGCCCAGACGCGGACATAGCCGAGCTCCACCAGGACCGCATCGTAAAAACCGGAAGCGCGCTTCAAATCACTCACGCCCAGGGAAAGATGGTGCACCATAAAAGGTCGCAGATAAGTTCTACTCTTCGGAGATCACCAAAACCGGTTTCTCTTTCTTCAACGTCAACGACGCGTAGATGACCAATAATCCCAGAATGGAGATGAGAACAGACGATGACCCGATGGTTCCCAAATCCAGGCCGCCCTTGGCGTGGGGCTTGGTCAGGATATCCCCAAACGTGGCGCCGAAAGGCCGCGTCAGGACGAACGCGACCCAGAACAGGAGCACCTTGGAAATCGAGGTCAGGTAATTCGCCAACAGCACCAGCACAAGCGCCCCGGAAATCAGCAGGACACCGCCGCCATAGCCCAGGCCGGAATCATCCGAAAGGAAATCGCCGAAGGCCGTGCCCAGCGTATTCGAAAACAGAATCGCAGCCCAATAAAGCGCCTCCACCTTGCGCGTCCTGACGTGCTCCACCGAGACCGTCCCCACACTCCAACGCCAGAAGGCGAGAATCGCAAGCAGGATGGTCACCAGGATCAGGCTGCCCTTCATGTAACCAAGGCCCAGAGTGCGATCCATATAATCGGACATCGTCGTGCCCGCCGTGCTGGTCGAAAGAATCACGATCCAGTAGAGCAGCGGATGATAGGTCTTCGTCGCCAATTGCGCGATCAGCGTGACGAAAAAGAACCCGATCAGGATCAGCGAACTCACCGCGTATCCGACATTCAAGGTCATCGATAACAGGTCGCCACCCGTCTCGCCCAAAGTCGTCGCGCAGATCTTCATGATCCAGAAGGACGCGGTGATTTGCGGAAGCTTGTTCATCTCAACGTGAATCGCTTAACCCGCAAAGGCGCGCGCCGCTTTCACCATCGCCCGTACTTCGAGGGCGGAGGGCTGTCCCGGCGCGGCGGGCTCGTCCAGATAGCCGTAGGCCAGACGCGAACCAAGGGCCGTCAGTACCGAGCGCGACTGCCCGGCGTAAGGACCGAGCCCCATCACGGCCAGCGGCCAATCGGGATGATTCACCAGCAGGGCCGCGAGCTGCTGCAAGTCCCGCCACGATTTGATGCGCGCCGCGATTTTGAGAATCGTGGCCGGACGGTGATCGAATTTCCCGACCCATTTGGCCACCTGCAAGGCCGAAGCTGGTTGTTTGATCGCGTGGGCCGAAAAGACAATGGTCTTCCCCAGTCTTCGCGCCTCATCGATCACAGGTTTGAGGGCCTCGGCGGTGGCCAGCTCCACATCGATGGCCTCCGCCAGCGGCAACAGGCGGAAGAAAGTCTCGCGCCGCGCCTTGATCTTCCACGGCATGTGTCCGCCCTCGGCGGGACTGCGCAAGGTGAGCAGGACGGGTACCTGCCGTTTCTTCAACGCCGCCTCGATTTCCTCCAACGTCACGCCCGCGGCGAGCAGCGCATCGATGCGCGCCTCGACCACGTCGGCCGGCACACCGGCGCGTGAGAGAAGTTTCAGCCCCTTCGGCGTCGTCGCAGTCCCGACGACCAACGGATGGCGCGCGGGAAAGATCAGTGTTTTCATCGTGCCGATATCTCCTCTTCCAGATCGGAATCGGCGTCTTCCGTCTGCACCACCGCGCGCCGCACGATCCGCAAACGGCGGATGCGGCGGGGATTGACCTCTGTGGCCGTGAGCTGAAATCCATCGACATCCAACTGCGCCAGCACCGGCGGAACGTGACCCCACAATCGCAGCGCCCATTGCTCCACCGTTTCGGTCGTCTGCGTCGGAAGCGGCCAACCGGTCTCCACCGCGAGATCGCGCAGGGGCAGATCGGTATCCACCAGAACGGAGTCGGGGCCCCGCTCGAAGAACGGCCCCTTCTCGATATCAAATTCGTCGCGAATATCGCCGACCAATTCCTCAAGCACATCCTCGAAGCTGACCAGCCCGAGCAGCTTCTCGTCCCGGTCCAGCACCACGGCGAGGTGATTCCGCGAGCGGCGAAACAGCTCCAGCATGGCGGGCAGACGGGTCTTGGCCATGAAGGTCAGGATCGGCCGCACGATGGCGACGAGATTCGTCTGCGCGCCGAGCACCTGATATTGCCAGAGCAATTCCTTCACGTGGATGACGCCGAGCACCTGGTCCTGCGTATCGCCGCAAAGCGGCAGGCGGCTGTAGCCCGACTTCTGCGCGATCGCCATGTTTTCCTCCAGCGTCTTGTCCCGCCAGAGCACTACCACCTGGGTGCGCGGGAGCATGACCTGCTCCGCCGTGGTTTCCTTCAGGCGAAGGGCCTTCAGCATGAGCTTGTTCACCATTTCATCGGAGGGATGGACGTGCCGGGAATTCATCAGCACGTACTGCAATTCCTCCTGGTTGAAGCCGTGATCGAATTCCTTCGTCGGCGGAATTCCCATCCACATCAGGAGCCGGTTGGCCGTGCGGTTCAGCAGCCAGATAAAGGGGTAGCAGACCGTGTAAAAAAGAATCAGCGGGCCTGACATCCAGAGCGCGACGGGCCGGGGACGGCGAATCGCGAAGTACTTCGGAACGAGCTCGCCGAGGACGATCTCGATGAAAGTAATCCCCGCAAAGGCCAGGCCGTAGCTGATGGAGACCACCGCCTCTTGACTGACGATGCCCATATGCGCCAAGGGCCCCTCCACCCATTTCGCCACCACCGGCTCGCCTACCCAGCCCAAGCCGAGGCTGGTCAGCGTGATGCCCAATTGCGTGGCGGAAAGGTAACGATCGAGATGGGTGGTGACCCGGATCGCGAAATTGAGGCGCCAGTCCTTCTTACCCGGGACGCGCATCGACTTGAGCTGGGAACCCCGGATCTTGACGAAGGCAAACTCCGTCGCGACGAAGAAGGCGTTGGCCACAACCAACAAAAGAATGACCCCGGACTGCTCTGGGTATTGCAACCACGACTCTGCGAACATTTTCTTACGTTAACGCATGTCTCCCTCCATGACCAGAAGCGAGAGGAAATGGCCAGGAGCCGGACCAAGCTCCGAGGTAGCCGCCGCACGCCGTGCGGTGGTGTCTTTTCGGAGGCGCGAAGGGTGGAAGCTTTTCCTCTCTCCTCCACCGCACGGCGTGCGGCAGCTACCACTTGCTTGCCACGATCAGCCCTCCGAATGGTTAACCCCCTTAGATTGACTTCCCGTTCACTTATCCTACTCTGGTAGCCAAGGATTTATGGCAACTGCCTACGAGAGCAGCGCTTGGGCGCAAGTGAAAGAGGGCTGGAGACAGCTCTACGGCTCCTTTTCTCGTCAGGGCGTGAGCGTCGAAAACCACGAATTCCGGGCCACCAAGCCGGTCGATTGGGGCCGCAGCTTCCACCGCAACAGCGTGGAACTTTGCCTGAATCTTCGCGGCAGCGGCACGGTCAGTGATCGCCGGACCCAGGTTTCCTACCAGCCACACACGGTCGGCTTCTATTGCAACGCCGAGGCCGATCTGGAGGCCAAGCGCAATTCCGGCGAGCTCCATTCCTTCATCACCGTGGAGCTTTCCCGGAACTTCGTGGAAACGCAGGTCCAGTCGATGGAGGATGCGCTGCATCCCGCCCTGCGGCGCTGGCTCGCGGACAAGAGCGGCTCGGCCGCCGCCGTCGGCGCGATGTCACCGGGGCAGGAGGTCACTTTCCAAGCCCTGCGCCAGCCGCCCGTACCGGTCGCGGCCCACAAATTATGGTATCAGGCCAAGACGCTCGAATTGCTTTCCCAAGTCCTTTTTCAACCCGCGCCGCAGGAGGAATTTTTCTGCCAGCGCCAGAAACGGGTTGCCCGGGAGCGGGTGGAGCGCACGACCGCGATTCTGCGCAGCCATCTCTCCGATCCGCCCGACATGGAAGCCTTGGGGGCCCAAGTCGGTTGCAGTTCCTTTTATCTCAGCCGCCTCTTTTCCAAGGAAATGGGCATGACCATTCCGCAGTATGTCCGGCAAATCCGGATGGAGCGCGCGGCCGAGTTGCTTTTGGCGGGCCGCCATAATGTCACCGAGGCGGCAATGGATGTCGGCTATTCGTCGCTCAGCCATTTCAGCAAGGCGTTTTGCACCACGATCGGCTGTTGCCCCACGCTTTTCCCCTCCGCCAAGGCCTTGGTCGAGCAGTTCCGCACGCGCCAGCGCGAAGCGGCGGTGCGAGTTTAGACCGTTTTTCAATTAGATTATCGCTCTTTTTTCTCTGTCATCCTGAGCTTGTCGCAGGATCAGTTTCGCCTCGGTAAAAGGCAACTGAACTGATCCTGCGACACGCGTGTGCGACAAGCTCAGGATGACAGATTTTAATGCGACTATTTAACTGAAAATTGCTTTAGAGTCCGACCGGGGCGTTGACCGCCCTATTCCAGGTAGGTATCCAGCGCGCGATCCCAAGCCTGATGCAAGGCGAAGACAGCCCAGGTGAACTTCCGCGGCTGGCCGCCCGCCACTTCCACGGCAAGCTGATCGCCTCCGGTCGTGCCGATGCGAAGGGTGAGCACGCCCTGCGCTTTCAATAGCGCGATGACCTCATCGACTTTATCCGCGCTGGTGGTCAATAGCGCGCGGCTTTGCGTCTCGCCGAAAAGGAGGCCATCGACGCGCTGGTGAAGCAGGTCGAGTTTCACCGTTGCGCCGATCTGCTTCGCGCCGCCGATGGCCGATTCCGCGAGCGCGATGAGCAGGCCGCCTTCAGCGAGATCGTGCGCGCTGCGGATATGGCCGGAGCGAATCGCGGCGCGAACGGCTTCGTGCAACCGTTTCTCGCGGTCGAGATTTAGTTCGGGCGGACGACCCCGCTTCAGGCCGTGCGCCTCGCGCAAATAGAGGCTGCCGCCGAGTTCCTCGCCCGCTTCACCGACGAGTAGAATGGCATCGCCCGCGTTCTGGAAATGAGAGCGCGTGATGTGCTTGGCGTCGCGAATGATGCCGACAATGCCCACCGTGGGCGTCGGATCGATCGGACCCGCGGGCGATTGATTGTAGAGGCTGACGTTGCCGCCCGTGACCGGAATATCGAAGGCGCGGCAGCCCTCGGCGAGACCATCGACGGCCTGTTGCAGCTGATAGAAATTCTCCGGGTTGTGCGGGTTCCCGAAGTTGAGATTATCGGTCAGCGCAAGTGGCTCCGCGCCGGTCATGGCCAGGTTGCGGGCACATTCCGCGACCGCGATGAGCGCGCCGAGCTTCGGTTCCAGCGCGACGTAATGGGCGTTGCAATCGACCGAGGCCGCGAGGTATTTCCACGAATTTTCGCCCGTGGCGATGCGGATGACGGCGGCGTCGCTGCCGGGAGCCGTGACCGTGCCGACCTGAACCATGTGATCGTACTGGCGATAGATCCAGCGCTTCGACGCGAGGTCGGGCGTGGCGAGAAGCCGGGGCAACAGCGCGGTGATATCGGCCTCGGAAATCGTGGCGAGATCGAGCTTTTGTTTCGCATCGAGGTCGGCGGGCCGGCGGGCATCACGTTTGTAAACGGGCGCTTCGTCCGCGAGCTGCTTGGCGGGAATCTCGGCCACGGTGACGCCGTGATTCTTCACGCGCATGAAGCCGTCGTCGGTCACGCGGCCGATCAGGGCGCAGGGGAGGTCCCACTTTTCAAAAATGTCGGTGACGGTCTTCTCATGGCCCTTGCGGACGATGATGAGCATGCGCTCCTGCGACTCGGAAAGCATGGTCTCGTAGGGCGTCATACCCGGCTCGCGTTGCGGCACCAGCGCGAGGTCGATCTCGATGCCGCTGTCGCCGCGGCTCGCGGTCTCGCAGGTCGAACAGGTCAGGCCGGCCGCGCCCATGTCCTGGACGCCGACGACCGCTTCGGGGTGCTGGAACAATTCGAGGCACGCCTCGAGCAGAAGCTTTTCGATGAACGGATCGCCAACTTGCACGGCGGGCCGGTCGGCCTTGGAATCCTCGGTCAAATCGCGCGAGGCGAACGCCGCGCCCGCGAGGCCGTCGCGGCCCGTGCGCGCGCCAACATAGAAAACGGGATTGCCCGTGCCGGTGGCCGCACCGCGCCGGATCTGGTCGTGCCGCAGCGTGCCGAGACAGAAGACGTTGACCAGCGGATTGCCATCATAAGAGGCATCGAAATAGACCTCGCCGCCGACCGTGGGCACACCGATGCAATTCCCGTAATGGGCGATGCCCGCCACCACGCCCGAGAGCAGGCGGCGATTGGTCGCGGCGTTCGGCTTGTCGGGACGGATATCGCCGAAGCGGAGCGAATCCATCAGGAACACGGGCCGCGCGCCCATGGTGAAAATATCGCGCAGGATGCCGCCGACGCCGGTGGCCGCGCCCTGGAACGGTTCGACCGCGCTCGGATGGTTGTGCGATTCCATCTTGAAGGCGACGCCCCAGCCATCGCCGATATCGATCACGCCCGCGTTTTCCTCGCCCGCTTTGACCAGCACCTTCGGCCCGGTGGTGGGGAATTTGCGCAGCTCAAGCCGCGAGTTTTTATAGGAGCAATGCTCGCTCCACATGACGGAGAAGATGCCAAGCTCGGTGAAGTTCGGCTCGCGCTTCAGGATGTCTTTGACGCGCTGGTATTCCTCCGGCGTGAGGCCGTGCTTGGCAATGAGTTCGGGCGTGATGGCGGGATCGGGCATGGGAGGGATTCTTAAATTTTTGGAAGACCGTATCGGGGCTTGGGTTCGTGAAACCCTATTTTGGGGCGCGGCGGAGTGATTGGCGGTTGAAGCAAGGGCATCAATTTCTGATAAACATCGCGCAAGGCGGCGTTATGTTGAAGCAGCGTTTTATCGATGTCCGCCAATTTTTTCAGAATGGTCTCATTTGCCGCGAGAGCTTCGCGTTGCTGGATGAAGGCTCGGACAATGAAGACGCTCATCGCCACGGCCTTGGGGCTATTCAAGATGTTGGCCGCCATCAGTGCGCCGTGTTCGGTGAAGGCGTAGGGAAGATGTTTGAGGTTCGATCCTCTCTTCAATATCGCAGATTGCGATGTTGAACGTTCAAGAGCCTCTGTCCGAGTCAGTTGAAACATGAAGTCGGAAGGAAATCGCCCCGAATTCCGCTTCACCTGTTCATTGAGCCGATAGGTTTCCACTCCAAAGAGCTGGGCCAGATCGGCGGCCAAAATCACTCGCAGTCCTCGAACGACCCGAATCAAAGGCAGGATGTTTTCGGTGGAGAGAGAGTCGCTCATATTCCGGTAAGGTCGCAATCCGCGGCCTTAGACTAGGCGGCCTTTTTCAACGAAGCACCGTTGGAGAGAATGGATTGAAACAACCCAAGTCCATCCGCGCTGCCGAGGATCAATTCCGAAGCTCGTTCCGGATGCGGCATGAGGCCGAGCACGTTGCCCTCGCGGTTCATGATGCCCGCGATATGGCGGCTCGTGCCGTTGGGGTTCGAATCGTCCGTCACCTGGCCGTTCGCATCGGAATAGGTGAAGAGCACCTGCTTGTTCGTGAAGAGGGAATCGAGCGTCGCTTCATCCGCGACGTAGTTGCCTTCGCCATGCGCGATGGGCAACTGCAGGACCTGGCCCGCCTGATACTCGCTGGTGAAACGGCTCTGCGCGTTCTCCACGCGCACGGGCCGGGTTTCACAGCGGAAATGGAGGCTCGCGTTGCGGATCAGCACGCCGGGCAGCAGACCGGCTTCGCAGAGAATCTGGAAACCGTTGCAAATGCCGAGCACGGTCTTGCCTTGCGCGGCTGCTTCTTTCACCGCGGGCATGATGGGTGAGAAACGCGCAATCGCGCCGCAGCGAAGATAGTCGCCGTAGGAAAAGCCGCCGGGAATTACGACTGCCTCCGCGCCGTTGAGCGAGGTATTCTTGTGCCAGAGAAGTTCGACTTCCTGCCCGAGCACATTCTTCAAAACGTGTACGACGTCCTGGTCGCAATTGGAACCCGGACACTGGATGACGGCCCAGCGCATGGTCAGGCTTTCCCCTTCACCTCAGCCGTCGTGTCGGACCGAAGCGTGAGCACGTAATCCTCAATGACGGGGTTGGAAAGAAGATCCTTGCAGATCGTCTCGAGCTGCTTGCGCGCCTGCTCGATGTCCTGGTCCTCGAGCTCCAGCTCGATGCACTTGCCGACGTGGGCCTGTTTGACCGTGGAAACGCCGAGGTGCTGGATGGCGCGGCAGACTGCGTCCCCCTGGGGATCGAAGATGCTGGCGCGGGGACGGACGATGACTTGAGCTCGAATCATGATCGCTTATTTGTATCGCCTTCCGGCGAGGGTTGTCGAGCTCCCGCCGCTCTTCAGGTAGGGACGGCACTCCGTGCCGTCCGACTTATCAATCCACGCCGGGATGGTCCGTCTGGATCGGGCTGCTGCTGCGGGAGGAAGCGCCGCTGGCGCGATGGCCGACCCGGTCGGAGGGGCCCATCTTGTTCCGGAGCGGATTGGCGGGCCCGATCACTTCGTAACCTTGCAGGATGAAAACAGGCAGCATCTCGTCCAGATGCGGATCATAAGCCTTGTAGCTGGCGAAGCTGCCCCAGAAGCGATACTCCCAGTTGTTATCGGAATCGGGTACGAGCAGTCGGCGAAAGGGCGCGATGACGAGGCCGGGCGTTTCCTGGAGGGCGATCCACTTCGCGCCGCCCCAATCGTCGTCG
Organism: Methylacidiphilales bacterium; assembly: GCA_026225555.1. Lineage (GTDB taxonomy): Bacteria > Verrucomicrobiota > Verrucomicrobiia > Methylacidiphilales > UBA1321 > JABDGH01. The sequence continues at coordinate 17,830 of JAMFSY010000117.1, forward strand.
GCCTTGCGGACCCAGCCCCAACCTTCGCCGCCATCGGTATCGATCAGGCGGTGCCCGACGCCGTAGGGCGTGCCGCTGGTATTGCCCTCGCGGTAACCGACCGGCAGGGAGACCATTTTCGGATCGTTCGCGAGATGATAGAGCGGGGAATCCTTGCGCAGGGGCGGCGCGACCGGCGGCGCGGAACCGGCGGGCGCGATGTAGGAGTCGGCATCATTTTGAGCCTGCGTTTGGGCGGACAGAGAGGCGACCGGCAAAAGCCAGCCGCACAGAAGCACGGCGAAGCCGCAGGGAGAGAAGAGACGCATAGAAAGTCGTGCCCGGCGGGTCACTGGGCCCACTTGCCCGTGGAATCGGAGAGGACGGGCAGACCGCCGTGCGAGAAATCGGTCTTGCCGATTGCGCCGATCATGGCCACATCGAATTGGCCCTTCCACCATTTGCTGTACATCTCGCCGGAATGGCAGCCCCAGCTTTTGCACAGCGCGTGGGAGGAGAAATCATCCGAATCGATCTTCCTCAGATCCTTCACGTGGAGGAAGGCGATCGACATGGTGTCGATCGTGTTGCTGTAGTCGAAGAGGAAGCAGGCCTCGTTGGAGTGGCCGAAATAATCGAAACTCGCGATCTTCACCTTGTCGCGATCAAGACCGCGGTTGAGGTAAGAGATGAGCTGCTCCTTCGTGTCGAACCAGACGAGATTCACGCCGAGCTTGCGGCTCTTGTCCTCGATCTGGGCGAGGAGGTCCATCCCGAGTTCCTTGCTGCGCGCGGAATAAGCGGGACGATAAACCAGCCATGTCACCGTGACGCTCGCCGGGGCGACCGACTTCAGCTCATGCAGCCGGATCACGCTCGCATCGATGAAGTTGAACCAATACATGTCGTGAGAGGCCGCCTTGCCATGCTCCATGAAGCGCAGCGCGGGTCCGCCCGTGAGGACGATGTACTCGCCGTTTTGCTGCGCGGAGGCGCCCAGCGTACCAAGGATGAAAAGGGTCAGGAGGGCGAGAAGACGCATACGCCTCCAGTGTGCCACACAACCGCACTCTGGAAAAAGAAAATCTTCGAAGGTGGAAAGGCGACTTTTTAGGCGTCCCGTAAAGGGGTCCAAAGGCGGAAGACGTCCGCGCCTATCTGCTTAAAGAATAGGGACCTGCGGAGCATCGCTCCAAAGGTCTTCCAGGGCATAAACGCCCCGTTTTTGCTCGTGGAAGATATGGAACATGACGTCACCGTAATCGACCACGATCCACTGGCTGGTCGGGAAACCGTCAACCGCGAGCGGATAACGGCCGAATTCATCTTTGAGGCCTTTTTCCACGCCGTTGGCGATGGCCTTGAGCTGCGGCTCGGATTGCGCGGAGCAGATCACGAGGTAATCGGCGATGGTCGAGACTTTCTGCAAGTCCAGGATGATCGGGTCGAGCGCCTTTTTGTCCTGGGCGAATTGGACGCAGCGGTGGGCCAGTTCGAGGCCGGTCAGCGATGCGGAGGAAGTTTGGGGCATGAGAAGGAGAGACTAGGAAAGATAAAGACCCTGGCGTTTAATGTAGGCCGCGACAGAGGCAGGAACCAAGTGGTCGATCGGCAGACGGGATTTCACGCGGTGTCGGATTTCAGTGGCAGATATATCGATTCTGCGCGGCCGGGGCAAGCTTAGAACCAGTCCCGCGTGATCTTTCAGGGTCTCCTCACCGCGCTGAAGCAGGAGGAATTTCACCTCTTTTTTCAACTCCTCCCAGTGGGCCCACTCGGAAAGCCGAGCCAACTGGTCCGCGCCAATCAGCCAGAAAAGCGCCGCCTTGGGAAAGGCCACATGGATTTCCCGAGCCGTATCAATGGCGAAGGAAGGGCCGGGCCGTTCCAGCTCGCAACGGGTCAGCCAAAAGCGTTCCTCGCCCTTCAAGGCGGCCCGCAGCATGAAAAGCCGCTGCAGGTCGCTCGTGTGTGGCTTGCCCCGCTTATGAGGCGATTGGGCGCAGGGCACGAAGAGGACCGCATCCAGCCGGCCTTGTTCCATGGCGTCCCGCGCGAGCAAAAGATGGCCGCAATGGATGGGGTCGAACGTCCCGCCATAAATGCCGAGCCGCAGCGGTTTTTGGCGAGCGGTTTTGGCCATGGGTTTCAAGCCTCAACAACAAAGGTGCCCGCCATCACATCATGCAAGGCCCGCCGCTGGGGATTGAGAAAGGCGTAGAGCAGCGGAAAGAAAAAGAGGTAGGGAAAGAAGCTCAGCATCAGGAGGATGGAAGCCAGCACCAGCCCACGTAACAGCGCCCGCATCGCGTCCGGCTTTTCCCCATCGGGCCCGACCACGCGCAGGCGCAAAAGCGACTTGGCCGGCGTGCGGCCATGCGCGAAATGAAAGCCCGCCATATAGAGCGTGATACCACTGAGGAAGATGAGCTGCATCGTTTCCTGCACCAGGATGGGCGGCGTATACTGGAGCTGCTGCCCGTAAAGCAAAAGCGCCTCCATGGCCACGTTGCCTTGCACAAAGGCATCCGGAAAAACCGCCAGCCAGGTGACCAGCACGATCGGGATCAGGAGGATGTAGGCCAGGATCATGTCGAGCACGAAGGCAAGGATGCGCCGGCCCATCGGAGCCATGACCAGGGCCATGTCGCCGGGCAGGGTAGGGGAGGCTTTTGACTCCGCGAGCAGGGCTACGAGCTCCGGGAAATACTGCCACGGTTGCCAGAGCGCATCGGGCTCATCCCGCTTCACCGTGGTGCCCAGGCCCGCGCGGTTTTCGCGGACCCATTCGCGCAGTTCGGAGAGCTCGACCGGACCATAGTCCTCGCCGTCGTCTCCCTTGACGATGAAAGCGGGATTTTGCGTTGGCATCCGACTACATTAGCCAGAATCGGGCATAATCCAATAGGGACTTTTCGGCGCACGGGTTTGACATCGCATCCCTTCCCCGCGAAAGTGCCATTGATGCTACCCGATCTCTCCCCTCTTCTCGCCGCGCTCGGCGGCTGGGCTCTGCTCGGCCTCAAGGTCCTGGCCGCGATGGGATTCATGGCCGCGGCGGACATGGTCATGCTTTATGCCAGCTGAGCGGGTCGGGTTCGGGTATTATCGCGATCCGGTTTTCCTGCTCAGCCTCGGTGCCTACTTCCTCAATCGGGAAGTCATCAAGCCGCACCTGCATCATTACTCGCCGCTTTTCAACGGCCACTTCAACGACTGCCTGCTCGTGCCCGTGGCGCTGCCCTTTTTCCTGCTCGTCTATCGCTGGCTCGGCCTGCGACCGGATGACGCCCCGCCCCGGTTCTGGGAAGTGGCGGCGCATCTCGCCGTTTGGTGCGTCTTCTTCAAGTGGTTCGGGCCCGTCGTCCTGCACCAGGGCGTGGCCGATCCGATCGATCTCGCCTGCTACTCCGGCGGCGGCGTGGTGGCGTGGCTGTTCTGGAATTACGGGCCGCGTTTGCGGCGGCGCGCCGCGACTTAGGAACTGGCTGAAAAGGCTCGCTCTCAAAAATTTCAGTCATCCTGAGCTTGTCGAAGGATCAGTTCTGCCTCGGTAAAAGCAAGAGACATCCGACCTGATCCTTCGACAAGCTCAGGATGACGCAATTTTAACGCGACCATTCGTTGGGAAATGGTCTAGCGGTCTGCTACCAATTCACTTCGACATCCTGTCCGGTGGATTGCGCGCTGCGGGCGGTATATTGGTGAAACTCCAGGTCCATGCCATTCGGGTCCTTCATCCAAAACTGGTAGCTCTCGTCCGAGCCCATTTTCACTGGCGTGGGCGCATGGCCGCGCTCGACGAGGCTTTGCCGAAGCGCCTCGATGGCATCGGTCTCCAGGCAGAAATGGGAGAGGACTTCCCGGTCGATCTTATCGACTTCGTCCGCGTGAAAAACCTCGATGAAAGTCTCGTTCGCGGCCTTCAGGTAAAAGCCGATCACGTTTCCCTTCCGGCAAAAGTTGAACATCTTTTTCATGCCCAATGCCCCGCAATAAAAGTCGGTGGTCGCGGTGAGATCGGTGGTCTTGATGCAAACGTGGGCGAGCGATTTGATGATCATGGTGGAGTTGAATGAGTACCATACGCCCGCCGACAAGGCATGCGCAAAGCCTCGGATCGCACGCCAGATGACAGGCTTGTCATGCGGACAACGTTGCGGTGCGGAAACCTTTCGGGGATAATGACCGACCTCCATGCGGCCTTTTGTCCTGATCTTTGTGATCTTTACCATTTTGCTCAATGTGTCGCTGCTGGGCCTGTTTCTAGGGATGTTGCGACGCCGCCGGCCCTGGCCGCGCCGACTGGGCCTGGCGGCCTCGATCTGGACGCTAGCCATGGTGGTCCTTTTCATCCTGCAGGCCTTCTCTCCTGTCCGTTGGCAGGGATTCCTGAGGCACTGGCTTTACTTCCCCATTGCGGTGGAACTCTCCTGGACGCTTCTCTTCCTCCCGGTACTGGTGTTGACGGCGATTCTGGTCACGCTCGGCTTGCGCTGGTTTCGGCCGATCAAGCCTGAAGCGCCTCCGCCTTCGCCCGAGACGCTTTCCCGTCGCCAATTCATCTACCTGGTGGGATGCGGTGCCGCGCCAACCGTGGCTTTCGGCATGGGTGTGCATGGCGCGACGACGCGCCACGATCTTCGCGTGCGCTCCTATGACGTTCCCATCGCGGGCCTGCCGCCGGAGCTCGAAGGCTTCACCATCGCGCACGTCAGCGACCTGCATTCCGGCATCTTTTGCGGCCCAAGCCGCCTCAAGATCATTACCGACGCCACGAATGATTTGAAGCCCGACCTGATCGCGATCACGGGCGATATCATCAACAATAGCATGGACGAATTTCCCGCCGCGCTGGTGGCCATGCAGCGGATGCATTCGCGGTACGGCACCTACCTTTGCGAGGGAAATCACGACACGATTCCCGGGGATCTTTTGGTGGTGAAAGCCTGCGCGGCGAATCATCTGCCCATGCTCTGGGACCAGACCCGGATTGTCCCGGTGCAGGGCAAGCGGCTGGTCATCGGCGGAGTGCCGTGGATGGGCCGCCATTACAGCGCGTCGCCCGAGACAGTCAGCCAGCTTTTCCCGGAACGGCAGGAGGGAGACGTGCGGCTCCTGCTCGCACATCATCCCGATTTTTTCGACATGGCGCCAAGTGCCGATCTCGTTCTGACCGGTCACACCCACGGCGGCCAGATCATGCTGGGGAAGGATGTCGGTTTCGGGCCGCTTCTCTTCAAGTATTGGAGCGGTCCCTACGCGCGCGCGAACACCACGATGATCGTTTCCAACGGCTGCGGCGATTGGTTTCCCTGCCGGATCGGCGCGCCGGCGGAAATTGGGCTGTTGCGATTGACGGCGAAGGTTTAATCTCCATGGGGCTAATTCCCCGAAGTTCGCTTCAGCTCGGGTGGTAGCCGCCGCACGACGTGCGGTGGTGTCTTTTCGAAGAAAGCAGAGCGTGCAACGGCTACCTCGGACTCGACGGCGGGCATAGACCGCCGCAATTACTGCCGACCGCAGGTCCGACGGCTATCTCGGAATGCCTCGGAGCTTGCTCCGGGGTTCTTTAAGGCTTCGCGGACGGCCCCTCCGTTGACCGGAGGAGCGCAAGGGTCGAAAGTATGCCATGGCCATCGCGACGATCAATCCCACCACGGGCGAAACGCTGGAAACATTCCCCGCTCTCACTTCCGCGGAACTGAACACCAGGCTGGATGGCGCGACCGCCGCCTTCCGCCGTTATCGCCGGACCTCCTTCGCGGAAAGGGGCGAGAAAATGGTGCGTCTCGCCGATCTTTTCGAAGGCGAACAGGATCGTCTCGGCCGCCTCATGATGCTTGAGATGGGCAAGCCTCTCGCGCAGGCGCGGGCCGAAGCGGCGAAGTGCGCCACTGCCTGCCGCTACTACGCCGAGCAGGCCGGGCGGATGCTCGCCGATGAGCCGGTTCCCGAAGCGACCGGCCGTTGCCACGTGCGCTTTGAACCGCTCGGGGTCGTGCTGGCCATCATGCCGTGGAACTTCCCTTTCTGGCAGGTGATGCGCTTCGCCGCGCCCGCGCTCATGGCCGGGAATGTCGCCCTGCTCAAGCACTCGGAAAACGTGCCGCAGTGCGCCCGCGCCATCGAGGAACTCTTTTGCCGCGTGGGATTCGACGAGGGTTGTTTCCAGGCTTTGCTTATCGAAAAAGAATCGGCCACCGCGCTCATCGAAGACCCCCGCATCGCGGCCGTGACGTTGACCGGCAGCGTTACCGCCGGGCGCGCGGTTGGCTCCGCGGCAGGCAAGGCCATCAAGCCCTCCGTGCTCGAACTGGGCGGCAGCGATCCCTTCATCGTGCTGCCCAGCGCGCCCTTGGCCGACACCGTTGCCCAGGCCGTGCAGGGCCGCGTGCAGAACAACGGCCAATCCTGCATCGCGGCGAAACGGTTCATCGTTCACACCGCGATTTACGACGAGTTCGAGCGGCTTTTCGTGGAGGCCTTTCGCCATTTGCGGATGGGCGATCCGCTCCTGCCCGAAACGGAAATCGGCCCGCTCGCCCTCGGCAGATTTGTCGATACGCTCGAGCATCAGGTCCAGATGGCGGTGAAGGCCGGGGCGCGCGTGCTCGTCGGTGGACGGCGCGGAACCGGTCCCGGTTTCTTTTACGAGCCGACGATTCTCACGGAGGTGCCGGTGGAGAGCGCCGTCTATGGCGAGGAATTTTTCGGCCCGGTGGCGATGCTGTTCCGCGCGCGCGATTTCGATCACGCGCTGGAGCTGGCGAATCATTCCGCCTACGGACTCGGGGCAAGTCTCTGGACCCGCGACGAAGCCGAGCAACAACGCGGCATCGCCGAATTGCAGGCGGGGCAGGTCTTCGTCAATTGCCTCGTCGCCTCGCAGCCCGCGCTTCCCTTCGGCGGCATCAAGGAATCCGGTTATGGCCGCGAACTAGGCTCCCTCGGCATCCGCGAATTCGTGAATGCGAAGAGCGTGCGGGTGGAGGAGTGAGACCAGGTTTCCTCGGAAAAGTTTAGTCTGAAAAATAAAAGTTAGTGCAGACTAATAAAAGTTATCCGCTTTACACATGTTCCGGGTCTCCTTACATTTGCAGGCATGGCCCGGTCGAGCGCGCAGACGTCCTCACCCTCTGTTCAGGAAGCTCCGCGCAAGCGGAGCGCCCATGATCGCGCGGCGGTGACGGAGAGCATGGAGGATTACCTCGAATGCATTTCCGATCTGGAAAACAGCAAGGGCTACGCCTGCGTTTCCGATGTCGCCGAAGCGCTGCAGCTGAACCGGGCGAGCACCTCCATCATGGTCAAGCGGCTGGGCAAGCTGGGCTTTCTTCGCTACGAGCCTTATCGAGGCTTCGCTCTTACACCTGAAGGCAGCCGCGTCGCGGAAAAGATCCGCAAGCGGCACGCCATGCTGGCCGATCTCTTTTCGCTCATGGGCCTCGATCAGCACGATCATCTTTCGGATATCGAGGGCATCGAGCACCACTTGAGCGAGCGAGCCTTTCGTCGCTTCGCGCAACTGGCCGCGCATTTGCGGGAGTTTCCGTTGCCGCGGAAATGAAAGGCAGGGAGGGTCGTTTCTCCCGTTAGGAAAGGATGATTTCCAACGGGATTCTAACTACTCGTGACGACCACGCTGAGAATGACGACCGTCCCGGCACCGGGAGGAAAGGCAAGCGCGACCGTTTTATTCCCCAAAGCGGGAATGGGCGGATAGGTGTGCTGATAAGTCTGAACTTCGCTCGATCCAAGTTGAGGCGAGAACACTTCCATGGCTAGGGTCGTGCTGGTGGGATCACCAAGCGTACCGTAGAATTGCCCGGGTTGGATGGCCATAGAGCCGAAATCTTCAAAGCCCGGGATCTGTATCCGTTTGCTGATCTCGGCATAGTCTGCCGCATCTTTCGATAAGGCGAGGTTCGGTGACAACTTGTAAGTAACCACAATCGAATACCGGGTGCCTTTGTCTGAAGGGAAGCTTTGGAAAATCCGGGTCCAGGACGTCGAATTAAGGGTCACGATGAGGCCCTTGCTCGTCAAAGGATCGGTAAGGGCCGCAGGATTGGTTTCAGCATAAGCCCGGGGAGTTTTGCCATCGCCCTGCCAATGGGTATCGCCATCGGAAAAGTCTCCGTTCTGAATCAGACTATCGGCCTCAAGAGAACAGGGGTGGGCGAGAATGATCAAGGCAAAGAGAAGATTTCTCATGGATCAATCGGAAGAGGTAACTGTTGGATGACTGTCTTGCGGATATTAACACTTATTGCCCTGAGCGTCTTTTTAAAACCCGTAAGGAACGAGGAGTCGTTATCCTCTGCCACAACAAGCTCAGGATGACAGATGGAAGGACACCCCTTAGAATCATCCCGTGTCGACCCTCGCCAAATCCCTCATCGTCTCGCTGCATGATGCCCATCCCGGTTCGCATGCGGCGATCACGGAACAGGTCGCTTTTCTGGCCGGATATGGCATCACGCGCAGCAGCATTCTGGTCGTCCCGGAGTTTCATCACGAGGGATCGCTCACGCAGGACGCGGCCTTCTGCGCTTCGGTAAGCGGTTGGCAGACGGCGGGCCACGAGCTGGTGTTGCACGGCTACTTTCACGACCGGAAGGAATCCCCGCCCGAGCGGCTTTCCACGATTTTTTGGACGCGCCTCTACACGAACCGCGAGGCGGAATTTCTCGATTTGCCTCGCGTGACCGCGGAGGCCCGCCTCGAAAAAGGCCGAGCGCTCTTCGCCGCGCAGGGCTGGCGCACGACTGGCTTTGTCGCGCCCGCGTGGCTGATGGCGGAAGATGTGCCGGAGCTCCTCGCGGAAATGGGTTTCGCCTACACCACACGGCTGCGCGAAATCGTTCCGCTGGGGCCCGGCGCTAATCGGCCCATCCCGTCACAGTCGCTTTGTTACAGCACGCGCGCCGGTTGGCGGCGGCTGGCCTCATGCGTCTGGAACAAGCAGCTTTACGGACGGCTGCGCGAAACGGACCTGATCCGGCTCAGCCTCCATCCGCGCGATCTTGAATTTCCGCTGATCCGGCGGCAGCTTGATCAAATCCTGCGCGCTTCGCTCAAGCGCGGCTTCCAACCCACCACTTACGGCGATTATGTTGCGCGTTGATCTTCAACTCCATTCCCGCTTTTCCGACCGTCCCACGGAATGGATCTTGCGCCGACTCGGTGTGCCGCAAAGCTACAGCGAACCCGAGACGCTTTACCGCAAGCTCGACGCCGCCGGGATGACCTTCAAGACGATCACCGATCACAACCGGCTCGAGGGCGGCAAGGCCATCGCCCATTATCCCGACGTCTTTCTTAGCGAGGAAGTGACGACCTATTTTCCCGACGGCTGCAAAATCCACCTGCTCGTCTGGAACCTGAACGAAGCGCAGCATGAGGAAATTCAGCGGCTCCGCCCGAGCATCTACGAGTTGGCCGAGTATCTTCGCCAGCAGGGCCTGCCGCATGGCGTGGCGCATCCGCTGGTTAACATCAACAAGGTGCTCACGGTCGAACATTTCGAGCGGCTCGTGCTCCTCTTCCGCTGTTTCGAAGGCCGTAACGGCAATCGCGAACCGCTCGCGCAGGAGGTCGGCAATCGCTGTCTGCTCGCGCTCACGCCGGAGAAAATTATCGAGCTGGCGAACCGGCACAATCTGCAACCGACCCACGCGAACGCGCATCGCAAGATGTTCTTCGCCTCGTCCGATGATCACAGCGGACTGCATACCGGCCAAACTTTTACGCAAGTGGAGCAGGGCGCGACGATCGCCGATTTCTTTCGCGGCCTGGAGGAAGGCGCGGCAACGATGGCGGGCCCGATGGGCGATCCGCTCACGTTTTCCAGCAGCCTTTACACCACGCTTTTCAGCTTCACGCGGGACAAGATCAAGCGCAACGCGCCGACGGGCGCGAACCTGCTTGGTAAGATGACGGAACGTTTCCTGGCCGGAAAGAATCCGACCGCGTTCTCGTTCACGGAACGCTTCGGCCATATCACGGAAGCGATCCGCACCGGCCAGGCGCTCGACTTCGTCAAGCCGGGCGAGACGACGCTGGCGCGGGAAATCGGTCAATTTCTCGGCGACCCGAAATTGAAGCACGCGCTCGACCAGATCATCGCCGAGGAACCCAACGCACAGCGCCGCTCGTTTCGCATGGCTTCGCACGCCGCGAATGAACTTTCCTACCGGCTCATCCAGCAATTCCAGCAGCGTCTCAGCCGCGGAAATCTCATCGACGCCTTCCAGGCCATCACGGGCCTGCTGCCCATCGGCTTCGCGTTGACGCCCTATCTCGTGGCGTTCGGCCAGCAGGCGCCGGATCGCCCCCTGCTCATGCACACGGCGCGCCGATTTCTCGGCACCGTGCCGCAGCCGCTGCGCAATGAAAAGCGGGCCTGGTTCACCGACACGCTGGAGGACGTCAACGGTGTGGCGCGCACCATCCGGGCAATGGTGCAGGCCTCGCAGCACGCGGGGGCGGACATCACGGTCGTCACGTCGCGCTCCAATCTTTCGATCAAGGACATTCCGATTAAGAATTTCCCTCCCGTGGGCGAGTTCGAGATTCCCGAATACGAGTTGCAGAAGCTCAGCTTCCCGCCCTTTCTCGACATGCTCGACTACATCCAGCGCGAGAAATTCACCGAGGTGATCATCAGCACGCCGGGGCCGATCGGTCTCTGCGCGCTCGGCTGCGCGAAGCTGCTCGGCCTGCGCACCTCGGGCATTTATCACACCGATTTTCCGCAGTACGCCCGCTTCCTCAGCGATGACGCGTTCATGGAAACGATGGTCTGGAATTACATGCAGTGGTTCTATGGCCAGACCGATCTCATCTACGTGAACTCCGAGTTCTATCGCCGGTGTTGGATCGATCGCGGCATCGTGCCGGACAAGCTGCGCCTCTTTCCGCGCGGTCTCGACACGGAGCTTTTCAACCCCGCGCTGCGTGATCCGAATTTCTGGCCAAAGCGCGGAGCCAAAGGGCCGGTCCTGCTTTATGTCGGACGCATCTCCAAGGAAAAAGACCTCGGCCTGCTTGTGGAAATCGTCGCGCCCCTGCGCGAGAAAGTCGGGCGCTTTACACTGGCCATCGTGGGAGAAGGTCCTTATCGCGCCGAATTGGAAAAGCTCCTGCCCGAGGCGATCTTCACCGGAATTCTCAACGGCCGCGAACTCGGTGTCGCTTACGCCTCCGCCGACCTTTTCGTTTTTCCGAGCACGACCGATACCTATGGCAACGTCGTGGTCGAGGCGATGGCGGCGGGATTGCCCGTGGCCGTCTCCGATATCGGTGGCCCGCGCGAATTGGTGAAAACGTCGCTCATGGGCCGCGTTCTTCCCGCCCGCGATGCCGCCGCGTGGGTCACGGGACTCTCGCAAATGCTGGCCCAGCCTCCCTCACCTGCGGAGCGCGCGGCGTTGGCAGTTCAGGCGGGCAGCGAGCGCCGTTGGGACAAGGCTTTCGCGCGCTTTTGGGCCGACGGAAAATAATCGGCGCCCATCAAGGCTGGCTGAGATCCGTCGGCCACGGAGCCTGATTCCAAGGACTATTCGGGTCCTTCGGATTGCAAAGAAGATCGGCGCAGGCCTTGAAACGCGGGTCCTTCTCTCCCAGCCACATCGGCCGGGCATCCAAAAAGTTATCGCTCATCTCCCGCCAGGAACTGAAATGGGCCTGCGCCTTTCGGGCGATAGGCGCGAGCAAAGTCCAGCCCTCCCGCTCATCGAAATAATGCGCGGCCACGCCGTTATCGACGAGATAAGCGGCCCGGCAAAGATCCCAGGCGAGGCCGCTGCGGTCCTTCCACCGCCGGTAACTTTCGCACTGCGCCTCCAATTCGCCCTTCCGCTCCGAATTGGACTGGAGCACGAGCCAGAAAACGGGTTCAGGCAACAGGGCCAATTGGGCGCCTTCCTTCAGGTATTCGCTACGCGAACGATTATGATCATCCTGCAGTCGCTCCAGGATCTCGAGCAGGCCCAGGTCGTCATGAACGTTCCAATCCTTGACGAGCTGGCTCTTCGTTTGCCACGACGTCTCCGGATCGCTGCCGTGGCCCAGGAGATTCGGACTCTCCCCGTTGCGCTGGCAGTAGAGGGCGGCGACCGAAAGTTCCCAGCGCTGGGCGGGCGAGAGCGGCGCCGGAGGCATTTCCTTGGCAATGATGTGCAGATCGGTCCGCGTGGCGCCGTGCGCCTTGAGCTCGGCCACCAAAGACACCTCGCCGCGATCACCCGCGTAAGTCAGGGGCGTTTCGCCCTGCGCGTCGGTGACGTTGACATTCGCGCCGTGGTCGAGCAGCGCCCGCGCCGTCGATTCATGCGCCTCCATGCACGCCATCACCAGAGCCGTCCTGCCCTGGTGATCCTTTGTCTCGAGTTGCGCGTGATAATCGAGCAGGAGCTTGACGGCCAGATCCGCGCCATATTTCGACGCCAGCATCAAGGCGGTCGTTCCGTTTTCATTCTGTTGTTCGAGGGCGGCGCCCCGGTCCAGCAAGCGGGAGATGGCCACCGTCTGATTATATCTGCAGGCCCGCATCAACGCCGTGGTCCCGTCCACACCCGCATCGTTCACGCTCACGCCACGCGTCAGCAGCAGCTCGAGGACGGCCATCGCCGGATCCCGGTCATTCGCGGCCTCGCTGAGCAGGGACCAGGATCGCCTGTCGGGGTCCACGGGAAAGGGCTTCAGCTTCAGGTCCGCCCCCCGGTCGATCAACAGTTTCACCGTGCTGATCTTACGCTGTTCGACGGCCCGCCAGATGGCCGGACCCGCATCGTCATTGCCGTTGATATCCGCGTGGTGAGCGAGGAGCAGCGTCACCATCCGATCGTTCCCGTTCTTGGCGACATCCATCAGGGGCAGCCGTCCCTCTCCATTGGGGAGATTGGGATTGGCCCCAGCCTCGAGCAATGCCTGGATGACTTCGGGTTGATTATAAAAGCAGGCGTTGAGGAGAACCGTATTGCCATCGTTATCCATCAGGTCGGTCTGCGCGCCCTGGCTCAGCAAATAACGGACGACGTCGGGAAATTTGCCCGCCGCCATGAGTGGAGTCACTCCGAAGTGGTTAATCGGCGCGTTGAGCAGTTCATGATCGCCGAGCAGTTGCTTGACCTGATCCAGGTTGCCGTGGGTGCAGGCCTCCCGCATCTTCTCGGTCATGGTGTAGGAACGGGCGGTCTCAGGGGGAACCTGCGGAAGATCGTTCGAGAGAAAATTCGCCGAGGTGACGGGCTCGTTCGCGAGTGGGTTCTTGATGATCCGACCCGCTCGATGGGAAGGAACGCTGTTGGGCAGCGCAAATTGGCCCGGCGCGAGAGAAGTGAGAGTCGCGAGCAGGCCGAGAGTAATGCAAAGGGCTTTCATCGGTTGAGACTCGCTGGGGAAGAGAGTAACGGAACGCCCATCCGGAACAAATAACGGACTTTGCGAAAAAGGCGCTTCACGCCGCGAAATTTCGAGTAGTCTGGGACGGAAGATTTTCCATCATGTTCCAACTCGGCCTGCGCTTTTTTGAAAACGGTTTTGGCCGTCCCAATGTTCCGCAAAAAAAGGAACCGGAGCCGTCGCCGGCTTCGCTCCTGGTCTGGAAGCATGGCATCGAAGTGCGGCTGGTCCGCCAGCCGCGCGCGCGGCGCTATCTGCTCCGGCTTCAACCCGATGGAACGGCGCGCCTGGTCGTGCCCCGGCGCGGCAATCGCGCGGAAGCCTTGCGCTTTCTGGAACGGAGCGAAGCGTGGCTCTTGGAACGTTACCGGCAATGGCAGGCGCGCGGAACGGCCCGGCGCGCGTGGGGGGACGGAACTCGGTTTCTCTTTCGCGGGGAGGAAACGGAATTGCGGGTGGAGACTCTCGATGACCGCATTCGCCTCAGCTTTGCAGGCGAGAGGGTGGCGGTCGCGTTGGGTGCCGATTATCGGGACGCCGTACTGGCCCATCTGCGGCGGCTGGCTGAGCGCGAACTGCCGCCGCGCACGCTGGAGCTGGCGCGCGAACACGGCATCACCGTGCATCGGGTCACGGTGCGCGCCCAGAAAACGCGATGGGGTTCCTGCTCCGCGCGCGGAACCGTTTCACTCAACTGGAGGTTGATCCAGGCGCCGGTTTTCGTGCGCGATTACCTTCTCATTCATGAACTGATGCACCGCCGGGAGATGAATCATTCCGCGCGGTATTGGAAGCATGTGGCCACGGCCTGCCCCGATTACCGCGCCGCCGAGCAGTGGCTGAAACGCACGCGGCTGGAGCAGATGGATTAGGGGCTTACCGAAAAAAGCTTACTCTCAAAATTCTGTCATCCTGAGCTTGTCGAAGGATCAGCTTCCGGCACACACCCGATTTAGCGGAAGACCTCCTCTTGCAAACAGTGAAAGTCAACGGAAGCTGATCCTTCGACAAGCTCAGGATGACCGAGAAAAAAGAGCGATAATCTAATTGAAACGCGCTTTAGCGACGGCGAGCGACTTACTGCCATCCGCCAAGGACTTATTTCTTCTCTTTTTGGATCTGCGCCTCAGCCGGGGGAACATCGGCGACGCCCGCCTTGCCGGGCATCCGCGAGACATCCCAGCCTCCGCCGAGTGCTTCGACCAGCAACACGCTCGTCGTCATTTCCCGCGTCCGCAAGTTGACGGCGTTGACCTCATCGCTCAGCGCGGTGGCCTGCGCGGTGATGACGGAGAGATAATCCTCCGTGCCCGCTTGATAAAGATTCGTGGCGATCGAGAGCGATTTTTCGGCTGACTTTACCGCCTCTTCCTCAGCGGCTGTTTCCTCTTTCAAAACGCGCAACCCGGCGAGATTGTCCTCGACCTGCTGGAACCCAACCAGGACCGTCTCGCGATAAGTTGCGACGGCGGCATCGTAGGCCGCCTGGGCTTCCTGCACCTGGCCGTGGGTCTTGCCGGCATCGAAAATGGTCTGCGCGATGGTGGGCCCGACCGACCAGAGAAAGCTGGGGCCGGAAAAGAGCTGCGAAATTTCGATCGCCTCGGTGCCGACCGAACCGGTCAGCGTCAACTGTGGATAATATCCAGCGACATTCACCCCGATTGTCGCGTTCGCGGAGGCGACCCGCCGTTCCGCTGCGGCGATATCGGGTCGTCGTTCCAGAAGCTCGGAGGGCACGCCCGCCGGCACCTTCGGAGGAACGGCCTTGAGCGGTTTGTAACTGATGGAGAAATCGGGCGCGGGCTTGCCGATCAACACCGCGATGGCGTCTTCGAATTGCGCGCGGTCCACGCCGAGATCGACGAGCTGGACCTTGGTCGCGTCCAGTTGCGCCTGGGCCTGCGCCACATCGGCCTGGGAGGCGATGCCGCTGTTGTAGCGGTTTTGGGTCAGGGTCAGGTATTTCTGGAAGGAGACTAGCGTCGTGTTTAGCAGCTCCTTTTCGGCGTCGAGTCCGAGCAACTCGAAGTAATCCTCGGCCAGCGTCGCCTGATAGGAGAGCCGCGCATTTTCCAGATCGCCAAAGGAAGCCTGCGCCGTGGTCGAGTCGGCCTCCACGCTGCGCCGCACCGCACCCCAGACATCGACGATGTAGGAGACGTTGGCGGGGAGATCGTAGAAGCTGGTGGGACGGTTGGAACTGGTCGTCCCCGAGCTGGTTCCGGTTCCCGTACCTGTTCCAGTCGAGGTACTGCTCTTGCCGCTGCTGCTGCTCTTGCCACTGCTGGCCGATTGCGATTCGGTGAAGGTCGGCGAGGTCGTCAGGGTGGGGAAGAAAGCGGCACGCGCCACTTTCACGGCGGCTGCTGCTTCGCGGAACTGGGCCTCATACATCAGCACGTTCTGGTTGGAGATATTCACCTGCTCTTCCATCGCATTGAGCTGCGGGTCCTGATACATCTCCCACCATTTGCCGCGGATCATGTCGTCTCTCGGATGGGCCGGTTTCCACGCGTCCGATTCCTTGTAACTGACGGGCGTCGGGGTGGAGGGAGGCGCGACGTAATCGGGGCCGACGGAACAGGCGCCGAGGGACAATGCCGCGACGCTCCACGCGAAAAGCCGCATGGGAACGCGAAGGAGTAAGAGGGAGGGCCGGGGCGATTTCAATCGCATGAGATTTATCCGTGTCATGATCTACGCTTCCTGCCCGAGGGGCAATTCTTCTGGTTCACGATTTTTGGGCGGGCCTTGCTCCCAAATCTTGCGCCACATAAAACGTGCCCAGTTGAGGGCTCGTTCCCAATAAAGATAAATCACCGGCGTGGTGTAGAGGGTCAGCACCTGGCTCACGAGCAGGCCGCCAATGATCGTGATGCCCAGCGGACGGCGCAATTCCCAGCCGGTGCCGGTGTCGAGCGCCAGGGGCAGCGCGCCGAACATCGCCGCGAGCGTGGTCATCAAGATCGGGCGAAACCGCAGTTGGCAGGCTTCGAAAATGGCGTCGCGGGAATTCTTCCCCTCGTGGCGTTCCGCCGCCAGGGCGAAATCGATCATCATAATGGCGTTCTTCTTCACGATGCCGATGAGCAGGATGATCCCGATCACCGCGATCAGGCTCAGGTCCGTCCCGGTAATCAACAGCGCGAGCGCCGCGCCAACGGCGGCGGAAGGCAGGGTCGAAAGAATCGTGATGGGATGGATGTAACTCTCGTAAAGAATGCCGAGCACGATGTAGACGGCGGCCAGGGCGGCGGCGATGAGGATCGGCTCATTGGCGAGCGAGGCTTGATAGGCTTGGGCCGTGCCCGCGAAACTACCGCGAATCGTTTCCGGCATGTTGATGTCCTGCTGCGCCTGATTGATGGCGTTGACCGCGTCGCCGAGCGCCTTGCCGGGGGCGAGATTGAAGGAGAGGGTCACGGCGGTAAACTGGCCCTGGTGGTTGATCGTCAATGGCGCGGTGCCGGTGCTGTACTGGGTCACGGCGCTAAGCGGAACTTCCGTGCCGTTGCTCGAGCGGATGTAAATATCGCGCAGGCCCTGCGGGTTCTGCCAGTACTGCGGGGCGGCCTCCATGATCACTTGGTATTGATTGAGCGCCGTGTACATGACCGAGACCGGGCGCTGTCCGAAGGCGTCGTAAAGCGTGGCGTCGAGCAGCTGTGACGTGATGCCGAATCGCGCGGCGGTGTCCCGGTCGTAGGTGAGCATCGCCTGCATGCCGCCGTTTTGCTGGCTGCTGTTGACATCGGTCAGGATCGGGACGGTTTCCAGCTTGGCCAGGAGCTTGGGCGCCCATTGCGAGACGTCGTCGAAGTTGTCGCTTTGCAGCGTATACTGGTACATCGCGTTGCTCTGGCGTCCGCCGATGCGCAGGTCCTGCGCGGCTTGCAGGTAAAGCGTCGCGCCGGGCACCTTGGCCAGTTTGGGCCGCAGCCGCGTGATGATCTCATCTGCGGAAACCTTGCGGACCGCCAGCGGTTTGAGGGAGATGAACATCCGCGCGGTGTTGGTGGACGTGCCGCCGCCGCCGCCGGTGAAGCCTACCACGGAATCGATGGCGGGATCGGCACGGATGATCTTGATCATCTGAGTCAGCCGCGGCTCCATCGCCTGGAAGGAAGTGGCCTGGTCGGCGGTCACTGATCCGTTCAGGCGTCCGGTGTCCTGCTGAGGAAAGAAGCCCTTCGGCACGATGTAAAACAGGTAACCGCTCAGCGTGATCAATCCCAGCAGGACGATGAGCGTGACGGCCGGGTGCAAAAGAACGCGGGTCAGCGACGCCTCGTAAAGAGTGAGCACCCGATTGAAAATGCCCTCCGAAGTCCGGAAAAACCAACCGTGCGAGTGCTCCTTTTCCGGCTTCAGCAGCAACGCGCACATCATCGGAGTGGTGGTCAGTGAAATGATCATCGAGACCGCAATGGCCACCGAGAGAGTCACCGCGAATTCGCGGAAAAGCCGCCCGACGATTCCGCCCATGAGCAGGATCGGCGTGAAGACGGCGATGAGCGAGATGCTGATCGAAAGCACGGTGAAGCCGATTTCCTGCGAGCCGCGCAGGGCCGCCGCGACCGGCTTCATGCCCTGCTCGAGATAGCGGGTGATGTTTTCCACCACGACGATGGCGTCATCGACCACAAAGCCGGTCGAGATGGTCAGCGCCATGAGTGAAAGATTGTCGAGGCTGTAGCCGAGCAGGTACATCACGCCAAAGGTGCCGATGAGCGAGACCGGGACCGCGATGCCCGGGATGAGCATCGTCCGCACGTCGCGCAAGAAAACAAAGACGACGACGATGACCAGCGCAACGGCGATGAGAAGGGTCCGCTCCACGTCCGAGATGGAAGCGCTGATGGTGGTCGTCTGGTTCATCACCACTTCCATGTCCATCCCCGCCGGGATTTCGGCGTGCAGCGTGGGCAACGCGGCGTTGATTCGATTGACGGTGTCGATGATGTTCGCGCCCGGTTGGCGGAAAACGATCAGCAGGACCGAGGGCTTGCCGTTCGAGAAGCCGGCATTGCGGATGTCGGCGACCGAATCGTCGACCTCGGCGATGTCGCCGATGCGTACCGGCGATCCGTTGTGATAGGCGATGATCAGCGGCTTGTAATCAACCGCCTTGAAGAGCTGGTCGTTGTCCTGGATCGTCCAGGTCCGCCCGGCGTTGGAGAAGTGCCCTTTCGGAACGTTGGAATTGGCCCCGGAAAGCGCGGCGCGGACCTGCTCGAGGCCGATACCGTATTTGTTCAGCGCCAGCGGATTCAGCTCCACGCGCACGGAGGGCAGGGAGCTTCCGCCCACGATCACCTGCCCGACGCCGGTGACCTGCGAGAGTTTCTGGGCGAGCACGGTCGAGGCGGAGTCGTACATCTGGCCCTTGCTGTAGATGTCCGAGGTCAGCGCCACGATCATGATGGGCGAGTCGGCGGGGTTGACCTTGCGGTAGGTCGGGTTGTTCGGGAGATTGGTCGGCAGGTTACCCCGGGCCGCATTGATCGCCGCCTCCACGTCGCGGGCCGCGCCGTCGATGTCCCGGCTCAGGTCGAACTGCAGGGTCACGCTGGTCGTGCCCAGGTTGCTCGACGAGGTCATTTCCGTGATGCCCGCAATGCGTCCGAACTGGCGTTCCAGCGGTGTCGCGACCGAGGCGGCCATTGTCTCGGGACTCGCGCCGGGCAGGCTCGCGCCGACGGAAATCGTGGGAAAGTCAACCTGCGGCAACGGCGAAACCGGCAGCAGATAAAAGGCCACGCCGCCCGCCAGCGCGATGGCCACCGTCAGCAGCGTCGTGCCGATGGGGCGATGGATGAACGGCGCGGAGATGTTCACGGGCTCTCGGCCTCCACCGGCTCATGCTCCATTTCTTCGGTCGGGATCTCTTCCTCTTCCCGCTTCGGCTTCTGGCCGAAAAACTTGCCGAGGCGATCGAAGCCGAGATAAATCACAGGCGTGGTGTAGAGGGTCAGCAACTGGCTCAGGATCAGGCCGCCCACGATCGCGATACCGAGCGGGCGGCGGAGTTCCGCGCCGGTGCCGGTACCGAGCGCGAGCGGCAGGCCGCCGAGCATCGCCGCCAGCGTGGTCATGAGAATGGGCCGGAAACGGAGCAGGCACGCCTGGTAGATCGCCTCTTCCGGTTCCATGCCCTCCTCGCGCTCCGCCGCCAGGGCAAAGTCGACCATCATAATGGCGTTCTTCTGCACAATGCCGATGAGCAGGATGATGCCGATCAGCGCGATGACGTTCAGGTCATTGTGGAAGAGCATCAACGCCAGCAACGCGCCGACTCCGGCGGAGGGCAGCGTGGAAAGAATCGTGATCGGGTGAATGAAGCTTTCGTAGAGAACGCCGAGAATGATGTAGACCGTGACCATGGCCGCGAGGATCAGCAAGGGCTCGCTGGTCAGCGAGGCTTGGAACGCCTGCGTCGCGCCCTGGAACGAGGCGTCGATGCCGGCCGGCATTTTCAGGTCCTGCTTCGCCTGGTTGATGGCATCGACCGCGTCGCTGAGCGAGGCGCCGGGCGCGAGATTGAACGAAAGCGTGATGACCGGGAATTGGCCCTGGTGATTCACCGTCAAGGCCCCCGCCTCGGTTTTCCAGCGCGTGAAGGCGCTTAGCGGCGCGGCCAGGGGCGGGACGGTCGTGCCCGTGGTGGTCGTGGTAGCGGTGCCGCTGGAGTTTAGCCCCGCCGACGTGAAGCTCGGTCCCCCGGTGGAGGCCGAGGCCGTGGCCGCCGCGGTGGTCGAGCTCGACGGCATGATATAGATATGATCGAGGTCGCTCGGATCATGCTGGTAGGCGGGATCGACCTCCAGGATCACGTGGTACTGGTTGAGCTGCGTGAACATGATCGAGACCTGCCGCTGACCGAAGGCGTCGTAGAGCGTGTTATCGATCGAGGAGGTGGTCAGCCCCAGGCGGGAGGCGGTGTCGCGGTCCAGGGTGAGGCTGGCGCGCAGGCCGGAATTCTCCTGGTCGGTGGCGACATCGGCGAGCTGGGGCAGCGCCTTGAGTTTATCGACCAATTGGGGCACCCACGTATCGAGCTCCGTGGCATTGGGGTCTTCGAGCGTGTACTGATACTGCGTGCGGCTCACCCGGTCATCCACGGTCAGGTCCTGCACCGGTTGCATGTAGAGCGTGATGCCGGGCACCTTGGCCAGGGCATTCTGGAGGCGCGGGATGAGATCGATCGCGCTGATCTTACGCTCCTCGAGCGGCTTGAGATTGATCTGGATGCGGCCGTTGTTAAGCGTGGTGTTCGTGCCGTCCACGCCAATGAAGGAGGAGATACTCTCCACTGCCGGATCTTCCAGAATCACCTTGGCGAGCGCTTGCTGGCGTTCCGACATCGTGCTGAAGGAGACCGACTGGTCGGCCTCCGAGACGCCCTGGATTTCGCCCGTGTCCTGAATGGGGAAGAGGCCCTTTGGAATTTCGATATAGAGATAGATCGTCAGGACCAGGGTGCCCAGCGCGACGAGGAGGACCAGCGGTTGCACGCGCAAAATGACCTGAAGCGTCCGGCCATAAAACGCGATGATGCCGTTGAACATGTTCTCGGAGAACTGGTACATCCGGCCATGATGCTGGTCGTTGTGGGCCCGGAGCAGGCGGGCCGAGAGCATCGGGGTCAGCGTGAGCGAAACCACCGCCGAGGTCAGGATGGTGAAGGTGAGCGTGATGGCGAATTCGCGGAAAAGTCGGCCCACGATATCGCTCATGAAGAGGAGCGGGATGAGCACCGCGATGAGCGAGATGGTCAGCGCGACGATGGTGAACCCGATCTGCCCCGCGCCTTTCAATGCCGCCTGCATCGGCTTCTCGCCCTTCTCGATGTAGCGGACGATGTTCTCGATCATGACGATCGCATCGTCGACCACGAAGCCGGTCGAGATGGTCAGCGCCATCAGGGTCAGATTGTTGATGCTGAATCCGAACATGTACATCGCCGCAAACGTGCCGACGAGCGAGAGCGGAACCGCGATGCCCGCGATGAAGGTCGCGGCGAAATTGCGCAGGAAGACGAAGATGACGCCGATGACCAGCGCGATGGTCAGCATCAGCTCGAACTTCACGTCGGCGACCGACGCGCGGATCGTCCCGGTGCGGTCGGTCAGCGTGGTGATCTTGACCGTGGAGGGAAGCGACTGGCGCAGCTTGGGCAACAGCTTGGTGATGCTGTCGACCACGCCGATGATGTTCGCGCCGGGCTGGCGCTGGACGTTGAGGATGATGGCGGGCGTCTTGTTCGCCCACGCGGCCTGGAGATTGTTCTCGGTCGAATCCTTGACCGCGGCCACGTCGGAGAGGCGGACGGGCGCGCCGTTATGGTAGGCGACGATGAGCGAGGCGTATTCGTTGCTGTCGAGCAGCTGGTCGTTCGCGCCGATCTGGTAGGCCTGAGCGGCGCCGTCGAAGCTGCCTTTCGCCTGATTCACGTTGGCGGCGGAAATGGCGTTGCGGATGTCCTCCAGGTTGATGCCGTAGGCGGAAAGGGCGGTGGGATTGGCCTGGATGCGGACGGCCGGTTTCTGGCCGCCGTTGATGCTGACGAGACCGACGCCGGTGACCTGGGAAATCTTTTGCGCGAGCCGCGTGTCGGCCAGGTCCTCGATTTTCGAGAGCGGCATCGTGTCGGAGGTCAGCGCGAGCGTCATGATCGGCGCGTCGGCCGGATTCGTCTTGCTGTAAATGGGCGGATTCGGCAGGTCGGCGGGCAGGTAGGTACCGGAGGCGTTGATGGCCTGCTGCACTTCCTGCTCGGCCACGTCGATGTTGAGCGAGAGACTGAATTGCAGCGTGATGACCGAGCTGCCGTCCGAGCTCGTGGAGGTCATTTGCTGAAGACCGGGCACCTGTCCGAACTGCCGTTCCAGCGGCGCGGTGACCGACGAGGCCATGACCTCGGGACTCGCACCCGGGTAGAACGTGATGATCTGCATCGTCGGATAATCGACCTCGGGCAGGGCCGAAATGGGCAATTGCAGGTAGCCGACAAAGCCGGCCAGCAGGATCGCCGCCATGAACAAAGTCGTGGCGATCGGCCGCAGAATAAACGTCTGGGAAGGACTCATGAGCTCCCGGTCCGACGCCTTCTAAGTGTTCCCGGTTGTGCCGGGCGTAGAGGGTTCCGAGCTGTCGCCGCCCTTGCCGCCACTTCCGCCAGCCTTCTGAACGATGACCTTGCTGCCATTCTGCAGCTTGTCCACGCCGTCGGTGACGACGGTATCATCGACGGCGACACCACTGACGATCTCGGCGTTGTCGCCATCGATCGTGCCAACCGTCACCGGGGTCATCGCGACGGTGTTGGCGTCGGTGTCTACGATGTAGACGAAGGTGCCGTTGTTGCCGTGCTGGATCGCCGCCACGGGGACGGTGGTCACGCCCTTCTTCATGTCGACCAGCAGCTTGGTGTTCACGAATTGATTCGGGAAAAGCATGGTGTCGTCGTTGGGGAAAATGGCCTTCAGCTTGAGCGTCCCGGTCGTCGGATCGATCTGGTTATCCACCGTCAGCAACTGGCCCGCCGCCAGCTTCTTGAGCATGTCCCGGTTATAGGCTTCGACCGGCAGGGGCTCGCCGGCGTTCAGCTTGGCCAGGACCGGCTGGATGCTGTCCTCCGGGATGGTGAAGACGACCGTGATGGGCTGGATCTGGGTGATGACGAGCAGGCCGTTGGTGTCGGACGTTTGCACGAAGTTACCCGGATCGACCAGCCGCAGGCCGACGCGCCCGGTGATTGGCGCGGTGATGTTGCAATAGGTGATGTTGAGCTTGGTCGCGTCGATGGTTGCCTGATCCAGATCGACCGTGCCCTGGTCCTGTTTGACGAGCGACTCCTGCGTGGCCAGCGTCTGCTGCGGAATGGAATCCTGCTTCCAGAGAGTCTGGTAGCGCTGCAAATCGATCTTCGCGTTCTCGAGCAGGGCCTCGTCATGTTCCTTCTGGGCGACATTCTGTTCCAAGGTGGCCTGATAGGGGCGGCTGTCGATCTGCACCAGCAGGTCGCCCTCGCGAACCGTCTGGCCTTCGGTGAAGAGGACTTTCATCAACTGGCCGTCCACGCGGGTGCGGATGGTATCGGTGTTCAGCGGTGTGACCGCGCCCAGGCCGGTGAGATAGACCCCGATATCGTTTTTCGTAGCGACGGCCGTGACGACGCGGATCTTGTCCGAGGCGCCGCCGCCGTGATGATGCCCGCCTGCCTTTCCGGAGGCGGCCGCCGTGGCGTCAGCCGCGGCCGGTTTGGGTTTCAACACGAAATAATAGACCAGTCCGCCGGCAATGAGCAGGGCGAGAACCAGCCAGACGAGGAGCCCGAAGATCGAGCCCTTCTTTTTCACCACGACCGGACGAGTCACGGTTGTCGTGGTGGTGGTGCCGGGACGAACGGGCGCGGCCGGTGTGCCGCCGGTGTAGGGTCCAACCTTGGGGCGGGCCATCTTTTGGGAATCAGTTACCTCTTGCGACATATAGGAAAAGGGGGGGCGGAAAGTGGGCAGCTTACTTCGCCTCGACCGCTGTCGCCGGGGGCTGATCGAGCAGCAGGACGGCGCTCATCCGTTTCTCGCGCTCGATATTGGCCTTCTCGAAAACCTCCCGATGCTCGGGCGTCATTTGCTCACCGATCTTCCGGTGATAGTCCTTGAGAGTGGCGACGATGTCCACGCCGAACTGGCGGCGGGTCAAATAGAGCTGCTGGGTCATCTCCTGGGTCAGCGGTGCGATTCGGGCCTGCTCGTCGGAATTCAGGTTGAGTTCCTTGAGGTATTTCTGATTGATCCGGATGGCCATGCTCCTCGGATCGCCCGTGGAGGTAATGAATTTGGAAAAGCGGGTATCGTTGAAGGCCATGATGAGCAGAACGCCGGTCAGGACCCCGATCAGGAAGACGCCAATGAAAGCCGCGGTGATTTTACGGGAGGGAAGCATCGTTATCGGATCAGGAAAGCTGGACGTTTTCCACCTGGACGATGCCGCGCAGGCCGGGCTCCAGGTCACTCCGGTCGTGGTACTGGAGGCCCAAGGTCACCATGGCGGTGATGAATAACAATGCCAGCGAGGCGAAAAGGGCGCGCATGCCGATCCGCTCGGCCAACTCCACTTGGCGCGTCTCTTCCCGCAGCCGCGCCATGGTGCTGGTCACGAAGCCGTAGGGTGGGGCGTCGTCGCCGGTGAAGGTGGGCGCGCTCAGCGCGATAAGGTTGTGCCAACGGGTGTTTTCCGGCTCATTCATGTTCTTTTCTCCAATTTATCCATCGTTTTCCGCAACTGGCCGCGGATGCGGAAAAGGCGCATTTTTATCTTCGAGATCCCCCATCCCGTCGAATGCGATATTTCTTCCAGCGACCGGCCTTCCAAATCTACCATGAGGATCAAGCGTCGATCCTCGACCGGCAGAGTGGAAAGCAATTTATCGACCAGATCGCGCGCCTGTATCACGTCGGCGGCGTCGCGGGTGTGGTTTTCCAGTTCCGCGCGGTCGAAAATATCGGTTTCCTCCGGCGTCAGGTCCGCGCAGCGGAGTTCCGGCCGGATCTTCTGGGCGCGCAGGCGATCCAAACAGGTCGTCACGGCCAGGCGGGAGACCCAGTGGGTCAGCGGCGCATCGGCCTTGTATTGGTGCAGGCGGGAAAAGGTCTTCATCAAGATTTCCTGGATGAGATCGTCCTCGTGATCGCGCCGGGGCAGGTGCGTCCGCACGATGCGCGAGATGACCGGGTGGAGATGGAGAATGAGTTGTTCAGCCGCGCCTTCATCGCCTGCCTTCCAGCGATGCAGACAGTCCGCGACGTCAATCGATTGATCCATGCGAATTTCATCCTAGCGCCAGATTGCGGCGTGCCACGGAATTTATTGTCCAGCGGCACCGCGGACCGGTTCCTTCGCGCGTGCCGGTTCATTTGGACCCCGCCAAAATGATGCCCACAAAGAGCAGGCCGATGGCCGTCCCGGCCAGGACCAGCATCACCCGTGGGAGCATGCGGTTTATTCCGTAAATGAGGTAGTTCATCGATGACGACCTTGCGGCCCTCCATCCGAACAAGACGGCCCCTTGGGGGGAAAAGTCACCTCTCTTTCATCCTTTTAACCTTAGACGCGGAGGAAAAGGTGTAGGTTATGGGGAACCCTGATGAAGCCCCTCATCCTCTTATCTTTGGCGGGCCTGTTTTGGGTCACGCTTGGCCCCTCCGTTGAAGCCAACCCCAAAGCGACCGGTGCCGAATCCAATCTCCGGGATGGCTTCTTTCTCCTGCAGGATGTCTCCCAAAGAGAGGCCTGGGTCGGTTTGATTACGTTCGTAAAAACGAGCCCGCCCGAGCTGGCCGATTACGCAAAGAAGATCTCCGTCGCGGCCGATCAGACGCTGGCGGTGGTGGACAGGGCGGAGAAGGCGGACAGCTCCGTCCAAGGGGATAGCAACCCCCTTCCCGCCATCGAACGGGATGCCCGTCAGAGCATCCGCGAGGACAAGCAAGACCAGCTCCTCTTCGGCACGAAGGGCCCCGCCTTCGCCCGTGCCTTTCTTCTCGCCCAGATCGAAGCGGCCACCTACATCACGCACCTCGCGAAGGTGATGGCGGCGGAAGATCCGAATGCCGCGCGCGCCCGGGCGTTGCAAAAGATTTCCGACCGTTGGCTTCAGCTTCGCAATGAAGGCTTCCGGCTCCTGAATGCCAGTTAAGTGCCTCGGAAAGGGGACTCGGCGAAGATACCGGTTGTTACCCGGCGGACGACGGGGTTGCCTGGCCGCTTTCCAATGAAGTGGTCGCGTCAAAATTGCCGTCATCCTGAGCTTGTCGAAGGATCAGTTCTGCCTCGGTAAAAGCAAGAGACAGCCGAACTGATCCTTCGACAAGCTCAGGATGACCGAAAATTTTGAGCATGAGCTTTTTTCAGCTCTTAGGCATACCGTCCCAGCATCTCGATCACGGCCTGGCAGTGGGTCTTCTTGGTCAGAAATTCCGTGGCGCCCAATTTCTTCGCCCGGCGGATATCGACCGGGTCGTCCGACGAGGTCAGCATCATCACGGGTAACTGGGTGTAGGAGGGATGCTCCCGCAGCCACTTCAGCACTTCAAACCCATCCTTGCGTGGCATCTGTACGTCGAGGAGGACGAGATCGGGAAGCGCTCCCTCCTTCAGTTGGGAAAAGTAATCGATGGCGTGTTGCCCATCGGCGAGGCGGGTCAGCGGACAGTCCAGTCCGGCCCGGTGAAGAGCCCGTTCGAGGAAAAAAACGTCGTTATCGTCATTTTCGACGAGAACCACACGCAATGTTTTTTTCTGCTTCGAAGCCATATTTAAACGAGCCTCTCATTTTGCCTCAGTTAGTCCATCTTGTCGCCGTAAATTCTTGATTCTGCGACCGCTTGCACCCTTTGGCCGGGGCGCTGCCGATCGTAATAAGAACGAAGCGAGCGAGACAACTTTCCAAATGCCGAAAGATTTCTAGTCAATTCGACTACGAATTATCGTAAATTCCGATAGGGGAATAAAGCATCGTCGGGTTTCGTTACTATTTGATAACACGTGTGATAAATACGCATGCGTATTTGGGGATTTTCCGTATTGTAGTGGGAGATAACCCTATGACTCGTCGCATAAAAATCCCTCCGGTCAAGCGGGGTTCCGCACGTGAATCTACCGGGGCACGCAAGCCTTTCCCCATCGTGGGAATCGGCGCTTCGGCTGGTGGAGTGGAAGCCTTCATTGCGCTGCTGAAAAACCTTGTCACCGATACCGGCATGGGTTTCGTCGTGGTGCAGCATCTCGACCGCCAGAAGGAAAGCCGCCTGACTGATATCCTGGATCGTGCCACCGCAATGCCTGTCGGTGAGGCGGTCGATGGCGTGGAAGTGAAGCCGAATCACGTTTATGTCATTCCCTCTGACC
The DNA here is from genome assembly GCA_026225555.1 of Methylacidiphilales bacterium. Classification (GTDB taxonomy): domain Bacteria; phylum Verrucomicrobiota; class Verrucomicrobiia; order Methylacidiphilales; family UBA1321; genus JABDGH01. The sequence goes on from JAMFSY010000117.1 coordinate 45,136, forward strand.
GGCGCATGACGATCTCCGGCGGAAGGCTGCGCCTGACCCGGCGCCGCGAGCACGAAACGTTGATCAACGATTTCTTTTCCGCTCTGGCCCACGATCAAAAGGAATGGGCCATCGGCGTCATTCTTTCCGGCACGGGCACGGACGGCACGCTGGGCCTGCAGGCGATCAAGGCGGCGGACGGCATCACCTTCTGCGAGGACGAGGCGAGCGCCCGCTATTCCGCCATGCCCGCCAGCGCGAGCGCCAGCGGCGTGGTCGACTTCACGCTCTCTCCCGACAAGATCGCCCTGGAGCTGGCGCGCATCGCGGAACGGATTGCCGGCGCGGCCGACGAGAAGGTCAGCGACGGCCTGCGCGGCATCCTCCACGTCCTGCGTGAGCAGACGCGCGTCGATTTCTCCCGCTACAAGCGCTCCACCATCCGCCGACGCATCGCGCGCCGCATGGTGCTCAAGGGTGTCAATTCCGAGGCCGAATATCTCGAATTTCTCCTGCGCCACCATGCGGAGGCCGACGCGCTTTTGCATGACGTGTTGATCAATGTCACCCGCTTCTTCCGCGATCCTCTCACGTTCCAGGTCCTGCAAAAGAAGGTCTTCCCCGAGCTGGTTAGGAACCGCGCGCCCAACGCCCCGCTGCGCATCTGGGTGCCGGGCTGCTCCACCGGGGAGGAGGTTTATTCGATCGCGATCCTGCTCACCGAATTTCTGGAGAAGAAAAAGCTCCACCATCCCGTGCAGGTCTACGCCACCGACATCAGCGAGCGGACCATCGGCGTCGCGCGCGAGGGGCTTTATCCCAAGTCAATCCGCCATGACGTGACGCCCGAGCGCATGCGCGCCTACTTCACGCGGCGCGACGGCGGTTACCAGATCAACAAGAACATCCGCGAGCGTTGCATCTTTGCGCGCCACGACGTCACCACCGATCCCCCCTTCCCGCGCATCGATCTCATCAGCTGCCGCAATCTTCTCATCTACTTCGATCCGGAATTGCAGAAGCGGGTCATTCCCGTGCTTCACTTTGCGCTCGGCGTTGGAGGCTTTCTTCTCCTGGGCACGTCGGAGAGTATCGGCTCGTTCTCCTCCCTCTTCTCCGTCTTCGATCGCCGCCATAAAATCTTCGAGAAAAAAGCGGTGCGCGCCACCCGCCTCACCTTTCCGCCCACGGGTTGGAAACCGACGCCGGAAACCCGGCCACCCGAGGAGACCTCCTTCACCGGCGAGATGGGCGTGCGCAAATATGGCGACCGGGTCCTCCTGAAGCGGCTCGATCTTTCCGGCGTGCTCATCGACTCGGAAATGCGTGTGCTTCAGTTCCGCGGGCGCACCGGTTTCTACCTCGAGCATGCGACGGGCGAGGCGACGCTCGACCTGCTCAAGATGGTCCATCCCGATCTGCTGGGCAGTGTGCGCCAGGCCATCAGGCAAGCCACGGAAACGCAGACCCCGGCGAAGAAGACCGGTTCCCGTTTCGATCACAATGGCCAGCGGCACGATGTTTCCATCGAGGTGATCCCCTTCCGCGCTCCGAGCGGCCGGGAGCTTTTTCTCCACGTCCTTTTTCAATCCGTGGCCACGCGTTCCTCAACCGATGGCAAGAGTGCCGCCGTCATCGGGGTGGATGGAGCGGCGGTCCAGGACGGTCATCACTCCGGCAATCGCGACGCGATGGAAAGCCTGCTCGAGGACAAGGAGATCGCCAACGAGGCGCTGCAGGCCGCGAACGAGGAAATCCAAGCGATCAACGAGGAAATCCAGAGCTCGAATGAGGAGCTGGAGACGGCCAAGGAAGAGCTCCAATCCTCCAACGAGGAGCTGACCACGCTCAACGACGAGCTCAATAACCGCAACTCGGAACTGCTCCGACTTAACAACGACCTGACCAATCTTTTCCACGGCCTTGGCATCCCGGTTCTCATGCTCGGGCTTGATCTTCGCCTGCGCCATTTCAGCCCGCAGGCGGAGCAGGTTCTCGGCCTGAAAAAGAGCGATCTCGGCTACCACATCAGCGCGCTGAACATGGGTCTGGAAGGCCTCGCCCGCATGGCCCAGCAGGTCGTGCGGGTGCAGCAGACTCGCGAGAAGGACCTCCGGCATGGGAACGGCCACTACTATTCCTTGAAACTGCGGCCTTATCTCTCCGTGGAAGGCCTACTCGATGGCGTGGTGATTTTTCTGATCAACATCGATGAGGTGAAGAAAGCGGAGGACGAACTGCACGGGCTGAATTCCGCCCTCGAAACCCGCGTCCGGCAGCAGGATGCCGTGGCAAACCTGAGCCAGCGCGCGCTCGAGGGACGGCCTTTCTCCCAGTTGTTGCAGGAGGTCTCCGCCTTTGTGCCGAAGCTGCTCAAGGTCGATCATTGCAAGATCCTGGAGTTCGACCCCGAAACCAAATCCTTCCTCCTTCGCCAGGGTGCGGGTTGGAAAAACGGCTTCGTCGGCAAGCTCAAGGAACCGGCGGAACGGAACACGCCGGATGGCTTCGCCCTGGTTTCACAGGCGCCGGTCATCGTCGAAGATTTCCGCACGGAGACCCGTTTCGACGGTTCCCCGCTGCATCATGCCCATGACATCGTCAGCGGTATCAGCGTGGTCATTCCGGGCGAGCGCCGACCCTACGGCGTGCTCGGGGCTTGCTCGACCAAGGAAGCCCGTTTTTCGCGCGAGGATGCGAGTTTTCTTCTCTCCGTGGCGAACATTCTCGCCGTTTCGCTGGCCCGCCGCCAGTTGGAGACCGATCTCCTTGCCGTCAGCAGCACGGAGCAGCGCCGCCTCGGGCAGGACCTGCATGACGGTCTCGCGCAACAGCTCGCCGGCGTGAAATTTCTTACCGAACTGGCCGCGAAGAAACCGATCACGAGCCCGACGATGAAGAAGGACATCCTGGCCATCGCCGACGCGATCCATGAAGCCATTCTTCAGACGCGCATGCTGGCCCGGGGCCTTTCGCCCGTCGATGTGGAGCCTTCCGGCCTGATGGCCGCCCTGCGCGAGCTCGTTGAAAACACGCGAAAGCTCTTTCATGTCGCCTGCACGTTCCGCTGCACGGGCCCGGTTCTCGTCCAGGACGGTTCCATGGCCAGCCATCTCTACCGCGTGGTGCAGGAGGCGATTCAAAACGCGATCAAGCATGGCAAGGCCAGCCGGATCACCGTGACGCTTTCTAAGAAGGGCCCTCGCGCCGTCCTGACCGTGAAGGACAACGGGCGGGGCATGCCCGCGAAAGCTGGCGAAACTTCAGGCATGGGCCTCCGCATCATGAATTATCGGGTGCGGACCATCGGTGGTACATTAACAGTAAGTCCGGTGGTGGGAGGAGGAACGAAGGTGGTGTGTGTTTTCAAATGGAACGCAGGTAGTTTATGAAAAAATCTGGTAACCTCAAACGTATCTCTGTCGTCGACGATCATCCCGTGACCAGGGAAGGCATCAGCCAATGGCTCCGGCACGAGCTCGATTTCGAAGTCTGCTCGGAATCCGAAAACGCGGCCCAAGCCCTGGAGGCTATCATCGCCAACACGCCCGATCTGGTCGTCACCGACATTACCCTCCCCGGCCGCAGCGGCCTGGAGCTGATCAAGGACATTCATGCCGTGCAGCCCAACCTCCCCGTGCTGGTGATTTCCATGCATGACGAATCGCTCTACGCCGAACGCGCCCTGCGAGCCGGCGCGCGCGGTTACATCATGAAACACGAAAGCGGTGCGCGCATGATCGAGGCCGTAAGGCGCGTTCTGGACGGGCATGTCTACGTCAGCGACCGCACCTCGGAGCGCGTTCTCGGCCTGCTTTCCGGTCGCCCCAATCTCTCGAACCGCCCCGGCATCGAGCGCCTGAGCGACCGCGAGTTCGATGTCTTCCAGCTCCTCGGGCAAGGACTCTCCGCCCACGATATCGGCAAGCGGCTGAACCTCTGCCCCAAGACGATCGACGCCCATCGCGCCAACATCAAACGCAAGCTCTCGATCAAGACCACGGCGGAGCTGATTTCCTACGCGGCGCGCTGGATTGCCCATCAAACCATGGCGCCCGCACAGGAAAATTCCTAGGGGAGCTTGGGAAAATCTCCGACTTGTTTTTCGGGCGAGGCCCCGATGGCCCTCCCCCTTCCGTTCGCGTACAATTGGCGGATGATACCCGTCGCGTCCGCACCCTTCCTGGCCGACGGACATGCAGGTTCCTGCCGGCACGGTTATTACGTGGTCCTGCTTTATGAAAACATGGCCGCCGGAAAGCGGGCTTACACTTTTTGCGAGAAACTGATCGATGAACTCGGTGCGCGGGGACGTTGCGAGAAAGGGCTCTGGAGCTTCAAGGTGTTGGATCTCGACCACATCCGCCAGGAAGCCGAGGCCGCCGCCACCCGGGCCGATGTGGTGATTCTCTCCCTCGACGGCGAGGATGAATTGCCCCGCTCCTTCAAGAACTGGCTGGAGAACTGGCCGCGCCGCGCCGGAGATAAAAGCCCGACCGTCGTCGCCCTCTTCGGTTCTCCCGAAAGCGATTCCGCCCGTCTCACGGAGACCCGCGCCTACCTTCGTTCCGCGACAAAGGCCGCCGGACTCACCTTTGCCCACTCGCTGAGCTAAGGCGCGATTCCGTGCTGTCCCGCCAGATACAGTGCGGCGAAAATCTTGTAATCGATCAGGCAGCCCGCGCTTTCCTTTTCTTTCAGCCACCGGGAGAGGTCGCATAACGGGACGGCGTGAACCTCGATTTGTTCATCGCCATCCGGATCGGCCTCCGCCTGTTGGGTGACCTCATCCGCGAGGAAAAAAGTGATCATCTCGTTGGTCAGGCCCGGCGAAGAGGGCCCTTCCGTCAAAAGTTTCCAGGATTCCCCCACATAGCCGGTTTCTTCCCGTAATTCCCGTTGAGCCGCAGTTAGGAGTTCCTCCGTACCTTCGTCCCCCGCCAGACCGGCGGGCAGCCCCACGACCTTGCGGCCCACGGCGACGCGAAATTGCTCAATCAGGATGATTTTCCCATCGCGCGTCAGGGGCAGGATCACCACGACGCCGCTGGCCTTGACCCGCTCCACATATTCCCATTTCTGCGCCTTCTTCATGCGCAGAAATTTCCCCTCGTAGACGGTATCCGCGTCGGGCATGGAGCTTAGTTCCGCTGTTGCCAGGGTTTCCGCTTCGCCCGTACGATCTGCGTGGTGGCGCGCAATTCGTAGCGTGCGCCCTTGAGAAAGGCCTCCATCCGCCCCTTGAAGTCGGGCGTCCAGACAACGCCATAATGGTCCGCCGGGGCGAGCTCGATTTGCCCGCGATCCTGACCCGCCGTACGCGAGCAAACCAGCCGCAGCTTGATCGGTCCGGGCGCGTCCATCACCAGCTCGCGCAATTGCGCCCAGCGATTGGCATCAAGCCAATCCTCCAGCGGCAGGTGCAGCACCAGCTCGCGCAAAAGCGTTTCGTAAGCCTCCGGCAACCACAGCACTTGCGTGGCGCGCAGCTTCGGTTGATCGTCGCGGCGATCGAGCGAGCCGCAGATGACCACGACATCGCCGATGTTCAGCGGTCGCGGCAGTGCGGCGTAGTTATCCGGGAAAACGAGCACCTCGAGCGCACCGGTCAGGTCCTCGAAAGTCACCCGCGCCCATGGTTTCTTGTCCTTCTGCGTGGTGCGAATTTCGAGCTTCGTAATCAGGCCGCAGATGCGCGTATCGATTTCATCCGTCGTTTCCTTCAGTTGCGCCACGGTGTTGAGCTGGAACGCCGCGAGGTCGATCCGGTATTCGTCGAGCGGATGGCCCGTGACGTAGAAGCCAAGTAGCTCCTTCTCGTAGTTAAGCCGCTCGCGAGCGGGCCATTCGGGGATGCCGTTGGCCTGCGCCGTCATGGTGGCTTTTTTCGCGGCTGGTTCCATCGTTCCAAGCAAATCCAGCAGCGAGCCCTGCCCCGCATCGCGGTCCCGCGCCTGCGCATTGGCCTGTGCCAGCGCGCCGTCGATATGTGAAATCAGCTCGGCGCGGTTCGGTCCGAAATCGTCGCACGCGCCGGATTTGACCAGGCTC
>JAMFSY010000118.1 GCA_026225555.1 Methylacidiphilales bacterium
AAGGGGTTGCGGGGGCAGGATTTGAACCTGCGGCCTTCAGGTTATGAGCCTGACGAGCTACCGGGCTGCTCCACCCCGCGATTGAGGTTCGCTTCACTTACTGAACCGGGGTTTTCATCTCACCCGAAGTGTTGCGAAGGACTACTATCCTTCCATGTGCTCGGGTTAGCAAGGCCTTTCGTGAAAAAGTAAATCCGCGTCCGCCAAGGGGAATCGCGTTCGGGCTGTTCGCGTGGGAGATGATACGCTAGAAGCCGTTATGTCTTCATCACGCGTGCTTGTCCGGGTGCCGGCCAGCACTTCCAATCTGGGGCCGGGTTTCGATTGTCTTGGTCTGGCCTTGAATGTTTATAACACGACCCAGATTTCGCGCGTCGAGGGTGGGCAGCAGCCCCGTGGCATGATCGCTGAGACGGCGGCCGCCTTTTTTCAGCGTTTTGGCGGGGAACAATCCTTTGGCTTCGAGGCCAGAATTGAAGGCGATATTCCGGTGTCGCGCGGCCTGGGAAGCAGCGTCACGGTGCGCCTGGGCATTTTAATGGGGCTGGCTGAACTGGGGAAGGATTCCATCTCGGTCACGCGTGAGCAGATTCTGGATCTATTGATTGAACTGGAGGGACACCCCGATAATGCGGTGCCTTCCTTTCTGGGCGGATTCGCCGTGTGTGCGCGGGCGACCGATGATCCGAAGGATGGCTTTGTTTACACGCGGGTGGCGGTAAAACCCGAGCTGACCTTTGTCACATTAGTGCCCGACCTGAAGCTCTCCACCGAGACGGCGCGAGGGCTGCTGCCGAGGGAAGTTCCCTTTCGCCATGCGGTGGAGAACGCGCAGCGCGCGGCGAGGATCACGGCGCTTTTCTGCACAGGTGAGTATGCGGCTTTGCGTGGCCTGTTCGTGGACCATTTGCATCAACCCTTTCGACAGGTGCTGATTCCCGGATTCGCTGATATTCTGGCAGCCGCGCGCGAGGCCGGTGCGCTCGGGAGTTTCCTGAGCGGGGCAGGTTCATCGCTGATGGCAGTGACACTGGACAATGTCGAGGCCATTTCCCAGGCGATGCTGGAGACCGCGAAGAGGCATCAACTTCCCGCGCGCGTTCTCGTCCTCCGGGCCGATAATGAGGGCGTGAAGATTTTGGACAGCTAAATGGCACTTCACGGCCATTGAGGCGTTTCACGGATACGAGGGGACTCGCGCCCCTACCTGCCCATCAGAGCCGAATCGCGAGGCGGCGGCGGCGGAAGGTGGGCTGATCCAGATTCTCACCGTTGTAAATGGTCTCGTGCGTCTTGTCGAAGCGGCCACGGGTCGGGCCCTCAAATTGCATCTCTTCCTGCTTGGCTACGAAACGCCGGGCGGATTGCGCGCGTTCGGCTTCCGTTGGCGCGGGCGCGCTGATTTTGGGTAATGCCAATTCCGTTTCGGAAAGGGCCCGCGCTTCGATCGGCGCGGGCTTCGGTTTCATCGGAGCGGGAGCAGCGCGAATGATTTTCTTGGCGGGAAGAGTCTCCGCGATGGGCTGAGTCTCCTCCATCTGGATGACCGGCATCGGCACCGTCTCGGCCAGGTTGGGTTTGCGCGGAGCCGGCGTTTGTTTTTCCGGAGCCGGTTCCTGTTCCTTGGCGGTGGGCGCGGGCACCGCAACGGGAGTCGTCATGGCGAGCAAGACGGTCAGGCGCACTTTTTCGTGCCCTTCTTCTTCCAGGCTTGCGCTCGTCGCAATGGGAAGATTGGGGGGAAGCCGATCCTTGAGGACGCCGACCATTTCCTGGACGTCGGAAAGGCCGAGATCGCGCGTTCCACTTATCGTCACAATGGCGTGGTCCACATGTTTCCAGATGGATTCATCGCTGATCAAGGGACCGGCGAGCAACTGCTCGATGAGGTCCTCCGTCCGATCATGGATGTCGCCCTCCACATGCGCGGCCCAGCAATTTTCCAGAACTTCGGAACCCGCATAGCGGCCGTAGAGACTGCGCACATCGGCGAAGGAAAGCTGCACCAATCCGCGCTTGCAGACCACTTGGGCGAGGGCCTGGGTGGCCTGCGCCATCAACTGGTGCATGAGATGAAATCCGTGACGAACATTTTTTGAGGTCGTCGGGTCCTCGGTCAAGCGGTCGTGAGCAAAGACCAGCACGCTATCGGCTTCCCGGCGCAGTTCGGCAATCGCACCGACCGCCTTTTCTCGGCGGGACCAGCCTTCGAACGCGAATGGCTGCACGCCGACCACGATGACTTTCGCGCCGCCCTTGTGACCTTCCTCGATGAGATATTCCGCGAGGGCGAGACCAGTGCAGCCCGCGAGCCCCAGCACGAGGATGATGAAATCACAGCCATGGGCGACATGCATGAGGCGATCCTCTTCCAGCGCGACGATTTCCCGCGCGAGTTCGATATCGCCACTGCTGCCGAGGCCATGGACCAGGTTCCGCCCCAGGAGATGCCGGTTCGGCACGATCGAGCCCTCGATGGTTTGCTGATCGGAATCGAAGACCCAGAGATCCTGGGCCGCGCGTCCATGCAGGACTAGTTGATCGCAAACCGCCGCACCCGTCTGGCCCAGACCGATGATGCGCACGCGATCGGGGAAAAGCGGATCAGCGGCTTTTCCGGCAAAGGGACCGTCAGGGGTAAACTCAATCACAGGAATAGTCTCCGTTTTAGATCAGCCTCATGTTCGCCAACGCCCGTCGCAAAGATTGGCCCACTCGCGCAAAGCCGCGAGCGGAGGAGACCTCAAGTTCCGCCTGCCGCGCGTAATGCAGCAACCCCATCAGGGTGCTGAGATCGGGGCGGCGGCCATAATTCTGGTCGCCATCGAAGGGCGATTGGTGCGCCAGTTCGACCGGGCACGGAAAGATCTGCGAAGCGAGTTCGACCAGTCCCTTGACCTGTGAAGCGCCGCCCGTGATGTAGACCGTCCCGTGGAACTCGGGCCAGAAGCCGGCGTTCTGCAGGTCCTCGAGAATGATGTCGAAAATTTCCGCCTGCCGCGCCTGCATGATTATGTTGAGCGAGGCGCGATAAAGCTGCCGCTCCTCGAAATTGTAAGCACCGGGCAAAGTGATCCTGTCTTCCTCCTCGTTGGGATCAAGGATGACGGAGCCTTCCGTTTTCTTCAGCAGTTCCGCCTTGGCGTAAGGAATTTTCAACCCGGAAACGATATCGTTGGTCAGGTGATCGCCTCCCACGCCGAGCACTCCGGTATGCACCACGGCGCCCTTTTGATAGGCAATATAGTCAGATAGTCCGCCGCCGAGATTGATGACCACCGCGCCGAGCTGTTTTTGGTTCCGGGTCAGCACCGCCTGCGCCGTCGCATAGGAACTGAGCGCGTAGTTTTTCACATCGATGCTGAGTTCCTTCACGCACCGGATCGTCGTCTGCAAACGCGTGGCCAGGCCGTAGACCTGGTGAAAATGAGCGGTGAGGTGCTTCGAGGCGAGGCCGATCGGATTGTCCGTGGTCGAGCCGTCATCGAGCACGTAGTGCTGGAGCAGATGATGCACAATGGCGTGATCGGTCGGCAATGGCTGGGCCGTGGCCATGTCCTGCAATTCCTGCAAATGTTCCGTGGCGATCTCGTCGCCGTCGTTGTTGATCGCGGTGGTGACGCGTGTGTTCGAGGAGCGGATGTGCGCACCCGAGATCGCGAGATAGACTTCCGCGATCACGATATCGGTCTTCTGTTCCGCCTCGGCCAACGCGTCGCGCACGCAGCCTTGCGCCACCTCGAAATCGACGATCTCGCATTTGCGCACCTGGCCCGAGGGCCCTTCCCCGATGCCGAGCAGGGCCAGCGTGCCGTCGGGGCGAATTTCACCCACGGCCGCGGCGACCTTGGTGCTGCCGACTTCGAGTGCAACGACGATATTACGTGATTTTCCCCAGAACATAGTGGTGTGCGTGGTGGTGACCGGCGTTATTCGTAGAAGGTGATCGGGACGTTTTGATCGGGCGTGAGATCGATGGTGTGAAGGGTGCGCTGGTCGTTGCCGTAGCGCTCGAAGATCGCGGTGAGGCGCATGAGTTGCTGATCGACGCAGTCCGTGCGGAAGGTGATCGACATGTCGCGGGTCGTCACCATCTTGATCGAGAGCGGCTGGCTGAGATCGATGGTGCGGATGTCGATGGAGGTGTTCAGTTCCGAGGTGTGATTGATCGCGTCGAGAATCTGAAGCGCGCGCACCAGGATCGGCTGCTCCAGGCGGAAGCCGGGTTCGACCTCGGCATTCACGAGGCCAATCACTTCAGGCAACGGCGGACTGGGCGCGGGCTCGTCCGGGCGCGGCTTGAGCACGATGCATTCGCGATCGAGATAAAAAGTCTCGCGCGTGCCGAGGTCGTCATTGATCGCGACGATCTTGACCACCGGCTTGCGTTTCTCGATGCGGATCACGACCCGGTCTGGAAAATGACGCTCGACCTTCGCGCTGGAAACATAGGCCAGCTTCTCCACGTCGTGCGTGATTTGCGGAAGGTTCAACGTCCATAGGTTCTGGCCCAGCTCCAGCCCGGCAGTCTGGCGAATCGTGTATTGGGAAAGATCGTCCGGCTCGATCACGATCTTCTTCAGCGTGTAATGCGGATTGGTGTAGAGCGCGTGATCGAGCAGCACGTTCACGCCGAAATGAAGCGCGACACCGACAGCCACCACCATGGCGAGAACGATGGCCGTCCAGAAACCGACCGTGGTCATCTGCTTGCGCGAATGACGCTGGCGCGTGGTGGTGTGCAGGATGTTGATCTGCTTTTGCCGCGCGCGATTTTGCGGACGGCGTTTCATGCCAGCCCCTCCCTGCGCCGTTCCGCCCAGGAAAGCTCAACGATCCGGCGGCAGAGTTCCGGGAAGGCGAGTCCAACCGCGGCGGCCGCTTTCGGCAGCAGGCTGGTGGCCGTCATCCCGGGAATAGTATTGATCTCGAGGCAGTAGGGATTGAGATCCTTCTCAAGCAGAAAATCGATCCGCGAATAGACGGTGCCGCCGATGGCCCGATGCGCGGTGAGCGCGTGCTTCTGGATGACCTGCGTGATCTCCGCCGGAATCCGCGCCGGGCAAAAATATTCGGTGCGGCCCTTGGTGTACTTGTTGGCGTAATCGTAGAAGCCGTCGAGCGGGTGGATTTCCACGATGGGCAGGACTTGATCTCCCAGCACGCCAACAGTCAGTTCGCGCCCCACGATCAATCGCTCAACCAGCGCGGAGGAATCGAATTTCAGCGCTTCGCTCAGGGCGAAGGCCAGCTCTTCCGGCGTCGTGGCGGAATGCGTTCCGACGCTGGAACCCTGCGCGTTCGGCTTGATGAAAACCGGCAGTGGCAACGTGACTTCATCCGCCCGGCGCACCAGTTGCCCTTCGGGTGTGGGCACGCCGTGCTGGCGGAATTTCTCCTTCGTCTTTTCCTTGTCGAAGGCAATGCGGCTCACGGCGGCATTTTCGCCGGTAAAGGGGATTCCGCGCGACGCGAGCAGGTCCTGGATCTGGCCGTCCTCGCCGAAAGTCCCGTGCAGCGCGAGAAAGGCGAGATCGATGCCCGCGGGCAGCGGCACCTGCGCGTCGTCCACCGGCACCTCGACAACCTCGTAGCCCGCCTCGCCGAGCGCGAGCGCGACGGCCGCGCCGGTCTTGAGCGAGACCTCCCGTTCGGCGGAGAGGCCGCCCATCAAAACAGCGATGCGTTGCGGTTTGTCGCTCATATCAATTTTCCTCCCCCAGCACGATGACCTCGGTGTGCAGGTCGATCTGGCGCGTCTCGCGCGCGCGATGCTGGATCAGCGAAATCAATTGCAGCACATCCTCTGCCGTTGCGCCGCCATCATTCACAATAAAATTGCCATGCACTTCGGAGACGCGGGCCGGACCTACGGAAAGATTCTTCAGGCCCAGTTCATCGATCAGTTTGCCCGCGGGCATGGGTCCGGGATTCTTGAAGATGCAACCGGCGCTCGGCGCGGCGGGCTGGGAATTCCAGCGCTTGCCCGAATAAGCCTTCAGCTTTTCGTTGATTTCCTCCTTGGAACTCGGCTTGCCCTTCAGCCGCGCGGAAACGGCGATGTGAGTCTGGAAGTGGGGCACGCTACGGTAATGAATCTCCATGTCGGCTTTTTTCACCTCGTGGACATGGCCGAGAAGATCGACGCTACGCACGCTATCGACCACTTCCATTGTCCAGCCCTGCATCGCGCCCGCGTTCATGCGCAACGCACCGCCCATGTTGCCGGGAATACCTTCCATGAATTCGAAACCGCCGAGATCATGCTTGCGCGCGTCGGCCACGATTTGTTTCAGGCGCGCTCCGGCACCGACAGTCACGTACTCGCCCTCGATCTCGATGCGGCTGAAGTAGGGACGGCCCAGGTGAACGCAAAGCCCGAGAATACCGCCATCGCGGATAAGAAGATTACTGCCGCGTCCAATGAAAGTGACCGGAATGCCGCGATCATGTGCGAAGCGGAGGCCGAGCTTGAGATCGTCCTCATCGTTCGGTTCGAACCAAAGCTGGGCCGGGCCGCCGATGCGCATCGTGGTGTGTTTGTGCAGCGGCTCGTCCCGCTTGAGAATGCTTTCCGGCTTGATCAGCGCGCTCAGTTCCGTGAACCAGGTCAGGCCCTGCGCGAGATGCAGCGCCACGCGATGGATATCGCCCGCGCCGAGCGTGATCACCAAATCGCCGGGCTGCAGCGCCGCGTTCACCGCCGCGCGCAGGCGACCGAGCGTCGGCTCATAGTGGACCGTGGTGTGATTATCGCCGCGTACCGCCTCGGCCAGGCTTTCGCCGGTGACGCCCGCCATGGCGGCTTCGCTTGCCGCGTAAATTTCGGTGATGAAAACTTCGTCCGCATCGTGGAAGGCCCCGGCGAATTCGCCCATCAACGCCTTCGTGCGCGAGTAACGGTGCGGCTGGAAAAGCGCGAGCACCCGTTTCCATCCGCTGTTCTTCGCCGCCGCCAGCGTGGCTTTCACCTCCGTGGGATGGTGCGCGTAATCGTCAACCACCATGTAATCGGCGGAATGATATTTCACCTCGAACCGCCGCGCCGCGCCGCGAAATTCCGCGAGAGCGCTGACGATTTGCGTCCATGCGACGCCGAGTTCCGTGGCCAGCGCCACAACGCCGAGCGCGTTGGCGACATTCTGCGCGCCCGGCACGCCGAGCACGATCTCACCCAGCAACTGCCCGCGCCGCAGCACAGAAAAACGGGACGCAAAATTTTCCAGCTTCACGTCGAGCGCGCGGTAATTCGCCAGCTCGGAAAGGCCGTAACTCACACCCTGGTCGCAATGCGAACAAAGCAGCATCGTGTTCTTGTCGTCGGCGCAATAGACGATCGGTCCACGCGTCCGCTCGCACAGCGTCGCGAACACCTGCACGATCTCCTCGATGTCGTGATAGAAATCGAGGTGCTCCTCCTCGATATTCAAAATGAGGCTCGCGTGCGGAGCGAAGAGGGCCAGCGTGCCATCGCTCTCATCCGCCTCAACGACAAAAGGCGCGCCTTCCGTCCACGCCGCGTTGGCGCCGAGCAGCGGAACCTGCGCGCCGATGTAGTGGGAGGGATTGGCATCGGCTTGTCGCAGCACATGGGTGA
>JAMFSY010000119.1 GCA_026225555.1 Methylacidiphilales bacterium
GCAACGTCGCGTGCACTCCTGCTCACGACGGCGAGAAACCACGAAGCTCCCGTGAGCCACGGTTCAAAACGACCCCCTTCGGCCTGTGTCGATCAATTGATCCACTCGGAACCAGTTTGCCTACATGGTGCCTACATGGCGACGAGGCATGAAAAAAGCACTTAGCGCAGATTACGCTAAGTGCTTGATTTAATTGATAATTTTTGGTGGCCTGGGGCGGAATCGAACCACCGACACGCCGACGCATGAGCTAACCCCTTGTTTATGCTTGGCTTTTTGGTTGAGTAGGAGGGTGCTGGTGTACCAGAATGGTGTACCGGAAACAAGCCTGTTCGATTCAGAACCCGTATTGCACAAGAGCGGGTCGAACTTCGCCTGTTTTGGTACCGCTAGTGCACAAGAGCGGATGGTTATGCCCAACCTCGACACCCGTATCTATTAATGCGTAGCATGAGGCCGATAGGAAGCGCACAGCTACGCTGAAGATGCGAACGCAGCGACCGTTCGCCGCTGGCAGCCACGCTAGCTCTGAGTGAGACGGTCCAGTAGTGGCCTGCTCCAGCCCGCTTGCTCGGGAAAGCCTGCACCGACCAGGTCTAGGCTGAAGCTCCCTCCCGTCTCCGGTCTCCGGTCTCCGGTCTCCGGTCTCCGGTCTCCGGTCTCCGGTCTCCGAAAGGGTAGGACAGGAGGCTTGCAGCCAGCCGACGCCCGAAGGGCAAGCGCTCCTATAGCGCTATGGCGAGGCGCTGCAGCTAGCCTACGTCCTCTCCTGCCTGATCGCTACGACCTTCGATTCAACGAAGTCGATCCGAGTGGTGATCCGGTTACCGTAGTCAGTTCGGAAACTCCAGGTCTCGAAGCTTTGGTTATCCTGAGCACGAACACTTCTCTCTTCCGGCTCTCTCCCCATGATCTTTCGAACCTCGGGCAAGGACTGGCCGATGGCAACTTGCCCGACGCGAGAAGCGTTGTAAGCAGCATTGCCGCAGGCTTGTGCGTCAGCCTTGTACCCGTGGCATGGGTTGATTGTTCCATCAGCGTTCATCTGCCCAGGCGGTGCGATGACATCGCGAACCGGGCGGATGACGCCCGCGCATCCCGATAGAGTCAGAGCCAGGGCAATGCCAAGCGCTGCGCGCTGCAATTGAGTGGTCGAAGTGATTCCGTTCCCCTTGAGTTGATCTTCGAATTCAGCCAGGTCAGACTCCCAGAACAAGCAGGCCACTGCCATAGGGAACTGCCGCATCTCGGACTCGCCGAGATTGATCTATGTCACGGGCGCATGCGAAGGTTCAGAGCCCGGGTAGGCGGCTCGGCACGTTCCAGAGACATGAGCCGCTCGTCGCGACCCCCGTATCTGTCTCGATCGGCATCCGCAGTTTGGAATGGGTGCCCGAGCTAGGGCAAATTCCTACAGCTTCGGCAAAGTCTGCGAGGGCGGATGGTCACACGCTGACTGCTCATTGAACCAATCCGGCGAGAGGCTCGCCATCACTGAGACGTAGCGTCCGGGCTCGCCGAACTGACCCAGCAAGCCACCCTGTACATACAGGCCATTGCTCACCACGAGCGTGAAGTCCCCGGCAGTCTTCGTCCACCGCCCAGCGCCCGAAGGGAACGACGGGCTCGTGTCCCGCTGCATGCCCCCATACCGCTTGGTGAGCGTCAACCGCATTCTGTCGATGTCGGCTGCATCAAGGCCTGGGAAGGTTCTGGTCATCGCCATAACTCTGTACCGAGACTCCGGCGTTCCAGTCGAGCCAACAAGTTCAAAGCCCAACTGCACCCGTTCGCCGTCCCTTGATAGCAGAAGCCCGCCCCGACCCGCCGCGAGGAAGCTACAGACTGGTTGCGGATCGTTGGGAGGTGTCCATTTTCCGAACGTCAGCGGGCCCAGTTTGCGAACCTCCGGAATGGACATGCCTAAGCAGACATTCCCCATGCAGTAGCCCGCGAGCTCGTCAAAGGCACGTCCATACGCTGGGGCTAGCGGTTCGGCCGAGCACGGGAGGAATGCTGCGAGCAGTGCTGCTTGAATTGCAAGTCTTCCGATCCATGCCATTGATCGCTCTCCGTTCGTCCAATCGTTTGATCGCCTGTGCACCGTTGACGATTGTGACTCAGAAGCGGCTGATCTAAAAGCGGCATGCCGGGAGACTGACGCCCCGTGCCCGCAAATTCGAAACCCGTTCAGCGTCCCGTGCCTTGTGCGCGCGAGGCGCTGGCTATCAACTTGATTCGCCTCCGAGGCGAACGAGGTTGGTCGCAGGAGGTGCTCGCCTTCGAAACGGGTTTCCACCGAACCTTCGTCGCCCACGTCGAACGACAGGTGCGGAACATTTCCCTGGACAACGTCGAACGGTTCGCAGTGGCGTTCGGCTTAGAGGCGTATCAATTGTTGCAGCCGAAATGGCCCGCGTCACCGCCGACCTAAATTGCCTCGCGATTGCGAGGAGCCACCTCCGAGCTGGCCAAAGTAGATTTCCCCCCAGCGGCCCTCCGCGATCCGCGTGCGCCCGCCAACACCGACTGCCGATCGCCAGTCGCAAATGTGCATGCCGAGAAGCGTCACACGGCATGCGGAGCGCGCTCGCAAAAGCGCGCGCCGGCTGCAAAGGGCCGTAGAGCGCCCTGGCTCGGTTAGTTCGGGGGAAGCAATGGCATAGTGGCTACGCGCTGCCGCACGCGCCCAGGCGGCCTTGCTCGCTCGTCGAAGTCGCGCGTCTCCCGGTTCGTTTTGAAGCGCACACCAATGCACCGGCCTCCCCTGTCAGAAACCGCCCGGTTGCCAGCACCCTCTGCGAGTTGACGCCGCTCATGTTGGTAAACGGGGCTGGACCTTTTCCCGCATGTCGGCTATAACCGCGCCCCTTTCCTACACCGAGGCTCGACTGATGACAGCAACCTTCGCCTACCTGCGGGTCAGCAAGAACGACGACGTGATGACGACGGCCAACCAGAGGGTAGAGCTTGAACAGGCTGGGTACCGTATCGACTTCTGGCACGAGGACACGATCAGCGGTAGTACGCAAGCCACGGCCCGCCCGGGCTTTGCCGCGATGCTCGCCAAGTTGCGTGACGGCGAGACGTTGATCGTCTCGAAGCTGGATCGACTCGGGCGCGATGCCATCGACGTGATCGCGACGGTTCGGGCGCTCGCGGATCGCGACATCCGCGTGATCGTGCATTCGCTGGGTGGTGTTGATCTCGCTTCGCCGACGGGCAAGCTGCTTGTGACCATGCTCGCGGCCGTTGCGGAAATGGAGCGCGATCTATTGATCGAGCGCACGCATGCAGGCATCGCGCGGGCACGCAGCGAAGGCAAGCACGTCGGTCGGCCGTTCAAGACATCGCCAGGACAACGGCGCGAAATGGTCGCGTGCCTCGCGGCGGGATCATCCGTGTCCGCTGTCGCGCGCAAGTTCAACATCAGTCGGGCTACAGTGATCGCGACGCGCGCGGCGCATCAACAAGCGCAGGTGACGGCATAAGGCACCGCCAGGAACTGTTCGTACGCTCACTGGATGCCGGGAATCCATCTGATCTTGAGACGTAGCCACCAGCGTCTCCACCAGGACACGTCATAGCGAAACCCCAGTGTCCGATGCTGTTGGGCAGATGTGATGGCGAACGCCCCAATTTGCGAGTCGCGAAGCGTGATGCCTCGAACCTCCATCGAAGCGTTGCGAGCAGCCAGCTCGGAGCTGCCGTCGATCGAAATGGGGTCGTCATCGGGCTCGTCCTGCCAAAGATACGGTAGCGACAGCAACCGGCCAGCTGCATCGAAGAACCCAAAGTCCGTGATGACCATCGCATGATCGGCCCGCGATACGACGTGCAAGCTATACCCGGGGGCAATGTGCGGCGTCATGGTATCGAACCCGACTTTGATCTTGTCTGCCTTCGCTTGGTACTGCCACCAGAGATTCAACGCCGCACCAATCGCGGCTATGGCGGCGGCAATGAGGGTCGCGAGCTTTTGCCAATCGTCGATCCTAGTCACTGCGGGCCCCAGCTATTCGAGACCACTACTCGATGCACCGATCCTCGATGCGTTGAGCTCGATCGCAGCATTGAGTATTTGCGCATCTATTTGATCGATTCGCTGCTCCTCAGGCGATGTCGGGCCTGGGCGCTGGTCAACGTGGGCAAGGTAACGCTGCGACTCCTGACCCCAGTCGAAATAGACGCCGGCTTCGAGGTTCTTAAGCGGCCCCGCATGCTCGGACAGAAGTTCCAGTTGTTGTGAAAATAACAAGATGTTTGCACGCTCGCCGAGCAGCTTTGCATACACATCCAGCCGGTATCGTCCCGCCGAGAATGCGAAACTCTGCCGATCCTCCGGCGGCATCATGAAGTGATGATTTGCGGCCACTCCTGTCTCGCCTACGAACAAGCCGCTACCCCGTGTGAGACGTTCGTCGCCGTGTACCCACACACCAAACGACTGATGGGACTCGTTTCTCGTGAGCGACACATACATGCTCTCGATGACTCGGCCCCTTTTCGACGTGGACACGAGGAGCGTCTTCAGGAATACCTTGGGTGAGGCCGGTTGCCCGGGCCGCTCCGATCTTTCAGGGCCGAAGAAGATAACCGTCGGCTGCGTCATGCGTACAGTGCCCTTGCGAAATAGCGTGAGCCACGCTGTGGTCGCCGATACGAAAAGGGCGAGGCACGAGACGATGAGCGCAAGCGTTGAAGTCATGATGGTGGTGGGCGGCACTCTGAGAATACATCTTCCGCCCTGACTGACGGATGGCATGTAGTCCGACGCGCAAGAAATGTCTCAGGTCTGGCTTTACCCCGCGCCGAAGCCGGACGCAGGGCCTACTGGCACGAGGCGCTTAGTCATCGGCATGACGGAGACGACGGGATCGACATGACTGAAGCGGACTTCGGCTAGCTCCACCTTTGGATAGAGCTGATGCAAGAGCATCATGATGGGGCCCCACTCCGGAAAGTCTGTGCGAGCGAAATACACACGCTTCAGAAGCCGTTTCAGAATGGGCAGCGCACCGGACTTCGGGCTGACCATTCGAAGCTCACATTCATGCGCCCAGTCGGCGTGCTTGGTCGAAACGGCGCGGCCCATCGAACGAACCATCCAGCGCATGGTGAAATCGGGGCCGGCGGAATGCTGCAGGAGGTCTTCGACCGTCCAGTCCGGCTGCTCCCTCGCGAGAGCCCTGATCTCTTCCCGCATGTCGTCAAAGCGGTCATGGATGCGCGGCTTGTCCGAGTATTCAACGAAGGTGGGCAGAAGGCTGTACTCCTTCACCACATCGTCGGGCCATTCGAACTCGAAGCAGACCCCTTTGGAATCACCGCAGTAGTAAGCCCACATCGGCTGATTGTCTGGACGGATCGTGCAGGAGTAGATGCCGACGTGCTGACACTGTTTCAGAAATGCCGCGCTCTCCTGCGCCACATGCTGCTCCACTTCTTCGGCGAAATTCGGGTCTGGCTCGAAACGATAGGCGGCCTTTCGCTCCTGCGCCAACTCGCTGAGAATCTCGGAGAGCTTCTCGGCGTAGGTCGTCCGTTCCGGCATGACGAACTTCGCCTCTAGGGAGTCGTTCAGTTCGCTCGGACTCGCAAAGTAAGCCATGCCGTCTGAAAGGCTGCGGAGGGCTGCTGGGCCCGCGCGGTACTTGAAGCTGACGCGTTTTTTGCCTGGCATGCGGTTCAGGGCCCCTGGTCGTTGGGTTGGTGCGTGCGGAGACATGGTAGGCGGATTTGCGCCTTCGATGGGGGCAGTATCGCCCGCGCCCATTTCGAGAATGCCGGCCTATGCTTCTGATGCGGACGAGATCATCTCCTCGATCGTGGGGAAGCGCCTCAGCTCCACGGCCATCGTCGTCAGCGGCATGGTGCCGTAGCTTCGACCGACGCCGCCGCCAGCATGCCCGGTGATGGCGTCGTGCACTTCTTCAGGAATGAATCGCTTCCGAGCAATCGTCTTGAACGTATGTCGAAACCCATGTGACGGCCGGGCGGAAGTCTTTAGCCCCACAGTGTCGCGAAGGTAGTAGCCCCATCGCTTCGCGAAGTTGGTCGAGTAGTAGCCATCCGGGCACGGGTCAAGCTGCGGGAATAGTCGCCCATCAGCGGGCAAACCCTTCACGTACTCCAAGAATCCGCGCGCAATCACGTCATCGTGCAGCGGGATCATGCGACGGCTGCTGTCCGTCTTGACCGTTCTGTCATTATCGTCACCGTCCAAGCCTTCGAGGACGCTGATGTACGGGATTCCCTCGGAGGAATGCCTGACCTCCGGCACGTTCAGCTGCGCCAGCTCCTCGACCCGCGCGCCTGAGTAGTACATCAAGACGGGTAGCCAATACCACGCCCGACCAAACCTAGCGCGCGCTGGACGCCAGGCAGGATCGGTGAATGCGATGCTCGAAAAGATTGCCGCTAGTTCTTCGGGCGCATAGTCCTTCCGCCGTCGAACGGCACCCTGCTGGCGAGTCGCGGCCCGTGCGACTTCACGCCCAAGCCCGCTGGCGTTGATTGGGTTCTCCGTCAACCATCCTCGACCCACGCCGTACGTCAGCACCGCAGAGAGTTTGCGAAGTCGATTGCGAACGGTCGCCGTTGAAAGCCTTGGCAGCCCGTCGCGCTCCGCGCGTGCGATCCTCTCCGGCGCGGTCAGCTTCGCCATCCCCTTACCTTTGGTCGGGAGCTTGGCCAATTCGATGTGATGTTCGCTGACCAGGTCGCGCGAGATTGACTCGACTCCCACGTCTCCGTGCATCTCTATGAAGTCGTCGATAGCAGAACCGTACTCACCCAGCGTGACCTCTGTAGAACGAGACTTGTCGGTGGAGCGCTTGCCCTCCGCGTAAGCATCAAACAACGCCTTGAGCGTATGCCCCTTCTTCGCGTGCGCCTTGGTCAAAGTCGCATGGTGCACTTCGGGCGAGAGCGGGACGTGAGGCAGTGCGCCATCGCCGGGCAACGCACGGCCGCCTTCGTGCCGGGCAAGCGCCCATGACGACAGCTGATGAACGCGGGCATCGAACTCCGACACGAGCCAAGTCCAGGCCGGGGTCTGCTTGGTGGGTACTGGCAAGCCGCTTTCGCGAAGCATGCGCACCGCTATCGGTTCGACCATCGCCTCCACACTCCAGCCCTCCCCGTCGCGCTCCCAATGTTCCTTGAGAGTGCAATAGAGCGCGACTTCATCTCCATCGGTCGGGTCGGTCACTACACGTTCGGCGGCAAGCCATGAAGTGAACTCGCCGAGTGTGTCCATGCGAAGCGTCTCGCCGCGATACCACCGCGACGCTAGCTGTTTCACGTCCTCCGGCGTCAAGATCGACTCGCCGGATAGTTGCGCCCTGGCCTGCGCGAACAACCTCTCCGATTCGGCAAAGGCCACGGCATGGCGCAGCTTGGCCTCCGCCGGGTCGCGCGTCTGCAACGACTGTTTGATTTCCAATCGGCGGACGACTGAGACGAGTTCCTCCGGAACGGCGCGGCGGAACTGCCAGATGCCGCCACGCGTGAAAGGTTGAGACATGAAAGACCAACGACGAGAGCGCTTCGGGCCGTCGTTTTTGACTGCTGAGTTGACCACGGTGTACCACACTGGTGTACCAAACCAAGGTTTCAGCGCATCGCCCAGAACGCAAAAAGCCTTCGATCCCGTTAAGAATCAAAGGCTTAGCTGTATTGGTGGCCTGGGGCGGAATCGAACCACCGACACGCGGATTTTCAATTTGCGCGCGAAGGCGGGTACCCAGGTGAACGAAGCGAAAGCCCGCGTAAGCAGCGGAAGCGAAAAGTAGTTGTGTGACAGTAACTTAGCGAAGGTTGGCGGTCTTGGCCAAACTTGATAGCTGTACCGTGACTGTACCGCGGCGCCATGCCAATGCCTCGCAGGCGGCCGGCCCGAGGCGCTGTCGACCATCGGGATGCCGCCATTCTCCGGGGGGTCGCTACGCTGGGCCCGACAAGCGAGTCAACCGCGGCGCAAGGCACTATGGCCCGGCGTCCCTAAGCCGCCCCCACACGTCAGCGCATCCGGCCGAGCGCAGAGAACTTTTTCACGCTCGTGTGCACTTCGCTCGCCGCCGCGATGTCGATCTCATCGCCCGCCGTTACAGTCTCACTCGCAAGAAAGGGCACACCCGCGCGAAAGCCGGGGCCGCAAAGCCACCGGTCTACCGCCCGTCGAAGTAACGACGGGCAACGACAGCGGGGTTGCCTAAAGATGAGGTCTGCGATTTCATCTTTCGTCGGCATGGCGCCGGCGGATGGCGACACACGCGCCGGTCCAGCGCGGCCATGGTTCTCCAGCGGTAGGCCCCAACCTTCCAGCAGCCAAGTCAAGGAGAACCCCATGTCGACCGACATCGAAACGCAAGCCCATACCGCATCAATGACCACCGGCAAAGGCATCGGCCTCTACACGATGGCGATCGGCATCATGATCGCGTTGATAGCCCTGGCGGCCAACGTTCAGGTGTTCCCAGGGATCATCGCGTTTATCAGCTACTTTGTGCTCGGCTTCCTGCTGAACCGCGTCGTGCTACGCGGCTTGATCGAGTGGCACCCGATGCACAACACACTTGCAAACGTCGCGTCCGCGAAGCTGGGCATGATGATGCTCTGGCCGATCAGGTACCCGGGGCTGTTCTTCCAACTGCTCGTTTCGAAGCATCTTTGATAAATAGGCCGATCCGGCTGCTCGCATTAGACGGGTGAACGTCTACGACGGGCCGAGATGGCAGGGCACTGAAGCTCTTCCGCTTTCCTGCGATTTCATGCGCGTCGATGAGCCGTATTCTAGGAAATACGGCTCATTTTTTGAGCCGTATTTGCTAGAATGCGGGTCATGAGCCTTCAGACACCCTGGATCTGGCGCCGCGTTGCATGGCCGGATTTCACATTCGACCCCCAGGCGATTGCCGGCGATCTCGCAGCCGCCTATCGCATGCACGGCGTCATCGAGGGCAAGGCTGCGACCATCGGGTTGACGCCCAGGAGCCAGATCGCATTGGACGCCACCGCCGCGGAAGTGGTAGCCACAGCCGCAATTGAAGGGGAGCGGCTGTCTGTGGACATCGTTCGCTCGTCCGTGATGCGCCGTTTGGGCCTGGGCTCGACGGGCCCGGCCGACCGCCACGTCGACGGTCTGGTGGCAGTCATCAACGACGCGACGACAGCTCACGCCCAGCCCCTCGACGAGGACCGGCTGTGTCGCTGGCAATCGTCGCTCTTTCCAGGCGGTACTTCCGGCATACAGCGCATCGCCGTTGGCCGATATCGTGACCACGACGACCCCATGCAGATCGTGAGCGGGACGCCAGGCCGCGAGTTGGTGCACTACGAGGCACCACCATCGCGCGACGTGCCTGCACACATGCAACGGTTCCTGCAATGGTTCGCCGAAACAGCGCCGGCCGCCGACCAGGGCAGCGCAACGAACCGAACGGCTATCGACCCCCTCGCGCGCGCAGCAATCGCGCACCTGTGGTTCGAATCCATCCACCCTTTCGAGGACGGCAACGGCCGCCTTGGGCGAGCCATCGTCGACATGGCTGTCGCGCAGCACCTTCACCAGCCTGTGAGGCTGTACAGCCTGTCGCGTCAGTTGCTCGCTTCGCGCTCAGGCTACTACGACTCCTTGAACGCGGCGCAGCGCGGCGACCTGGACGTGACCGCCTGGGTCGCCTGGTTCGTACGCCAATGCTCAGCCGCCTACGAGTCTGCCAGCCTGGTCATCGACGGGGCCCTCGAGAAGCGCCACTTCTGGGATCGGCACGAGAGCAGCGGACTCAACGAGCGCCAGCGCAAGGCTCTGCAACGGCTCCTGGATGCCGGCGACGGCGGCTTCGAAGGCGGTATGAACGCAGAGAAGTACATCAAGATGACGAGCACATCCAAAGCAACCGCGACGCGAGATCTGGCCGACATGGTCGCCAAGGGCCAGCTATGGACCTCGGGCACTGGCAAGGCACTTCGCTACTACATCGCCGTTCCCGGCTGGACGCACGGCGGGGCTCGTGACCCCGCCTCCACCCCGTCAGCCTCCGATGAAGATGGCGACGCCCCGTCGCCGGCCCGGCCGCGAACGCGTTGACGGTCATCCCGGAAATGAGACTGACGGCAGCCATACGTGAGCCGATTTGTGGATGCTGGCGGCCGATTCGACCACCCGCCGCCTCGATGCAATAGAACTGGGCGATTTTGATGGTGGGAGCGCCGCGAGTGGGCTATGGCCGGTTCGGAAACCTCGTCTGATCTTTAACGCTCACCTGGCTCTGCGGCCACGGCTCCTTCCAGCTTGACTTTGAGCGCCCCCCCTTGAAGAGCCTCGGTCGCGCTGCGAAGCATCGCCCGGTGCGCCTCGACGGACTCGGGATCGCCCTGGATGCGCGTCACCTCCATCTTCAAGCCTTGCTCGCCACCAAGGACGCGAATAGCCAGGCGACGCACGATCCGTTGTTCCAGTTCAAGTTCGCTGTGACCTTGTGGGGTGTAGGCACCGCGCTTGAGGTCGACCTTGTCGAATGAGTAGCGCAGCTCAGTTCCCATCGCGCTCAAGAGGTCGACGAGCAAGTCCTGGCGGTGTTCTTCCCAGGCCTTTTGCCGAGCCGTGAAGGCATCGACGCCTTCGTCCTCGGCCTTCTCTGGCCCGTTGTTGAGATGATCCAGATAGCTTCGCCAAGTCGAGCGCACGCTCCTGAATCGCTCGCCGTGGAACTCCAGGTCAATCGAGTTCAGGGCTTGAACATGCGCGCCGGAGAGTGCTGCGCCACGGGTCGCCATCAAGGTTTTGAACAGCTGCACCCGACGGGCTTTGTCGTCACGCCACCGTTCGACCCATTTCTGAGCCTGCACTGCCAGGACGGGGCCGGCCAGCGTTGCCACGATCAGCAGGCCGTCTGAAATCTCGCTACTCATCCATTCCCTCCTGTCAAACCGCCGCCGGCGGCCACTGCTGCGCTGCATGCAGCACCCTCACGATGACGACGGCCGCAGGCTGCACC
>JAMFSY010000120.1 GCA_026225555.1 Methylacidiphilales bacterium
CAGGCGCTCTACGAAGCCCTCGCCGAGGCGCTCGGCTTTCACGCCAACCAGATTCCGATGCGCCTCATCGCGCAACGTCTTCCCTGGAAGACCATGCGCGGACTCAAGCTTCCCGCGCGGCTCGCGCATCTCTTCGGGCTCGGCGGATTCCTTCCCGATGAAAGCTTGGCGCGCCTGCAAGCCGAGTCACGCGCGTGGCTGCGTGAACTGTGGGAAATCTGGTGGAAAGTGCGGGCGCCGCTCGACTATGCGCTGCTGCCCAAAACGCAATGGCGCCTCGCCGGACTGCGTCCGATGAACCGGCCCGAGCGACGACTGGCCGCGCTCGCGCATCTCGTGCCGCGGATTCCAGAGCTCCTCGCCGCTGTCCAGGCCCGCGATGCGGATCGCTTTTCCGCCATCCTTCTCGCCCTGCGGGATCCTTTCTGGGAGAGCCACGCCACTCTTACTGGGACGCCTTTGCGAACGCCCTGCCGGTTGCTCGGCGAGGAGCGCGTGCACGACATGCTCATCAATATTTTCTGGCCGATGATTTCGCGGGACGAGCCGGAACGGGCGCGCGAGGCCTTAGAAAATTTATCGGCCTCGGTCAATGGCGCCGCCCGTGTCGCCTCGCAACGGCTTCTCCTTTCAACCCTCACTCCCCGGCAATCACGCGAGGCGCTTATCCAGCAGGGGTTGCTCCAGATTTTTCGGGATTATTGCCAGACCGATTGTTCCCAGTGCGAGAATTGCACCTTCCCGGAATTGGTGAAAACGTGGCAGCGCTAGACCGCTTTTAAATGAGATCGTCGCTCTTTTTCTCTGTCATCCTGAGCTTGTCGAAGGATCAGTTTCGCTTCGGTAAAAAGGAGGCATCCGAACTGATCCTTCGACAAGCTCAGGATGACTGCAATTTTTCAGCAAACTTCCAACTCTCTTGAGGAGATTATCTTGCGACCCGCAGGACATCTTCCAGCTTCAGCTTCCCGTCGTAAATCGCCTTGCCGATGATGACGCCATCGATCGCCTTTCCCAGCGTGAGCAGCGATTCCACATGCGCCACCGTCGCCACTCCGCCCGAAGCGATGATCGCCGCGTCGGGCACGGCCCCGGCGAGCTCCTGAAGCGCTTTCAGGTTGGGCCCGGTGCCCATGCCGTCCGTGGCGATGTCGGTATAGATAATCGTGCGCACCCCCTGCCCGACCACGGCGCGCGCCAGATCAGGGGCGGTCCACTGGCTCGGCGCGGTCCAACCCTTGGTGGAAACAATGCCGTTCTTCGCGTCGATGCCGACCGCGATGCGCTCCGCCCCAAATTTTTCCACGGCTTCCTTCACGAAAGGCAGCGACTCACACGCGCGCGTTCCGATGACGACACGGCGAACACCGGCGTCGAGCGCCTGGCCAATCGCCGTCTCCGTGCGCAACCCGCCGCCCACCTGGATGAAAAGCGGACTGACTTTCGCCACGGCCGCGATCAGATGAAGATTCTTCAACTCGCCCGTGAAGGCGCCGTCGAGATCGACCATGTGCAGGTAATTCGCTCCTGCGGCCCGGAAATTTTCCGCCACGCCGATGGGATCGATCCCGTAAACGGTCTCGGCCTCCGCGCGGCCCTGTTCGAGGCGGACGACTTTTCCTCCCCGTAGATCGATGGCTGGAAAGATGTGCATAAATTTTATTTGGCTAAAGCCGGAGCAGCCGCCTGTTCGGCCAGAGCGACGAAGTTCTTAAACATTTGCAGACCGGCGCGCTGGCTTTTCTCCGGGTGGAATTGCGTGGCGATCAGGTTGCCCCGCGCGATCGCGGCGGCAAAAGTATCTCCATAGGTGGTCTCTAGCGCGACCAGCGAAGGATCGCGCGGGGCGACGTAATAACTGTGAACGAAATAGACGAAGTCGCCCGTGGAAATTTCCGCCAGCAAGGGCAGTCCCGGTTGCCGGACGGTCAGCGTATTCCAACCGATCTGCGGAATTTTCAGACCATGCGCGCTCGAGAACTTGCGCACCTGGCCCTCGAAGATCCCGAGTCCCGGCTGGCCGGGGGCCTCCTCGCTCGATTCAAAAAGCATCTGGTAGCCGACGCAAATTCCGAAGAAGGGCCGTTCCGAGCGCGCCCATGCCGCTACCGCATCCCACATGCCGGACGCGGCCAGGCAACGCACGCAATCGCCAAAAGCGCCGACTCCGGGCAGGACCAACGCATCGACCTGCTCGAGCTCTTCCGGCGTCCGCACAAAGACCGCATGTCCGCCCACGTGCTGGAAGGCCTTCTGCACGCTGCGCAAATTACCGATGTCGTAGTCGACGATGCCGATCATAAAATAAGTATATTCAATTTATTAATTTCGTCACCCTGAGCTTGCAAAGGATACGGGGAAGAAACCCGTCACCCGCGCCGGGACTAGAGCATCCCCTTCGTGCTCGGGATGCCCTTCACGCGTGGATCGCGTCGGACCGCCTGCTCGATGGCGCGGGCAAGGCCCTTGAAAACCGCTTCGATGAGATGATGCGTTTCGCTCGAGTAGAGGACTTCGACGTGCAGCGTCAGCCCGGCCTCCTGCGCGAAGGCGCGCAGAAATTCGACTGTTAATTGCGCGGGAAAATCGCCCGCCTTCAGCCGGTTCAAATTGAAGCCCTTCGGCGCGCGCCAGACGAGCAAAGGCCGTGCACTGAAATCGAGCGCCACGCGCACCAGCGTTTCATCCATCGGCAGCAGGAAATCGCCGTAACGCACCATGCCCTTTTTATCGCCGAGCGCCTTGATCAGCGCCTGACCGAGCACGATGCCCGCGTCCTCGACGGTGTGATGAAAATCGACATGGATGTCGCCCTTCGCCCGCACCTCGAGATCGAACAGCGCGTGCTTGGCGAAAAGCGTCAGCATGTGATCGAAGAAGGGAATCCCCGTCGCGATCTTCGACGTGCCGCCGCCATCGACGGCGAGCTTCACATAAATATCGGTCTCGCCGGTAACGCGATGAACTTGGGCCTGACGTGCTTTACTCATAAGGGGTGAAGTATGCCCGTTTTGGGTAGGGACGCGAGTCCCTTCGCGTCCCTCGAATCATGGGACGGCAGGGACTGCCGTCCCTACCTTGGAAACTTACTTATCAAACCGAATGCTCACCGAGCGCGCGTGTGCGTCGAGTTGTTCCACGGCGCAGAAAGTTTCGATGTGCGCCTTCACGCGGTAGAGCGCCCGCTGGGGATACTCGACGATGCTGGTGCGGCGGAAAAACTGATCGATGGTGAGGCCGGAAAAAGCCTTCGCCGCGCCACCGGTAGGCAACACATGGCTGGGGCCCGCGATGAAGTCGCCCGCGGCGACGGGCGAGTAATTTCCGATGAAAATCGCCCCCGCGTTGCGGATCGTCTCCGACCAGCGCCGGGCGTCCTTGATGATGAGCGTGAGATGTTCGGGCGCGAAATCCTCCACGATTCCAATCGCCTCGCCTACATCTTCCACCAACGCGAGCGTGCAGCCATGCTCGAGCACGCCGGCGAGGTGTTTCCCCCGCGAAAGCTTGGGCACCTGCTTGACGAGTTCGCTCTCCACCGCGGCAAGAAGTTTGGCCGAGGGCGTGAGAAAAAGGATCTGGCTGCCCGAACCGTGCTCGGCCTGCGCGAGCAAATCGGCGGCGACGAAATCGGCGCGCGCCGTATCATCCGCGACAATGGCGATCTCGCTCGGCCCCGGTAGTTGATCAATGGCCACCGCACCGAGTACCTGCCGCTTGGCCTCGACCACGAAGGCATTGCCCGGCCCGAAAATCTTTTGCACGCGCGCGATGGTGCCGGTGCCGTAAGCCAGCGCGGCAATCGCCTGCGCGCCGCCCACCTGGTAGACCTCGGTCGCGCCGGCCATCCGCAGGGCGTAGTGCAGCGTCTCATTCACCGGCGGCGGTGTCACCGCGACGATCTCGCGCACGCGCGCCTCCTTGGCCAAGGTCACCGTCATCAACGCGGTGGACATCAGCGGCGCGGTGCCGCCCGGAACATAAATGCCCACGCGCTCCAGCGGATCGAATTTCTCGCCCACCAGCGCGCCCTCACGATTGGTGCGCGACCAACTGCGCGGCTTCCGCAATTTCGAGAAATCCCGGATGTTGCGCAGGGCATACTCGACCGCGGCGCGGACCGGATCGGGCACCTGCGGCGTGCGCGCGGGCAGCATAAGCCCGCCATGCGAGAGATCGACCTGGTCCCATTGCTTGGCGTATTTCACCAGCGCGTCGTCGCCCTCGTTGCGCACGGTGGCGATGATCTCCGCCACGGCGGTGGCCCGCGCGGGATCCGGCAGGGCGTGGCGATTTAGCCCAGCAATACCGCGGGCGAAAGTGGGATCGTTATAGCGAAGGACGCGCCAGGTCTTGAGATTCATGTAGGTGCAAAAAGGGTGAAGGGTAACTCTAGCCTGATTGGCCTGCTCTTCAAATCCTAAGGCTGAAGGGACGAGTCGGATGGCGGGGACTGCCGTCCCCACCTTAAAAATTTACTCCCACTCGATCGTCGCGGGCGGCTTCGAGGAAATATCGTAGACGACGCGATTCACGCCTTTGACCTCGTTCGTGATTCGCGAGGCAATTCGACCCAGCAACTCGTGGTCGAGGCGCACCCAGTCGGCGGTCATGCCATCGTGGCTTTCCACCACGCGCAGCACCGCCGTGTAATCGTAGGTCCGCTCATCGCCCATCACGCCGACGCTACGCACCGGCAGCAGCACCGCAAAGGCCTGCCAGACCCGGTCGTACCATTTCGCGGCCTTCATCTCCTCGATTACGATCGCATCGGCTTCGCGCAGGATGGAAAGCTTGCGCGCGTCGATCGGCCCGAGCGTCCGCACCGCGAGCCCCGGCCCCGGGAACGGATGACGCCAGACGACTTCGCGCGGCAGGCCGAGGGTCTCGCCCACCACCCGAACCTCGTCCTTGAAAAGCTGGCGGAGCGGCTCGACGAGTTCGAACTTCATGTTCTTCGGCAGGCCGCCCACGTTGTGGTGGCTCTTGATCACCGCGGCCGGATTATCGCCGATAGCGACGCTTTCGATCACGTCGGGATAAAGCGTGCCCTGGGCGAGGAACTTCACCGCGCCGAGCCGCTTCTGCGCCCGCGAAAATTCCTCGATGAAAATGCGCCCGATGATCTTGCGTTTGCGCTCGGGATCCGACACGCCCTTGAGCGCCTTGAGGAAGCGCGAGCCGGCGTGGACCGTGTGCAGCTTGAGTTTGAGATTGCGGCCGAAAACGTCCTGCACCTTTTCCCGCTCGCCTTTGCGCAGCAGGCCGTTGTCGATGAAGATGCAATGGAGCTGGTCGCCGATGGCCTGGTGCAGCAGCGCCGCCGCGACGGCGGAATCGACCCCGCCGCTGAGACCGAGAATGACGCGGTCCTTGCCGATCTGGCGGCGGATGGTTTCGCAGGTGGTCTCGATGAAGCTCTTCATCGTCCAGTCCGGTTCCGCGCCGCAGATGCCGAGGACGAAGTTGGAAAGGATTTCCACGCCCAGCGGCGTGTGCGCGACTTCGGGGTGGAATTGCAGACCGTAGAGCTTGCGCTTGGAATCCTCGATGGCCGCGTAGGGCGAGTTGTCGGAAGTCGCGATGGCGTGAAAACCCTTCGGCAACTTTTTCAGGCTGTCGCCGTGGCTGTTCCAAATCTCGATTTTCTTGTCGAGGCCCTTGAAGAGCGGCGACGCTTTTTTAACGTGCAGGATGCCGCGCCCATATTCGCGGCGCGCGCTCGGCGCGACTTCACCGCCCAGCCATTTACCGAAGAGCTGCATGCCGTAGCAGACGCCGAGGATCGGGATGCCGGAATCGAAAACGCGCTTGTCGGGTTGCGGCGCGCCCTTGGCATAGACGCTGGCCGGGCCGCCGGAAAGAATGATGCCCGAGGGCCGCAAACTTTTCAGCACACTGGCCGGCGTGTCGTAGCGGACGATCTCCGAAAACACATTCAATTGGCGCACGCGGCGCGCGATGACCTGCGTGTATTGCGAACCGAAATCGAGGATAAGAATTTTGCTGGGCATAGGCGTGTGGAAAAGAGGAAGGGAAATTTTTAGACAGGATTGCCGAGATGAACAGGATTTTTGCTCCTGCGGAGGGCAGTATTTTTAGGCCCCCGCGCTAAACGCGACGTCTCCGTGGTAGCCGCCGCACGCCGTGCGGTGGTCAGCCGCCTTCCGGCCGCCAAATGTAAGGCCATTCTTCCACCGTGCTAACCAACCCTGCACGCACCGGATTTTGCAAAATATACTCGGCTTTCTGTTTCAGCCCTTCTTCCTCACGCAATCGATGATCAAAGAAATTCTTTTGCCATGGAATTTCGTGCGCCGAATAAGTCCAACGTTTCCAATCGCCAACCACACGCCTCATCACGCTCTCCTCCGGAAAATTCAAGAGCAGATGGATGTGGTCGGGCATGAGAACCGCCAGATGGCAGAACCAAATCTGCTTCTCGTGGCGATAGACAATCGAGGCCAAAAGCTTTGGTCCGACGGCCTCTGTGCAGAAGTGGTTATTACCACGCGCCTGCGCGCAAAGGGTGATGAAGAAGACCGAATCGGGTTTAACCCAATTCGGCGTGTCGTGATCGAGACGCTTACGTGGGAGTGGCTCCATAACGGCGACTGCACCACCGCACGGCGTGCGGCGGCTACCACGGAACGGCTACCAGTTACCGCGTGCCCATGCCCACACCCTGGACCGTCTGGAAGAGCTTTCCTTCCGACTTGATCGAGGGGGCGATGATGATCTCGGTTTCCTGGAATTCCTTGATCGTCGAGGCGCCGACGTTGCCCATGCAGGTCATGATCGCGCCGACTAGGTTTTGGGAACCGTCGTCCACCGTGGCCGGGCCGAAGAGAATCTGCTTGAGCGTGCCGGTGACGCCGACATGGATGCGGGTCCCGCGCGGCAGGTTCGCGTGCGGCGTCGCCATGCCCCAGTGGTGGCCGCGACCGGGGGCTTCCTCAGCCTTGGCGAAGGCGGAGCCGACCATGACGGCATCCGAGCCGCAGGCCAGCGCCTTGCAGACATCGCCGCCCTTGGACATGCCGCCGTCGGTGATGATCGGGACGTAGCGCCCTGTCTTCTTGAAGAACGCATCGCGGGCCGCCGCGCAATCGACGGTGGCCGTGACCTGCGGTACGCCGAGGCCAAGTACGCCGCGCGACGTGCAGGCCGCGCCAGGTCCGACCCCGATGAGCACGCCCGAAACGCCGTTTTCCATCAATTCGAGCACGACCTCGTAGGTCACCGCATTGCCGATGATGATCGGAATCCGGCTGTTCTTGGTGAACGCCGCGAGATCGAGCGATTTATACTCGGTCGAGATATGACGCACGGTCGACACGGTCGACTGAACCACGAAAAGATCCGCGCCCGCTTCCTGCGCGATGGCGGCGTAACGCTCCGCCTTTTGCGGGATGGAGGAGACGGCAACGATGCCGCCGCCCTTGCGCAGCTCCTGCACGCGCTTGGCGATCAGCTCTTCCTTGATCGGCTGGGTGTAAAGTTTCTGGATCTGCTCCGTGACGGTGCCCTTGTCGGCCTTCACGATCTGGGCCAGGGCGTCCTCGGGATCGTCGTAGCGGGTCTGCACGCCTTCGAGGTTCACCACGCCGAGACCGCCCAGCTTGGCCATCTCGATGCAGAAGCGCACGTTGGTCACACCGTCCATCGCGCTGGCGATGATCGGGATCTTGAGGCGCAGCGGTTCCTGATCGCGGCGCGGGATAATAAACGAGGTGTCGACCTCGTTGGGGTTAATGGTCACATCTCCGGGTACCAGGGCGATTTCGTCGAAGCCGTAGGTAACGCGGGCCTTGCGGTTACGTCCAATCCACATTCCCATGATATTTAGCTAGCCTCCTTAGAAGTCTCGCCATCGTGGAGCGCCCCGCACCGCGGACAACGCGGCCGTTGGTACGGCACGCGTTCAGGAAAGGCGTTCTGACAAGACCCACAAATGAAAATTCGCCGCGCGTCCAATTGCGAACGGCGGCGAGTCCGTAGAAAAAACAACCATGCAATCAACAACACGGCAAGAAAAACCGTCACGTATAAAATAAAAAA
>JAMFSY010000121.1 GCA_026225555.1 Methylacidiphilales bacterium
GCGAAAATGGCATGCGCGATGCCATTTCTCCTCTCATGAAAATCAAAGTTTGTCAGTATGCGCTCATCGCGGCGCTCACGCTTTTCATCGGTACCGACCGCGCGCTCTGCGCCGATACGACTCCTCCCGAAAAGGCGGTCCCCGGCACGGCGGCGGAAACCGATACCAAGAATCAGGAGAATAATCCCAGCGGCCCGGCCGACCAAACGACGGACCATCCAAAAGAGGGGACGAAGAAGCACAAGCATAAGACCCATGCTCCGGCGGATGCGGGCGTGGATCAATCGGGCGACAAGGCCACCAAAACGCCCCAGAAAGACACGCCCCCCAGCACGCCGAATCCGTAAGTAACCCGGAAAATTTGAAAGCGGGCCCTTTCTCCTTCGGAGGGGCCCGTAAGGTTTACGCCGCCGGGGTCGCTACTCGCGCTCCCAGACGCTCTTGCCCGAGCCGCTGACCCAGGTGAATTTGTTTTTGCTTTGGAAAGAATACTGACCGCCTTGGGGCATCATGCCGCCGCTGGTGAGGGAATATTTCTGGCCGTCGAGCTGGAAGAGGCCTTTCTCGGTGAGCTCAAATTGCAATTGATAATGTCCGTCGTCCGCGAGATCCAAGGTTGATTGGTAGAAATGCTGCGCGATGGAATCCATGATCGGCACGGATGGATTGGTCCATTTTCCCGGAAGCGTCGGAGACCCTGCATCGCCGTTGCGCGCCCAATAAGTTCCCGCACCGCCTCCTTGCGGCGCGAGCGTCATCAGGAGATTACCGGGCGGGAGATTGGGATTCTGCGTTCCCGCCGCCACGATATTGATCATGAAAGTTATGGAATCCTTCGCGCCGGAAATGTCGGATTGGAAGGAGCCTTGAGCGATGAAATTGGAACCGTCGGGCTGGAGGGGTGATGCGGTGTAAGTGCCTTTATCGGTCGTCACGGTATGCACCTCGTAGCTGCCGTCATCGTGGATGGTCAGATCCACCGTGGGATTGGTTCCCGCGAATTCGGCCTGAATGATCGTGGGTAGGCCGACATAGGTGCCCGCTGTGGTGATCGGCGTATCGCTCGAGATGCGTTTCCATTTGCCGGTAAATTGATCGATGCTGGCTCCGGTTGCGGCGGTCGCGCCGCCATTGGACGATACCGGCGCCACGACGGGAGAAGGGCGTAACAGGATCAGCATCAAAAGAAAGATCACCACGGCGGAAACGACGCCCACTCCCAGGAGGAGCATGTGCTTCCGCCACCACGGCACGGGCACCGGCAACGGTCGATTGCGGCGGTCGCGGTCATCAGACGCGCCGGAGAGGATTTGTTGAATCGTGGTGGAGAGAAACTCGAGATGGCTTTCCAGCGGAGTCGTGAAGGCATCGAGCCAGTGGGGCGTGCTCAGGAAGTACTCAAGCTCCTTGGCCGGCATCACGTCCTCGATCCGCATCGGGATGATGATGTTGCCGTGATGGACGGCGCGTTCCACCTCCCGCTTGATTTGCGGCGAGGCATTGGCGCTGGCGGAAAGAATGAGCACCATGACGCGTGAACCCTTGATCGCGTCAACGATGGAGACGCCCCAATCGGCTCCCGGCAGGATGTCGCGCGGAGCGATCCAGCAGCGGATGTTGCGCGTCTCGAGATAGGCGCAGGTGGCGTCGGCGATGGTCTTGTCTTTGGAGGAGTGGCTGACAAAAACATCGTGGGCCATGGGAATGATTCTCCGGGGAGGGGTTACGCGTCCGTGCTTTTCTTACGCTTTTCCACGATTCGCGCAATCCAGATGCACGCCTCGTAAAGGGCATAGAGCGGCAGGGTCATGAGGGAAAGCGTGAAGGGATCGGTCGATGGGATGATGCAGCAGGCGGCGACGAAAATGGCGAAGGCGGCATGGCGGCGTTTGTTCGCCAGTTGCTCGCGGGAAACGATGCCGAGAAGATTGAGCACGAGAATCACGAGCGGAAACTCGAAGGCGATGCCGAAGCCGATCAGCATCTGCACCTCGAAATCGATCAAGGCTTTCGCCGTCCACATGCTGTCGAAGCCGAAGTAATTGCTGTAACCGAGGAAGAACTCGAGCGCCGCGCGAAGCACGAAGCTATAGCAAAAAGAAATACCGATGATGAAAAGGAGCGTGCCCGCCCCGAAGACCGGAGCGAGAAACCGTTTCTCTCGGGGAGTCAGCGCGGGCAAAAGAAACTGGCCCAGAAAATAGAGCACCAGCGGCAGCGCGAGAATGATGCCGCCGAAAAGGCTGATCTCCACGTGAATGGAGAAGGGATCGGCCACGTTGAAATTAACGAGGCTTTTCGCGTCATGGCCCGTCGCGATGTAGGGCAGATAAAGCACCTTGAGAATGAACCTGGCGCTGAACGCGCAGATGACGATCCCGATGACCAGCGCGACCACGCAGCGGATGATCGTCCAGCGGAGATCTTCCAGGTGGGCGAGGAAGGGTTTCGTCTCCAGCCGCGACCGGACGTCATCGTCGTCTGGTGGGGTGATGTGCGGCAATCGTTTCTCCTTGTCCTCGATAAAACCCGGCATGCGGTCAATGTGTCAGAGCGGGAGAAGATAGGCAAGGGGACTGCCGCTGGCAATCTTGCCAAATGGGTCTCCCATCTCTACCCTGCGGACATGGGACCTTTACACGCGGTAAATTGGATTACTGTTTTGTGTTTTTATCTGGTGGTGGTCACCGCGGTCCTCGCCTTGCTTTGGAGCATTGCGTCGGCCCTGGATCGCATCTCCAAGCAACTCGGCCAGATCGCCCGTTCCCTGGAAGATCGTTCGAAGAGCGACAAGTAACGCCGCGACGGGAATCATCCCGAGGATGGCGCGCGCCCGGCATTCCGGAGCTATCAAGGATTGCCTCTCCGCGCATCTCTTGGCATAAACGTCCTTTCCGCCGTGGCAAAATCCCTTACCAGCACTCCCGCCGTTCCGGCCGCGGCGCATCCCCACGCGCACGACCATCACTCCCCGCAAAAGCGGCGGGGCGCTCTCGCGGCGGGGCTTTCGCTTCTCTGGTGCGTCTTTGCCTTGCTCGCCCAATTTTCCGGCGCGCTGGATGCGTTCGAGGAGCCGCTGGTCGATTGGCGGCAGACGCTCAATGCCTACCCGCATCCGCCGAGCGATCAATTGGCGCTCATCGCCATCGACAATATTCCCGCCGAGCGCCCGTGGCCCTGGTCGCGGCTCGATTACTCCTTGGTCCTGCGCAGCCTGATCGATTACGCACCGCAAAGCGTCGTCTTCGAGATGAACCTGAACGATCGCGACACCGATTACACCTCGTTCGACGATACTTTTTCGCACATCGTCGAGCGGGCCAACACGGTCATTTTCGCCGCGACGGTCATGACGGCAAAGGACACCGCGACGCCCTTGCCGGCGAGGCTCGGTTCGCTGCCCTTTTATGGAGGCAGCCGGCTCGTGCCACGTTTCGGCTCAGCCATCTGGCCGCTGGATACGTTCGCGGGCGACTCGCCGGTGGGCGTAAATAATGTGCAGGCCGAGGCGGGCCTGCGGTTGCGGCGTCTGCCACTGGTTTTTATGCTCGATCAGCACATGGTTCCGTCGCTCGTTTTGCAGGCGACGGCACAGTTGCTTGGAGCCGATTTGCCGACCTCGGAAATTCAAATCGGCCGCGCCATTTTCCTGCGGCGCAAGGATGGAAAACTTCTGCGCACCATTCCCATCGACGAGGAGGGCCGCCTCGAGATTCGCTTTCATGCCGTCCCGGCGACATCATGGACGGCGGGGTTCGACAGCGTGATGGTCGATGACGACCAGATCCAGCATAACATCCCGCCC
The DNA here is from genome assembly GCA_026225555.1 of Methylacidiphilales bacterium. GTDB lineage: Bacteria > Verrucomicrobiota > Verrucomicrobiia > Methylacidiphilales > UBA1321 > JABDGH01. The sequence continues at coordinate 3,806 of JAMFSY010000121.1, forward strand.
GAGCACGATCTGCGGGCGCTCGCCCACCGGCAGGTCTGGATCGGGCGCACCGACGAGGGCGACCGCGAACGGTTCAATACTCCGCTCGGTAAACTGAGTCGCGTGCAGGTCGAGCTTCAAGCCGAGCGCACCATCCTTGATCAGGATTATGTGCGGCCGTTGCCGCCGATGATCCTCGCGGCGCTTTATATCCTCATCGGTATCGGTGGTGCGACGGCGATGGTGCGGCTTGGGCCGATTCACACCGGAGCCCTGCTGATTGTTCTCGCGGCTTTTTGGTTCGAGTCCTCGCTGCTCACGTTTCGGCTTTATAACGTCATCCTGCCGCTGCCTAGTTTCGCGATGCTGATCTTCGGCACCTTCAGCATGGGCCTGCTCGCCCTGGTGTGGGACCTCGAGCCCGAAGCCGATCACGGGCCGCTGCCGCACGAAGTTTAGGAGCTTCTCAAACAGACAGTCATCCTGAGCTTGTCGAAGGATCAGGTCGGTTGCCTTTTGCTTTTTGGGCTTCCCCCGATTTGACGGACAGTGGGGGAAAGGTAGAACAGGAAAAATGACGGAAAAGACAGAACGCAAATCGA
>JAMFSY010000122.1 GCA_026225555.1 Methylacidiphilales bacterium
CAAGAGATCATTAAATACCACGGGCGCTTCCTTCTCAGCTCACGCGTGTGAGGAAGCCCGGTCTTGTGGGGCAGATCAATGCCAATACCCTAAGTATCATGGTCCTCCGCCTCTTTTTGTTTTCGCCGGTGGTAGTTGTGCTTCTCATTTGTAGCCTGTCGCCGCTCCCGGCGCTGACGCCGGTCGAGGAGGCTGCTTTGCCGAAGATCCTCCAAAAGGATGTGCTCGCCTACCGGGATCAGCGCCAGGACGAATGGCTGGGCAAGGTCACCCCCGGCCAGGAGAGGCTGTTTTACAACGAGGCGGAATGGCAACGGACGATCGACCGAATTTCCAAGCTGACCGGCCAAGGTGAGGTGTGGAGGAATTTGCTTTTTGAGGCGGCTGACCGGATTGTCGTCTCGCCCCTTCACGTCTATGTGGCGTCTCCCCCGGGCAAGCCCGATGCCGAGGGATGGCAAAGAACTTATGGCGACACTCTGGTGTGTCTGGCGGCGGCGGCGAAAATCAGGCCGGAGAAAAAGTATCTGGATAAACTCCATGAAATGGTCCTGGCGGGATGCCATTTCGACACGTGGGGCAGAAACGGTAAAAGCGGGGAGATCGTGAACAATGATCTGGCGGCCGCCCATATGGTGCGAGGCCTTTCCATCGCCTACGACTGGCATCGCGATCTTTTTTCGGAATCGGAAAAACAACTGATCCGAACGACGTTCCAGCAAAGGGTCGGTTCCATCCTCAAGGGAGTCTACGGTACCGGCGGAATATTCTGGACGAACTGGTACACCCAGAATCACAACCATATTGCCACCGCCAGCTTGGGCTTGGCGGGAATGACTTTCCTGGGCGAAATTCCGGAAGCTTCCGAATGGCTCGCGGCCTCCGTGTTGAATTATCGGCAGGTGGCGAAGGCGATGTATGCGGACGGGGGCATTTTCGAGGGGACCATGTATTGGGCCTACGGACGCTCCTTCATGCTGCAATACATCGAGGGCACCAAGAGCGTCACGGGAGTCGATTCCTTCTACAACGACCCCTTTATGAAAAACGCCATCGCTTTCCGCGTGGGGAGCAGCGTGCCCGGTTTTAAGGGCGTCTTGTTATGGGCGGATTCACGGGGTCAGGATGCCTGCGGTCCGCAGCATATCCTTTATCGCCTGGCCTCGCAGTATCGGGACGGCCAGGGGCAATACGTCGCGGATCATCTGCCCGATGTGCCTCAGGGAGGACCGGACACGGTGGCGTGGACGCTCTTGTGGTATGACCCGACGGTGACGCCTGAAGCGCCCACGGCCCTGGATTACCACGCCACGTCGTGCGATATCGTCACCACCAGAAGCGGATGGGGAGATGGCGATTACATGCTCAGCCTGAAGGCAGGTTTTAATAAGAATTTTCATACGAAGATCGATGCGGGCGCCCTGTCCTTGAATCTAGGCGGACAATGGCTGCTCATGGCGCCCGGCTACGGCGAGGGGGCCCTGCAACCGGGCTTTTTCGAGGAAACGAAGAAACGATGGAGCTTCTTTTCGAATGTCACCGAATCCCATTCGACCTTGCTCATCAACGGACAAAATCAACGTTCCGACATCCAGGCCGTCGGCGTGATCGATCATTACGTGAGCAGTCCTTCCCTGCTCTTGACGGAAGTTGATCTGACCAATGCCTATCAGGATGTTCAATCGGTGCGGCGAAGCGTGCTTCATCGCCGGGGGGATTACGTGCTCGTCTTGGACGACGTAAAAACCGCCGCTCCCGCGACCGTGGAATGGCTGGCGCAGGTGCCACCGGGCGCCCAGCTCAACGGGCAAAAATTGACGGTGCAGGGGACGGCGGGCCGTCTGTCCATGGCCATGCTGGGGGACGCCGCGCCTTTTGCCGAACGGCAGCCTACCGCGGCAAACGTGGATGTCTCGCCTTGGTGGCTGAAAACCTATTCGTCCAAAAATTCAGGTAATGAGGTAGAATTAGCGGCCCTTCTCCAGCCTGCCTTCAACGGAGAAAAAAACTCCTCCTTCCAGGTCACTGCCCGGAAGGAAAATGAGGGAAGGCATATCTCCATTGAAGGCGGCGCCTGGCAGGATGACTGCTGGACCAGAATACCCGCGGCGGCCATTTCCTCCGCGCAAGATGCAACGGAGGACGGATCCGTTTCGGCTGAGGCCGAGTTGCTTTATATCCGGCGATCGGGCGGTGAGGTGACCTCGTGGCTGGCCGGAAGCGCGACGAAGGTCGGGAGTCCCCAGGTCCACATGCAATCCAGCGATGCCTTCGACGCCGCGCTGGAATCGTTCGCCAAAACGGGGGCTATTCTCAGCTTGGGAAAAAGTTTTCAGGGGTCCATTGTCCTGGCCGAAGGACTGAGTCTCTTCGATGACGAGGGGAAGAGCGTTGCCGCCGGTGAAAATATCAGCCTCGCTCCCGGTCGCTATTATCTCACTGGGAACGCCGGAGCCGTGGACACGTTGCGGAAAAAGTCGGATCAACTTTTCCCTGGCCACGCCGCCGTTTCCAACTTTCCCGTCGTTTCGCTGGCCTCGCAGCCGGAGGCTCCGTCAGGCCGCAAGATCTCCTGGGAGGCGGAGACGGATCCCAGGCAAACGGACGGCGCGGCCAGCGTCATTCCGCGCTCGGAAGCCTCGGGTAAGAGCGTCCTGGCCAATTTCGGCTCGGAGTCTCCCGCGCATAGCATCGGGTGGAACGTCGATGTTCCTGAATCGGGAACATATCAATTGACCCTTCGCTGCGCTGTGGGACAGCCGAAAGTGAGTTTCGCCGTCCTGGTCGATGGAGCCGCCCCGTCGCTCGATGCCCTGAAGGCCTTTGTTCTTGGGCCGCCGGGCTGGGGCTCGGAAAAATATTGGGAGCTCAGCTCCTTCACTTGGAAGACCAGCGTCGTGGAAGATGCCTCGGGGAACCCGCTGGAACTTCCGCTGACGGCGGGGAAGCATGAAATTCGCCTGGCGTCTCCCACCTCAGGCATGAATCTCGACTTCCTGACTTTGTCCGGAGCTGATGCCCCCGCATCCCATCCATGATCTCACCTGATAGAGGCGGCATGCACCACGCCTCTTATCCGGTCATGAGCTTCGCCTGCGATCATGACGATCTCAATCGCGCATTTCGTATCGCCTTGGGAGATTTATTTAGCAGCACGATTCTACACAAGTCCGGGCTGATGGAGAATCCTTGCCCGATGATCATGGCGGGGTTGGATTATGACGATCCGTGGACCCGGGATGCGGCGATCAATTGCTGGAATGCGGGCAGCCTTCTGGCTCCCTCCATCGCGCGAAACACGCTGATCGGCGTGCTGGAAAAGTCAGGTTCCGCCGTGACGATTGGAGGGCAATATTGGGACAAGATCATCTGGGTCACCGGAGCCTGGCATCATTATCTGGTCACGGGCGACAGAGGTTTTCTCTCCTTGGCCGCCGACGCCGGGCAGGAGGCGTTGCACGAATTGGAGCGGAATGAATTCGATCGGGAGATCAACCTCTTCCGGGGTGGGGCCTGCTTCCAGGATGGCGTATCCGGATACCCGGATCGGTATGTCGAGGGACATCGCTCCAGCGGGCCGATCACGCGCTGGGCTGAGACGAACCCGAAAGCGCGGGCGTCCGCCGGAGTGGGTTTGCCGATGATGGCCGGCTCAACGAATGGCCTCTATTACTCCGCGTATCGCTGCCTTTTCCATATGCTAACCGAGCAGGGCCGACCGGGAGCGGACGAGTGCAACCGAAAAGCCAAGCGCCTTCGCCGTGCCATCCTGGAGAAGCTGTGGAACCCAGGTTTGGCCCGGCTTGCCTATATGATTGATCCTTGGGAAACAAGCGATCGCCAGGAGGGGCTCGGGCTTTCCTTTGCCCTCCTGTTTGGAATCTTGGAAGAAGAGGATGCCGCCCGGGCCATTGCCGCCCAGTATCTTACTCCCCACGGAATTCCCTGCGTCTGGCCCACTTTCCGGCGATATGAAACTCCCGATGGAACAGGGGTGGGGCGCCATGGCGGAACGGTCTGGCCTCATGTCCAAGGATTTTGGGGCGAAGCCGCCGCAAGACATAACCGGGCCGATCTGCTGTTGCGGGAACTGGTCGCTCTCGCTTCTCATGCGACGCGGGACGCGCAGTTTACCGAAATCTATCATCCATCGGACGGCGCGATTGAGGGAGGCCGTCAGGAAGAGGCCGAGGAAATCAACTCCCCCCCGGGCCTGACTCCTTACCCGCTGCCTCTGGGCAAGCGCTCACCGGAGGGCGGCCAGATTGTGGCTTGGAGATCATGCCGCCGGCAAACCTGGAGTGCCACGGCATTCCTGCGCATGATTTTCGCCGGTCTCCTGGGAATGCGGTTTGACGCGGATGGAGTTTCCTTCGAGCCGGTCATGGAAACTCCGCTCACCAAGATTCGTCTCGAGGGCTTGCCCTATCGGAAGGCCATCCTTCAGGTGGAGATCACGGGCTCCGGGCGAAAAATCAAATCCTTTCATCTCAATGGAAAACCGGCCCCGCGCGCACGAATCGAAGCGACCATGGAAGGAATGCAGGAAGTGCGTCTCGTGCTCACGGATGAGTAGAGCTTTTTTGCGGTAAGATCATGGGGAAAGATTCTATTTCCCGGCCAAATCGCCGTAGGCATGGACCCGCTCGCAAACGAGCCGCAGCTTGTCTTCCAGGTTTCCGGAAGCGGTCTTGAACGAATCGGCGTCGATGGTCAAGGGCGCGCCGAGCACGACCAGGGGAGCTCCGTATTCCGGCGTTTGCACGGCCTGCTCGATGGAAAGGCCGCCAACCGCCTGCACCGGTACTTGCACTGCGGCCACAATCGCCCGAAGCTGGTCGAGCGGACTGGGATAAGGCTTGCCGGCTGCGGCGAGACCGCGGCGCTCGTCATAGCCAATGTGGTGAATGACGAAGTCGCAGCCAAAATCCTCCAGCCTTTTCGCCGCCGCCACCATGTCCTCTGCGGCCAGGTTGTCGCCCATGACCTTGATGCCGAGATCCTTTCCCGCCTTGACGACCATCTTGATCGTCTCGGGGTGAGCCCGTTCCATCACGACCACATGGGTGGCTCCGGCTTTCGCCATCATCTCCGCCTCGAGCCAGCCGCCATCCATCGTCTTCAAATCGGCCACGATCGGCACGCCGGGGAACTCGGCGCGCAGGGCGCGAACCCCGTTCATCCCCTCCGCAATGATGAGGGGCGTTCCGGCTTCGAGCCAGTCAACGCCCGCGCGGATGGCGAGCCGCGCGGTATCGAGCGCTTCGGGGATGGTGATGATGTCCAGTGAGATTTGAACGATGGTTTTCATAAAGAAGGAGGGGAAACAGGAGCGCCGCACGACTGACGAATGACGAGACGGCAGGGCAGGCGCTGGCACAGGATTTTTTTTCGCGGGCGCGTCTTGCCTTCGATTCCTTCGAAGAGAATCTCGGCGGCGAGACGGCCCATTTCCTCGGTTGGCTGTTGCACCGTGGTCAGCGGCGGCTGGGTGAATTGGGAAAACTCAACATTGTCGAAGCCGGTCACCGCGACGTCGCGCGGAATCTCCAGCTTGAGTTCCCGGAGCGTCTCCATGATCCGGATGGCCAGCATGTCCATGCCCGCGAAAACGGCGGTGGGCCGGTCGGCGCGGCTGAAGCAGGCGGCGATTTTGTCGGGGTGATAATGCAGGGCTTGCCTCGCGCCGAATTCGCAGGCGTCGGGCAGAAAGCTCGCCTGTTTGGTCAGCCCGGCTTCGGCCATGGCCTTCGTGAATCCGGCCACGCGGTCCCGGCCAACGAGATCCCTTTCATGAAAGGGATGGAAGGCGAAGGCGATGCGGCGATGGCCCAGGTCGATCAGATGGCGCGTCATCTGAAAGGATGCGTCGAAATTATCGGCCACGACCTGGCCGAAGCGATTGCCCGGCAACTCGTGTTCGAGCAGGATCACGGGGACGTTCCGCTTTTGCAGCTCGACGAGATGCGCGTCCCACTGGCGCGAGCGTTTCGAAAACGGAACGACGATCACGCCTTCGACCCGGCGTTGCAGCAATCGCCGCGCGTACTCGATCTCCCGGGCGATGTCCAGGCGGGCGTCGCAAAGAATCACGTTGTAGTCCCGCCTAAAGGCCACCGCTTCGATCTCTTCGATCAACGCGGAAAAAACGGGGTGACCAATGGCCGGAACGATGATCCCCAGCGTGCGGGTGCGTCCATGAGAGAGATTCTGCGCGACGAGGGACGGGACATAATCAATCGCCTTGGCCCGATCCAGAACCCGCGCGCGTGTTTTTGCGCTGACCCGGGGCCGATCGTGCAGCGCGCGCCAAACCGTGGTGGCCGATATTTTCAAGTCGGCGGCCAGATCGTGGATGGTGGGCGTGTGATCCATTTTATTCGATGAGCGCGACCGCGCGAATGGGCGAGCCGTCCCCATTTTCGAGGTGGAGGGGAAATCCGATGAAAAGGAAATTCTCCGGCACCGCGTCGAGATTCGCGAGCGATTCGACGATGACGATCTCCGCCGGTTTCTGTTGGAGAAGATGATGCACCTCGTAGTAATTGCGGCTCGGCGTCGGAGTGTCCATGCCCAGAAGGCGCAGCCGCCGCCCGGCGAGATAGGCCGCCGCTTCCTGGGTCAGGCTGGGAAAGTCGCTGAAGTAATTGGCCTGGCCGTAATGGCTCTGCCACCCCGTCTCATAAATCACCCGGGCGCCGGGAACGAGCCGCTCTTCGAAAGGTTTCAGATCGGCCACGGTGATTTCGGATCGGGCCGGCTTTGGAATCCGCAGCAGCGTGGCCGGCCCGTAGAACCAGTCGAGCGGCATCTGGTCGATCCGTTTTCCGTCGGGGATGAAGTGATAAAGCGCATCGAGGTGAGTGCCCTGATGGCTGCCCATCGCCAGCCGGCTGACGTTGCAGCGCTGCTTCTCGATCGTGGAGTGCGCGGCGATTTGCAGCACGGGATCTCCCGGGAAACTGGGCTGCCCATCTCGCATGGCGTGGGAAAGATCGATCAGTTTCATGGTCAATCCGTGAAGTGCCGGTCGATTTTCCCGCGAAGAAAGGAGACCGATTTTCGCAGGTCATCCATGCCGTCCATGCCGTCCTCGATCGAAATCCAGCCATGGAAACCAGCCGCGCGCAGCGTGGAGAAAATCTTGTCGTAGTCGTTCATGCCTTGCCCGATGACGCCGTGCGAGAGGCGGCTGGCGTAGCCGACCGAGTCTTCTTCCTGGCGCAGATCCTCGATCGTGCCGCTCTTGAGATAACGGTCGCTGGCATGCATGGAGACCACGCGGTGCTTGATCCGCTCGAGCAGGGCCAGCGGGTCCTCGCCCGCGAGGATGGTGTTGGAGGGATCGTAATTGACGCCGAACCAGGGCGAGTCGATCTGGTCCACGATCTCGGCGAAGACGTCCATCTTTTGCGCGAATTCCGGGTACTGCCAGTAGTTGTCCTTGTAGTGATTTTCCATGCTGAGGACCACGCCGCTTTTTTCCGCGAAGGGCAGTAGTCCCTTGATCACGCGGACGACCTGCGCGACCCCGGCGGCGCGCGTCATCTCCGGTCGGCGCTGGCCGGAAAGCACCCGGCAAAAACGGCCGCCGAAAAAGGAGGTGATTTCTATCATCCGCTTTTCGCGCTCGATCTCTTTTTGCAACAGAGCCGGGTCGGGCTGGGTGAAGTCGGGTGAGCAGCAAAGCATCGGCATCTGGAGCCGATGCTTTTCGAGCGCCGACTTGGCCTCGTGGAGAAATCTCTCGTCATCCTCGAGAAAACCGGAATAAAACTCGAGCCCGTCAACCCCGAGCGTGGCAGCCAGGTCGATCCACTGGACCAGCGTCATCGTGCGGTGGACGCACAGGTCGTCGATGTAACATTTCGGAAAGGCGGCGAGCTTCGGTTTCATGGGGACTCCTTCGCCGGGTTGCGGCCGATAAGAGGGTATTGTTCCAGGTCGAGGATCGCGCCGTTGATCAGCGGTGCTTCTTCCGAGAGGAAGTAAACGGCGGCCCAGGCGACGTCCGCGGGGGAAAGGAGACGGCCGGAGGGAGCGTACGTTCTGGAAACTTTCGACGGCCAATCATCGGGCAGGCCCTCTTTTTTCTTCAACTCGAATTCATTCGGCGTGAGCGTCCAGCCGACGTTGAGTTGGTTGACGCGGATGCCCTCGCGCCCGTGGGCATCCGCGAGATTCCGGGTCATCGTGGTCAGGCCGCCCTTGCTCATCGAGTAGGCCAACTGGTTCGCCTCGCCGCAGTAGCCATTGATCGATCCGATGTTCAGCACGCGCCCTCCGCCCTGTTTTCGGAAATGGGGCAGCGCGGATTGGATGAGCAGGAAAGGCGCCTTCAAATTGATCGCCAGGGTGCGGTCGAACGTGGCGGGATCGGTATCTTCCAAGGCGCCCCGCGTCATTGTGGCCGCGTTGTTGACCAACCCGTCGAGCCGTCCAAAACGGGCGATCGTTTCGGCGATGAGCTGCGCGGGAACCTGTGGGTCCTCGAGGGAACCAATGACGAAGGAGGCCTGCGGCCCCATTTCCGCAGCCAAGTCTCGCGCGTTTTTTTGCCGCGTGCCGTGGATCATGACGTGGGCGCCTTCGGCCGAGAAGGTCCGCGCCATGCCTTCGCCGATGCCGGTGGTCGAGCCGGTCACCAGAATGACTTTGTCCTTCAGGCGCATACTTTTTCCCAGATGGCGGAGAACGCCTTCCTGCCCTCAAGGACGGTGTGTCGCGGATCGGTCCAGTAGGAGCCGGCCAGCCGCGTTTCGGAAAACATTTCCAAGGTGTAGATGCCGGTGTAGCCGGCCTGCCGGATCGCGCGCAAGAGCTGAACCAGGGGGATTACTCCCTCGCCCGGCAGATAACGGTCGCCGAACGCGCGGGGATCACGCCAGTCGTTGACGTGGACGCCGAAAATCTTGTCGCCATATTTCCGAATCAAGGCCGGAGCCGCCGTTTCCTCCCAGATGTGCCAGACATCGACGAACAATCCGAACTGCGGATGATCGACGCTTTCGATCACCCGTCCCGCGTGGGCAATGGTGCAGAGAAAAGTGTCGATGTTCATCAGGATAGGGTTCAGTGGTTCGAGCGCCAGGCGCACGCCGTGATCGGCGGCCATGCGCGCCGCCTCCCGGTACTCCGCCACGGCGGTATGGTAGGCCCGCGCGTAGTCTCCATCCGGGGCGGCGCCGGAAATGGTGACCAGCGTGGTCCCGGGGAAATGGCGGCCGAATAGTTCGATGGTCCCGCGCAAGGCCGTCATTCGTTCGCGCGGCGACTTGGGCTCGGGCCGTGGTAAATCAGGGAAGAGCGAATGGAGCCGCGGTTGCACGCTGGAGACGGTCATGCCGGAATCCTTCAGCGCCTGAAGCTGTGGCTCGGGATGGGCGGCATCGAGCTTGGCCTCGCAAACTTCGATGGCCTCGACGCCCATTGCGCGATAGAGATCCAGGTCCTGCTGAAAGGTCAGCGGCCAGGTGGTGTATTGGCTGACGCCAAAGGGAAGCGTGCTCATCGTTGGCGATATTCTCCGGGAAGCCGAGGCATCGCGCCGGCCTGGCTGGCCACATAGGCGCCGATCCGGTTGGCCTGGGCCCCGACTTCCTCCAGAGGTTCGTTCGCGAGCAGCCCGATGACGAGCGCGGCGGAGAAGGCGTCTCCTGCGCCCACGGCGTCCACGCAGGTGATCGTCGGCGGTCTCGAGCGGACCATCCGTTCGCGCGTATGAATTTCGCAACCGTCGGCTCCCCGGGTGACGGCGATCCATTGCGGTGGATACTTTTGGAAAATGGCATGGATTGTGTCTTCGGGCGGCGTGGACCAGCCCAGCAATCCGGGCAGGCGCGCGAGTTCCTCATCATTGAGCTTCAGCGCAGTGGCGTGCGACAGGCCGAACTCGAGTTGTTCGCGGGTGAAGAAGGATTGGCGGAGATTGAGGTCGAAAAGGCGCAGCGTCTTCTCCGGGCAAAGCAGGACAAATTCCTGGATGGACCGGCGGGACACGGCATGCCGCTGGGCGAGGGTGCCGAAACAAAGCGCGTCGAGCTCGCCCGCGAATGCTCTCAACCGCGCGATCAATTCCAGGTGGTCCCAGGCCGCCGGGCTTTCGATGAGGTAGCTCGGCTGGCCGTGATCCAGTTTGACCCGCACGATTCCGGTGGGATGTGTGTCGTCCCATTGCAGATACTCGCCGGAGAGGCCCCGTTGTTCGAGCAGGGAGGCCAGGCGGTCGCCGTCGGCATCCCGCCCGAGGCGCGAGACGATGCGGGCGTGAGCGCCGAGTTGCCCGGCGTGAAAGGCGAAGTTGGCCGACGCGCCGCCCAAGCGGTCGCCATCGGAAAAGCGATCCCACAGGACCTCGCCGATCCCGGCCACGCGATAGGTCATGGTTTGAGCACCCCTTTGACGATCTGGCCGGAATGCATCTCGTCGAAAGCCTCGCGCCAATCCTGGAGCGGCGAGACGCGGTTGAGAATGGGACCGAGATCGATCTTGCCGCTGGCGAGAAGCGAAATGACTTTTTCCCAGATCGGCCAATTGTGCGAAAAGCTGCCCTGAAGCGTGACCGCTTTCTGCACCAGCTGGTCGAGCGAAAAGTTTATCGGCTGCGGACCCCACCCGACTTTCGTGATCTGTCCCGCCGGACGCACGATATCGAGCGCGAGCTTGAGTGAAGCTGACACACCCGCAGCGTCGATAATGAGATCGAGTCCATAGCCGTCGCCGAAATTCCGGACCCACCCGGTCACGTCCTCACCTTGGGCGCCCAGGATTGTCTCCACGCCGATTTTTTTGGCGACCTCCAGGCGGTGCGCGTCCGCAGGAATGCCGATGACAATGATGTGCCCGGCGCCGGCGAGCTTGGCCAACACCGCACAAAGCAGGCCGATGGGGCCGGGGCCGATGATGGCCACGGTATCGCCGGGACGTAGGCGCGAATTGACGCAGACGGCATTGTAGGCCACGCAACAGGGCTCGGTGAGCGCCGCCTTTTCGAGACTGAGGGAAGCCGGCACGTGATGCAGGCAGCGCGCGGGCACCTTGACGAAAGGCGCCATCGCGCCGTTGACGCCATAACCGAAACCCAGCCGCTTCGGTTCCAGGTTGTAAAGGCCCTGCCGAACGAAAGCTGAATCGGGCGGTAGCACCGCGGCGGTTTCGCTGACGACCCGGTCGCCCTCTTTAAAGCCGCTCACCCGACGGCCGGTTTTCGCGATGACTCCGGCAAATTCGTGGCCGAGAACGACGGGATAATTCACCTGCCAACTTTGCTTGCCCGAGTATTGATGAAGATCGCTGCCGCAAATTCCGGCGGCCTGGACGGAAAAAAGAACATCGTCCTCACCTATCTCCGGAATGGGCAATTCACGAAGTTCGACCGAGTGGGGCTTCTGGGAAAAGTTAACGAGACCGATCATGGCTCCATTTTGCGCAACCGGTTACGCAAAATCAATTTTAAAATACCAGCGACCACGTAAATAGATGAATATCTCCTCGGGAACGGCCGGAAATTTGCCTGCTGCCGCAGAGCGGTTCCGGGGCGCTCCCCTCACTCTTTCCGGGCGCGGATCAATCTTTGGCCGCGTTGATCGCGGCTAAAACCGTGGGGGCCAGAACCGTGTAGCCTTTTTTATTGGGATGGAGCCCGTCCTCCGAATAGTCCGCCGTCATGCGGCCCGATGTATCCACCACGTGGCTGAAGAGATCGAGGTAAATGGCCATTTCCTGCTGGCACATCGCCGCGAGTTCCTGGTTGATCGCGATGATCTTGTCCAGGGGGCGCTTGGCGGTTCGCGCGAATCTGGGGCTTTTGTCCTGATGATAATCGGAGGTGGGCAATAACGAGCAGACAATGATTTTAATGTGGCGCTCATGGCTCAGCCGGACCATGGCGCGAATGTTAGCGACGATGGCTTCGCTGGGGACTCCTCCCGCGAGATCGTTAGTGCCGGCGAGAAGCCAGATTACCTTGGGCTGGAGAGCGAGGGCATCGTCGGGGAAGCGAGCGAAAATTTGCGCTGTATTCTGGCCGCCGATGCCGCGATTGATGAAGCCCTCACCGGGGAAAAAGGTGTCCAGTTTCCAATTATCCGTGATGGAATCGCCGATAAAGACCACCCGTTTTTCGTCTTTTCCCGGCGGCGGCAATTGGACATTGGCCTCATGGTAGCGCGTCTTGTTGGCGGGATCCGTCGTGAGCGCGGGGTCGTTGGGCGGACCGTCGATGACCTCGACGGAAACATCGTCGAACCAGGCTGTTCCCTTGCTCTGCCATAGGTAACATTCCAGCGGCATGGTTTGCGCCCCGGCAGGGACGGTGACTTCGGTGGAAAACAAGGTCCAATCGAAGGTGGACTCGGTCGATTTCAGAAAGCCCTGTTGCGCCACCATGCCCTGTTGAATAGCCGGATCTGAATTGAGGAAGGCGAGCCGGATCCAGGCTCCCTGTTTAGGGTCCATCGCCAAGCCTTCTCCCTTGATCCAGGCGGACAGTCTTAATTTTTGACCCGCCTTGAACGGCAGATATTGAGCCATCGAGAGGCGAACCAGGTCGGTTGAGGAAATCCGGAGCGACCGTGAGCCGCTTTTCTCGGTAGACAAATCGGTGCCGAACATTTGGGCGTCTCCGGGGACGAGTTGCATGGGGTTGTCCGAGGGCACCACCGGGATGTGACCGCTCCAGCCCAAGGGGAAACCGCTGGCGTCCACTTCCTCGAATGAAGGATTGGAGACGATATTCCCCTCGGCCCGAGCCGCCGCCACGGCGAGGGGAATGAGAAACAGAAAAGAAATGAATTTGATTAATGACACGATGCCGCTCCTGAGGATGTTGAATGGATGAACCGACGCATGGTGAGTAGAAACCCGAAGGAAAAGGGAGTAAACGCAATTATTACTCGCATAAGAGAGTGATGGATCCGCTCTCAACTCACTAATGTGAGCTAAAAGCAGATTGCCGCGTTGCCCCTAAGCGGCATAGTTTGTGTTCGCTACTTTTTTCGTCTTCCTATTGTTTCCCTCTTGCTATGTTTTCGCACAAACACGCGCTGTGGAAGTTGTCCCTCGGGCTCATTTTGACCCTGGAGGACGGATGCGGACAGAAGGCCGGCACAAATCTCAAGGAGGGGGCTCAAGCGCCTAGGATCAGGCGATCCGAACTTCGAACCTTGCGCCTGGGCTGCGGATTCAGCCTGGTGGAAGTCGTCATGGCCATCGGGATTGTCTCGTTCTCGATGATGACCATTCTTGCGCTGCTGCCCGTGGGCTTAACCAGCCTGAAGGATGCGACGGATCGGGATGGCATCACGCAAATCACGCAGCAGTTGCGGTCCGATCTCGACCAGATCCCCTTTTCCTCCACGACCGCCTCCGTGGTCACGATCACGAGTCTCCCGGGGGAAACCTCTTATTACGCCCGGAACGGCACCTTGCTCACCAGTGCTGCGGGCGCTTATTTCAAGGCGAACTTTGCCGTGGCTTCGCCCGCCTTTCCCGGCGTGACCAGTTCCATCGCCTCCACGTCGCAGACGGTCACCGTCACTTTGAGTTATCCCTTCAATGCGGCCGTTCCGAAGACGAAGGTGTTTTCTTTGTTGATCACCAAGCAATGAGTTGTTTTTGCGATGCATTTCCCCTTTCGATTATCGAGGCATGGCCGGACACAGGCTTTTACGCTGGTGGAGATGTTGGTGAGCATCGCCGTGCTGGTCCTGCTGTTGGCGATTGTCTTCGCCGTGCTGAGCCAGACGGCCTCGACGATCCAGAGCGCCAATTCCGAATCCACCGCCTTCGAGGGTTCGCGGGTGGCCTTTGACGTGCTCAGTCAGAAGCTTTCCCAGGCGACGCTCAACACCTACTGGGCCTATGACAATCCCGCCAGCCCGACCAAATACCTGCGCAAGTCCGACCTCGATTTCGTCATCCAGGCCAATGGAAATTATGGCCAGCAGGTCAGTTTTGAGGCACCCCTGGCGTACTCTGACAACCCGACTTACGGACAGGCGCAGGGGCTGCTTAACGCCTGCAGTTATTCGGTGGTCTATGGCAGCGATGATGCGATCCGGCCCCCTTTTGTCGCGCAGCAGCGGTGGCGTTATCGGCTAATGCAGACGATCCAGCCGGCGGAGAATCTGGCCGTCTTCGCCGATTCCGCCGGCAGTTGGATCAATTCGAACCTGCTGCAATGGAACTGGCCCTTCGTGGATAACGTCATCGCCATGATTTTGTGGCCGCGACTCTCCAAGGACGCTGATCCCGCCGGCACCCAGATCTCAGCCAATTATCTGTATGACTCGCGGAGCGGTTCCGCGATCCAAGTGGCGCAGATGCCGCCGATCGTCGCGATGACTCTGGTCATCGTGGATGAAAAATCCATGGCCCGGCTCAATCCATCCGGCACTCCGCCGGGGGCGATCGAGAATGCCCTCAAAAATAAATTCACCGACGTCACGATGTACCAGACGGATCTCAACAACCTGACGAACGCGCTCAACGGCGCCCGGATCCGCTACGAGGTGATGACCGGGTCGGTGACGATGAAGGAATCGGAGTGGAGCAGCACGCCATGAAGGCCCCGTTTTTCCTGTCCGGCTTTTGGGATAAGCGGGACCGCCGAAAAAATCCGGCATTCACCCTGATCGAGATGCTGGTGGTCATCGCCATCGTGGCCATCCTGGCGGCGCTGACGCTTCCCTCGCTGCAATCGGTGTCGGAAAGCAGCGAACTGGCCCGGGCGGGACGGATGGTGGTCGACGAAATCGCGGGCGCGCGGCAAACCGCCTCGGCGCTCAACGTGACCGTCCAGGTGCGCTTGATCAAAATGCCGGCCCAGACCGGGACCGGCTACGGCGCCATGCAGATCTGGGGCCCGAACCTCTCGACCGGAGTCGTGCATCCGATCGATCGCATCATGCTTCTTCCCTCCGTCATCGTGATCTCCTCTTCAGCCTCTCTCTCGAAGTTGCTCGGGCAGCTCTCCGCTCCCCAGGCGATGCTGGTCGGTGCCAGCAGCACTCCGGCATCGTACGTCTTCTTCAGCATCCGTCCTTCCGGAACCGTCGAACCCATTCCGGCGCTGGCCAACCGCGCGACGCTCTACCTCACGCTCGCCGCCGCGCGATCCGCCGGGGCCGCGGACACGCCGAAAAATTACTACGCCATCCAGTTGAATCCCGACACCGCCATTCCGCTGATCTATCGACCGTAATGAGACCGCCCTTTTATCCACGCCCACGAACTTCGCGGCGGCAGCACCGCCGGGGAATAGCCCTGGTCATCGTTTTGGAGGTCATTGTCCTGATCGTGATCCTGGTCGTCGGATTCCTGAGTTTTTCGAGTTCCAATTATAAATCGTCGGCGGCCTATCAGGCGACGGTCGGGACCCGACAGTTAACGGACATGGCGGTGAACCTGGTCGAGGCGCAGATCGCCGATGCCAGCACGCAGGGCAACAACTCCATCTGGGCCTCGCAACCCGGTGCCATCCGGCTTTTCAACTCCTCGGGAAATCTCCAGACCGTTTACCGGCTCTATTCCGCCGCGACCATGACCACCGCCACGATCGGCGATTTGACGGGAGATCTTCCGCCCGCCGACTGGTCCTCCCGCTCCGGGCTGTGGACGGATCTCAACACCCCCGCGACCATCGTCGATTCGAGCGGGACGAGCGTGACGGAATTTCCGATCCTTGATCCGCGGGACCCGGCGAACCTGAACAACGTGATCACGATGGACGGGTTTTCCATCACCAACGCTCCCGGTGCCTCCTCGACGCAGCCCGCGCCCATGCCGGTGCGCTGGATGTATCTGCTCCAAAACGGGCAACTGGTTGCGCCGGTCGATTCGGGGGATGGCGTCACTATGAACGTGAGCGGTGCCACCGCGGCCAATCCCATCGTGGGCCGGATTGCTTTCTGGACGGACGACGATAGCTCGCGACTGGACATCAATACCGCTTCGGATGGGACCTTCTGGGACACGCCCCATTGGGCCTCGAGCGAAGATCTTCCGCTGGCGCAGTACCAGCCCGCCCAAGGGGAGTATCAGCGCTATCCCGGACATCCGGCGACGACAACGCTGATGAAAGTCTTCTCGGCCATTGCTCCCTCGGTGATCAATTCCCCGGCGGCGCTTTTCAACCTGCTGCCTTATTACAGCTATGGCGGTTCCCAGGAAGGAACCACCGTCTCCACCGGTCCGATTGCCGCCAAGACGAATCCCTTCTTCGCTTCCACGGGTGAGATGCTCTTTTATGGCAACACGGCGGGCAGCGACGGAACGCGTCGCACCAGCGGCTTGACCCGGCAGCAACTGGAAACGGGTAAATTCTTTTTGACCGCGCATAGCCGTTCCCCGGAAACCAATCTCTTCGGCCAGCCGCGCATCAGCATCTGGCCGGAATACAGCAACGTGGCGGATACCACCCAGACCACCGCCACGGATCGGCTGATTGCCTTCACCTCCACAGTCAATACGAACCCCTACTACTTCACCCGGCAGACCAAGGATGACGGCACGACGGACATCAATCTCGTGCGCAACCAAAGCCTGTTGAATTACCTCGATACCATGACCGGCCAGCCGGTTCCCGGCTACGGCGGAGATTTCGACACGAAGTACGGCCAGGCGGAGAAACGGCAGATCCTCACCGAAATTTTCGACTATATCCGGTCGACGAATTTGCGGGATCCGACGGTGACCAAGGAATATGGAGCGCCGACGGCGACAACTCCTATCTGGAGCAATACTCCCGGGGAATGTCAGGTCATTCCCGCGAAACACGCCACCTGGCATACGCAGGGATTCGGGAATTTCTATTGGCCGGTGGAAGCCTCGATGATCTTTATCGGGCTGGGCCAAGGACAAATAACCGCAACGCCGACGGTGGTCCCGACCCCGGTGAATCAAGCCCAGATCCAATCCGGCTCGACTCCCCATTACGCAGGCATCGATAGCCTGGGAACCCCTCCCGCCAACAATCGGGCGATCCAGGCCATGTTTGTCCTCAGCTTCTTCAATCCCATGCAAGGATGGAGCCCCACCAATCCGAGCTTCACGATCCAGGTCAAAGGCTTGGATCAACTCGGAATCAGCGCCGCCGGTACGACCACTTCTTTGCAGATGCCGGCCCAATCCAACGCCGTCGAATGTATCGGTTCTTACATCGCCACCATCAGCCCGCCGGTATCCATCACCCGCTACGGGTCTTTCGATTACGGAATGGGCGGCCTCGGCGGTCCGATGGACTGGCGCGTCATGACCGGCGGCCGGTGGCTGAGCCAGGCCAATGACAACACGAGCATCCAGACAGAATTTCCGTACTACAGCGCCATCGTGCCGATCGATGTCTCGAAGACAAGTACGATGACGCTCCTGGGCGCGCCGCTGACGGTCTACATCTATGGGGGCACGACGACCAGCGGTCCTCTGATCGGCACCTATAACATCACTTTTCCAGCCAGCCAGACGTTGCCCGTCCCTAATCTCGCCGCGACGGGGATGCGACTTTTTGGCTCCGCTTATGTCGCGCCCAATCGCGGAAATTACAATGGCAGTACCGTGACCCCGCCGGATCGTTTCGACTGGTACGGGAATTGGATTGGCACGGCCAATTCGGCGTTGCGGATCATGCTCGATACCGCGGACGATGTGGTTTTCAGCATGGTGCCCAGCGGCAATTGGGGAGATTACCGCATGCTGGCGGCGAGCACAGTTCCTTCGACCGCTTTCGTGGCGCATCCCAGTGCGGGACCGGCCCAGAAGCTTGCGTACGGCTTTTGCTTTCCGGATGGCCGGATTACTCCGGGTTCGGTGCGGGGCAGCCTGGTTGCCGGGGCGAGCTATTTTACCTCGGGCAGCCTGCTCGCCGCGCCCGACACGACGCCGCTGGTTCCCGCCACCGTCACCAGCGCCACCTTCGCCGGCGGCAGCGTGGGGGATTGGGATAACGGGGTGGGCAGTCGTCCAGACGGCCCTTTCATCAACAAGCCGGACGAGGGCTGCGTCTATGCAAACAGCGTGAGCGGGCTTCCGACCCTGGCATATTTCGATTATTATCCCTCGGGCGATCAGCAGACGTCGCAGCCCTTCTTCTCTCCCTGCCGGCAACTTCCTTCACCCGTGATGTTCGGCTCGCTGCCGACGGGAGTGGATCCCGCCGGGGTTAATCCCAAACCGTGGCAGACCCTGCTTTTTCAGCCCGGCGCTTCCGGGCACCCCGGGGCGAAATCGCCCGCCGATAATCTCCTGCTGGATTACTTTTGGATGCCGTATGCCCAGCCCTATGCCATCAGCGAGCCGTTTTCCACGGAGGGGACGGTGAATCTCAATTATCAGATCGTGCCCTTCAGCTACATCAATCGAAGCACGGCGCTGCGATCCGTTCTGGCGAGTGAGCAGGTGGCTGCCGTTTCCAAATCCGAGGCGGGTGTTTACAAGGAGTATCTGAGCGGCACTCCAAAATCGCAATTCAGCAATTCCCGCCTCGCGATCGACCTGGACCAGACGCTCTCGCAGTTCGACACCAACTATGCCAATGGACAGTTCTTCAAGTCATCGGCGGATATTTGCAACATGTACCTGATTCCGAAGGGATATACGGCCTCGGGTTTTTCGAGCACCTGGTACGGCGATAGTTTTGCCCTGGTGGGCGATAACGAGCGCGAGCGGCCCTATGCCGACATCTATCCACGGGTTACCACCCGCTCCAACATCTACACGGTCCACGTGACGGTCCAGATGCTTAAAAATCCTTCGAAGAACCCGGCGCAATGGAATGAGAATAGCGCGGTCATCGTGGGCTCCTATCGCGGCTCGACGACCATCGAGCGATACATCGACCCCAATAATACGACGATTCCCGATTACACCGCCAATCCCACCTCGTCTTCGACTCCGTCCCTGAACACCTTTTACAAGTGGCGCGTGCTGGGCAACTCCCAGTTTGCGCCGTGATTTCCGAGGAAAATGAACTCTCCTGTGTGAATGAAAATCTCCTGTCTCCTATACTGCAACTATGCAATTGTCACCCCCAGCGTTCCACCTCAAAACTCGCTCCCTGTTCTATGAATAAAATCCTCCCCGTCCTCGTCTTCCTCTCGAGCATTTCTGCCCTGCACGCCACGGAATACAGCTTCAACGCCACCGGAACTTCGTCGGATCCCGCCGCGTACGGCACTGATGCCAACTGGACGCCCTCGGGATCTCCTGTCGCCGGGGATACGGCCGATTTCGAGCAGCCCGTGCTAGGGGCGGCCAATTTTGTCGACCTCACGGCAGGCGGCACCGCGGGCACGGTCAACTTCAGCGGTTCACCGACAAGAAGCTATATTCTCGAGAATGGGACGTTGACCATGAATAACCTCTCCGCCGATTCCGCCATCACGGTCCTGGCCTCCGCAGCCGTCGCTCCCAGTATAACCAGCGCCATCCAAATCGCGGGAGACGGCAACCTGACCCTGACGAATGCGTCCGCGACCACCCTTACGCAGGGCGCCAGTGCGACGTCCGGGGATATTCTGGGAGATGCTTCGACCGCCAGTACGACGCTGACAGTGAACAACACCGGCGGCGGAAATATTATCCTCTCCGATTTGAGCGACAATGGTGCGGCGGCCGGCCTTGGCTTGGTCATGAATAGTGGAACCGGCGGTTTTATCGAGTTGGGTGCGCAAAGTAGTTTTCTCGGAATGTCGAATACGATTCAGGAGGGCCTCGTGCTTCTCGGCTCCGGCGCAGGCCTCGGCTCATCGGCTGCCGGCACCACCACGATTGATTCCGGGGGCGCTTTGAATATCAATGGCAAGGGCAGCCTGAAGATGTCTTTCGTGTTGAATGGTTCCGGATCGGGAACGACGAGCACCTCGGGATCGACGGCGAATAACGGGGCCCTGGTTGACGCCGCGACGGGACAGACCGCCACGACCAACACCTCGACGATTAATGGGGGTTCCACCTCGACGGTCCGGCTGGCTTCGAATTCGACCATTGCCGTCGATGGCACCGGCGCCTACCTGAACATCAGCGAAGCCGTCACGGGCACCGGCGCCTTGACCTTGGTCGGCGGAGGAACGCTTGCTCTCAGTTCATCCTCGGCTTCTTCTTACTCTGGAGGCACCAACATCCAGGCCGGCATCCTGGTAGCAAACACCGCGAGCTCTTTGGGCACGGGAAATGTTGCCGTGGGCGGGGGGGCGACGCTCACCCTGGGTTCCGGCAGTGCCATGAGCAGCACGGCCAACCTGACATTCGCGAGCACCTCGGTGATCGACATCGACTATAACAGCACGTCCCAGATTCTGGAGAGCTTGGAAAACACGACGACCGGAGTTTATGCGGCTGCGGGGACCTATACCGCCGCTCAACTGGACACCTTCTTCGGGGGCAGTGAGTTTGCCGATTCCACGGGTACGGGAACCTTCGACGTGCTTACTTCCGCCGTCCCGGAACCTTCCACTTACGCGTTGCTTGGCGTCGGCATCGCGTTCCTGGTGCCTTTTTTCCGGCGCCGTTCGGTGATGCGTTTCTAATACCGTGAATACGTGGTGGCAATTTTGCCGCGGAGAAAAACGGTCATTCTGAGCGGAGCGAAGTCGAAGGATCAGTTCTGCCTCGGCAAAAGCGAAGGCAACCGAACTGATCCTTCGACTTCGCTCAGGATGCCAGGTCTCTTCGGCACAGCTCGCGAAATTTCGGGAGTACTCCTTCGAGATTGGGCAGCTCGGGATGCCACAGCTTTTCCCACTCCAAGGATAGGCCGCCCGTGTAGTTGACGCCGGTAAGAAGCTGGGTGAGCGCCCTTGTCGGATAGGCGCCTTCCCCTGGCGGAACGTAGCACACGGAGTGTCCGCCTTCTTTGGCCGCCGCGCTGTCCTTGAAATGAATATGACGGATGAGCGGGCCCAGTTGGCGCCAAGTCGCCTCGGGAGTTTCTTTCGCCAGGCGCCAGGTGTGGTGACTGTCCCACAAAAATAGGAGAGGCCTTTCCAGGCTGGCATTCAAGGCGGTGCAAGAATCGGACGAGCTAAAGACATCGTGCGTCTCCAAAAGCAATTCCCCGGTGAAATGGCGCTCCGCCAGTCCCGCGCGCATTTCACGGACGCACTGCCTCGCTTCCTGGAGTTCCGAACGGGAAGGCTCGTCCGAAGAATCTCCCCCTTTTCCGAAGACCCGCAGATAGGGTGCGTTGAAACGGGAAGCGAGATGGGCGAAGCGATAGAATTCCTCGAAATCCTCCGGCCTGCTTCCGATCAAACGCATGGAGGTTGCGATGACCCGGACGGGAGGCGCGGCCGGGGCGACGACCCCTTCGGGATGACGTTCGAAATAGCCGGGCAAATCGATCGTTCCGCCGAGGGACCGGAGCTCCAAAAAATCCATTTCCTGCCGCGCCGCCAAGCGGCAAGTCTCGGGAAAGGACAATTCCGGGCAACCCAGCGTGGAAAATCCGAGCGACCAGCCTTTCACGTGGAACGATCGTAGTCGGCTAACGTGACCAGGGAATGCAACGGCTCGCCCGACAGATAGCGGAACAGATTCTTCAAGGCGTTTGCGCCGCATGCCGGATAGCGATCGTTGGTCGGGCCGCCGATGTGGGGAGATAACAGCACGTTGGGCAACTTGAAAAAAGGAGACACCGTCGTCAATGGTTCCTCGATGAGAACGTCGAGCGCGGCGCGGATGCGGCCCGAGGCGACCTCCTGGCGGAGCGCCTCTTCATCCACGATCCGGCCTCGTCCGACGTTGACGAAGACTGCTTGGTCGGGCAGCGCCGCAAGAGTGGCGGCGGTGACGGACCTTTCCGTTTCCGGCGTTAAAGCCTCGCACTCGAAAAGCACGTGATTGGAGGCGAATAAATGCTTGAGCGAAGGTGCGGGCTGGACGTCATGGGCCCGCATGAACTCCGGAGGCACGCCGGGCGAGTAAGCAGACAGGGTGAGTTGAAAGGGCTTCAAGAGTTTAACCAGCTCACGGGCGATCCGGCCAAATCCATGGATTCCGACGCTTTGGCCGAACAATGTTCGGGTGCCGAGCTCGCTGGCGGAGTTGCGAATCTGGGTTCCTTGAGTGCGGACGAATTGCCTCCAGTTCGGCATGTTGCGCAATGCTCCCAAGGCCAGCAGGAGCGCCTGTTCGGCGACTTGGGCCGCGACGATATTTCCCCAATTGGTGACCGCTCCTCCTTGTTCCAGAAACAGCCGGGGAACGATCATGCGCACCGAGCCAAAAATATGGCAGACATATTCAAGGCTGCATCGGGGATCCCGCACATACGCCTCGGGAATGGCCGGAGTCGACCAGGAAGAAATCAGCACAGTGGGGCGGAAATCCAGCAATACTTTCTCCCAGTCGGTCTCCCGCTTCTCATAATCGAAAAAGAGAAGGTCGACGCTGTCGGTTATCTCCACGGGGAGGGCAATGGGGCAGAAACTCCTCTCCAATTCACTGATGGCAAAGAGCAGTCGGTGATTTTTCCTGGAAATCTCCTGGACCACCGAAGGGGCCGTCGCATTCGAATTGTGATTGAAAGTAGCTTCACTCATAGAGATCAAATCACTTTTCTTCCATTTCTCCCAACACCAGCGGCGCCGCTTCCACGGCCAGGAAAGGGTTTGAGGAGGCCTGGCGGGGGCGGGCGGTGTAGGTGAGAACGGCTCCGACTCCGGCAACGAAGAGAGAACAAAAAGCGATGGCGGCCCTTCCGCTGAGTTCATTGGGGATGAGCAGGAGCAGGGACATGAATCCACCCCAGATGAGGGCCATTTTGCCGATCCGCCGGGACTGCCGGCTTACGCCTTCCTCGGCCTCGATCTCGCGGGAGCTGAGCGGGGTGTGCATGGTCTTGAAAAAGAGATCGATTTCCTGCTGGCGCCGCAAGGGCACGGTGCGCCCGAAAAAAGAGGCCATCGCGAGGTACCACGCGGAGCAGACCAGGAAATTACTGAGCGCGATAATTGTGTAGCTATGCGCGCCGATCAGGGCGAGTTGGCTGCCCCAGCCCATCGAGTTGGCGTCCGCGCGTATGAAGTCCAAAGTGGGCAGGAGACTGATCGCGGAACTGATCGTCAGCCCCAC